>JAFXBB010000146.1 GCA_017521945.1 Alistipes sp. | reverse complement strand
AGGTTTGCTACAGGGTCGGATGGATACATGCGTATTGCAATCTCCCACACCTCATTATAGAGGTCGCTGCCCTGCTCATAACTTTGTGCAAGGATATAAAACTCCTCAAGGGAGAGCTTCTGAGGTGCGGTAAACATTACTGCCTCAATCTCCTCAGGTGTTGTATAGCTGCGTATCTCATACTCGATAACATAATCCGAGCGGCGGAGTTTAGGATAGCATACCTCTAACAAGTGGCGGTAGTCATCAGGCCAATTTGACTTGATGTACCACTCCTTGTTGTCAGGCTCACGATTTGAGCGTATAGCCGCCAATATCTCATCGCGATGCTTAAGGTTTGAATTTTCAACATAAGCCTCAAGACCCTCCCAATTCTCAGGCTCGAAGGATGTGTCGATAAAGCCCTCGCCAAAGTGGTACATATCCTCTACATACGCCTTCAATGATGCAGTACGCCCCTTTGCCAAACGGGTATTATTCTTGTAGGGGCTCTCAGGTGATGCAAAACCCTTGATAGATAGATGGCGGATAGTTATATCGCTATCGTTCTTCACCGAGTCGATAGTCCCCGTAATCTTGCGTAGCTCGTTTCTATTGTCGTGATAGTCGGGATATATCTCTGTGCGACTTACAGGGAAGTCGATATATGCAGACCCACGAAGTGCGCGTGTCTTGACAACCTCGACCTCAGGATGCAGGTATATCATCTCAGGGATATATCGTTCGTAGGGGAAACGCTCTATAAGTTCCTCCCTCTCTCTCCATAGGTTGCTGCCACAGCAGCCATAGCCATGACGCGTGATAACCACCGAGCAATTCTCCATCCAGTCGGTATATGGCAGGACCACATGGTAGTCTATCACCTCAGGTACGCCTCTCTCTCGAAAGCGTATATCGGCATCTGTCGTGGGGGCAAGATGCTCGTTACGAGTGTGGTAAATATCGCGCATACGGCTGTATATGCCACATGAGCGTAGGGTGATACTCTTGTCGCCCTTGACAATCATTGGTGTTATTACAGCTACCTCGTTGTTGCGAATATCGAGATTGTCGGTGTTGAAATGTATATCAAGGCGTATGCTATCGCCAATGCGCTCCATAGAGTATCTGTCAACCATAACACCATCATAGCGCTGTGCTGATGCGCTAACAATAAAGGTGGCGGTTATCACTAAAATAGCTAAAACTCTTCTCATATATCAATGCGTTAAAAGAGATAAACAAAATTGACTGCTGCCTTCGTAGGACCAAAGTAGTTGTGAAGCCCCTTGCCAATATATCGTCCACAGGTGTCACACTCATACTGCTGGTAGTCGGCAAGGATGTAGCCCACGCCCAACTCAAGCTCTATGTTGAGGTGCTTGCTCAATATAAAGGCATAGCCATACGAGACGCCTATGCCATAACCAAATCCTTGGTAGCGATACTTCGAAAGAGGTGAGAGGTCGGTACCAAGAAATGAGATATTGTTGTTGAGATTGCCGAAATTGAAAGCTCCATAGATGAGATGACCACCTACGAAATGACCTGCAAAGCTATCACAGAACCAATAACGAGCCTCAGGCTGAATGTAGATGTGCTTCCATTTAACGCTGGAGTCCTTGCTCCATGAGTTGTAGTTCCCCGATATGTCGATAGTCCACCGCTGGCTCACGCCAACCTCGACACCAAGGTTAATAGATTTTGTTGCATCGTGTAGCAAGTTTGTCTTGATTGCTACATTTTGGGCGTTGGATGCTGCAACGCCGAATACAAGAAATGCTAAAAGAAGTGCAACCTTCCTCATCGTATTATCTGTTAGTAGTTTGATTGAATCTTTAACGCTTTAATTGCGCGCGTATGCGTACACAAGCGTGTTAATTGTGCAAATATATGATAAAATTCCCCCCCCCTCCAAATTTTTTTTGATAAAAAGTATAGCCAAATTGTGATATTTTTTCGGGATAAGCTACGATAGTGGTAGTTATTTGTGAAATCGTTGTATATTTGTGGTGCGATAGAGTTTTTAGGAACTAAGTATATATATTCTTTTTAATGATGATTATAGGTATATATAAGAGCATATTATTATTTATTATAAATATTTTAATATAGATATATGTATGATAAATATGAGGCTGTTTTGTAATATTATTGTTAGCATTTTAGCACTTGTGTTTACGGGATGTGGTAGTCCTGTGATTGAAGATTTGCCATCGTACGAAGAGAGTAGTCTTGTGAAAGAGGGTGACAAAGCGCCGTTGTTCAGTGCGACACTTCTTGATGGTACAGAGGTATCACTTGCGGATTATCAAGGCGAATATATGATGCTAATCCTATTTTCGCACACCTGTCCCGACTGCAGGATGCTCTTAGATGAGCTTCAGGGACTTATAAATAGCGAGGCGCAATTGCCACCAATTCTTGCTGTGGGGCGCGATGCAACTAAGGAAGAGCTTAGAGAATATAGTGCTGCTGCGGGCTATACCGTTGCTATGGTGGCAGATGCTGATAGGAGGATATTCAACTTATACGCTACAACCTATGTTCCGCGGGTGTATCTTATAGATGCCCTGGGTACTGTAGCGATGCTCAAGATAGAATATTCCCCTTGCGCTCTAACAGAACTCATAGAGTACGCCAACAGCTTACGCAACTGATACTACGCGACATCAATCTCCTCAAGCCTAAGCCTGAGCATAGGTCTAAGCTGAGCTTAGGTCTGAGCCTAAGCAGTAATCCCAACCATATCCTCCTAACCCGCATTAAGTTAGAATATTATTGGGCGTATGCGAATATGAGAGTGTCTGCAAACAAGTCCCCCTTTGTCAAAGGGGGACTTAGATGGAATGTAAATACTGATTCACGAGAAATGGACAGTCAAAAAGACTGTCCTTTCTCCGTGAATCCGCCGGGGCTTTAATACTTTTCTGTTACTCTCAATTACTCAAAGAGTTGTGCCTGTTTTGTAATTTGCACTCACACGACACTCACTGTAGTTATCCAAGTAAAATAGTTTTCTGTTATTGGCGTGCAAACAAACAATCTACCAACGACTGATAATCAATCATTTATATGTACACCTAAAAATAAAGTTGCTCATTTTATTGAAATTTTTTGAAAAGTTTCTATTTTATGTAAAAACAGAGATATGAAACAGAATCTAACATTTGAAGATTTGGATGGTGCGTTGATGCTTATCTCCTTTGACACCGTAGATGAGGATGGTGTTGTTGAGCGTGAAACCCTTGCCTATACCTATGACAATGGTAAACTTAAGTATTACACTCTCGATGCTGACGACGTTGTCTTTGATGCGTCATTCGACCCTGACGACTACGAGATAGCGAAGATTACGACCTACGACTACGATCCTGCGGATTACGACGATGCCACCGCTTTGGTAAAGGCTATACTCAAACACGAGGGCAAAGAGATTATCAAGGAGGCTCCCGCCAACGAGTGGGAGATTGTGGATAATAAGGTCAATATCGTGGTCTATAACGCCGAGCGAGAGTTGGTTGCCGAGCATGGCTGGAAGGGGCGAGCGAGGAAGAAGGAGGTCGCCCCAAAGGAGCCGGAGATGACCGAGGAGGAGAAAAAGGAAAAGACTAAAAGATGGGTTGAAAATCTAATATTCGTAGATGAGCAAAACTTTAAGAGTGATAGGCGCGCACTGTTTTTCCACCTATTTTTAATGGCCGTGGCAGGTGGTCTTACTGCTTGGCTCGGATACTATCTGGAATGGTCTACTACAAAAATTTGGATATTTTCAGTAGGAGTTGGGGCATACTTTACGCAGTTGTGGTGGTGCAACGCCAAGCGAAACCCTTTGGGTGTTGTTGCCATACTTAAAAGGCGTTGCAGATATCGCCCGTGGATAAACGGAGGTTGGATAGTTGCGACCATAATATTCCTTTTGCTCTTTGGGTTAATGTATAGAGCGGGAACTTTAGAGGAAAATCTTGGTGATATTGTTACAGCCTGGTTTGTTCTTATACCGGCATTTACTTTTGCGATTTGGATAATCATTGGTTCAACCCAACCATTAGGTGCCAAGATTGCCAGAGAGTGGGTTCCTGAATATTACAAGAGCATCCGCAAATTAGAGCGCAGGGATGTACGAGAGTTCTGGATTAAGTTCTTTAAGCGTCTCGTGTGGTTAGATTAAAATTAAAAACTTTATAGATTATGAGATTTTTGAAGATTATGGGCTTTATAGGCGTTGCGCTTATGGCTTTGGGAATCATTGACGACTTCTTGTCGTGGTTTGACATTGTATTTATCGAGTCTAATTGGGTGTCTGTGCCGATGATTCTTGTAGGATTGACACTTGCTGCTGCAGCGGCTGCCTGTGCAGAGGAGGAGATACACGAAGAGGTGCTCCGCGAAAGAAGAAAGAGTAGAAACCGTTAAGAAATATAGTGTTATGGCTTTAGTGATTTCAAAGAAACCTGCAATTTTGCTGGAAAATGACGATGATTATCGCAAAGTTATATTCGAAGGTAAGACGATTACCAAGTCGCTCTTTGATAATATCGATAACTGTGCAGGGTTTACAAAGGTTACAATCCCCGAAAATGTCGAGGGAATCAGGGGCGATGCCTTCGAGGATTTCGCAAACCTCCGTGAGGCGGAGATTTGGGGTTATGTCTATGAGGTAAAACGCTCGTTGGGTGAAGGTGTAACCCTCGATATAGATTGGGAAAATCCTGCCAAACTTGCCGAACATCTTAGGAGCGGATGCTATGTTGAGATTAAGCGTGCGATGAGTTGGCGCGACTGGAATTAGTTGGCTATATAATCCGCTTAACCTTTTGATATTCCGCAAATAATTCTTAAATTTGTTGAGCGTATTAGTGAAAATAGGGAAAAGTTAAAATACTAAATGATATGAGACTACGATTAAATAAGGTATTGACGGACACTGAAAACGGAGATTTGAATACTGGATATCCTATTGACGAAAGTGAGAGAGCGGCAAAAAGGTTGCGAATGAATTTGAGAGTAAATGGTCTTAAAAGTGTTGAGGATGTAATGTTCTTTGACACAGATGACGAGTTTGCAGATTTTGTAATTCATCCATACGCTATTATCGATTATGATAAAGGTACATATTATGGTGCATACTCCGATGCTTATAAAAAGGCTATTGCCGAGGGTAAAAAGTTTGTGATTGCCAAGGGCTCATTTAAGTCAAGAGCAAATAAAGACGGATGGGTTGTAAAACGAGTGCTTCTTCCAGAATCACTCGGCTCCAATCGAAAAGATGTGTGCGTGCAACTAAAAGTAGAAAATGTCTGCAATAGATGGGTAGAATAGTACAAACTAAACTACCAAAGTTGATAATCGAAAATAGCAATATTGAACGAATAAACCTATGGCACAATTTGAAATTAAGGATGGTGTGGGCATTATTCCAGATGGAACAACAGAGTTTAGTTACAACACTTACAGAAATTGCACCTCGCTTAAGAGTATCACAATTCCCGAGTCGGTAAAGACGATAGCAGGGCACGCTTTCGAAGGCTGCACCTCGCTTGAGAGTATTGTAGTAGCGGATGGCAACCCAGTGTATGATTCTCGTGAGGGTTGTAATGCTATTATCGAAACAGCGACAAACACTCTAATTAAAGGCTGCAAAACGACAGTTATCCCCAACTCGGTAACAGAAATTGGAGATTGGGCTTTCTTGGACTGCCCCTCGCTTAAGAATATCACCATACCCGAGTCGGTAACGGAGATTGGAGGGTACGCTTTCGAAGGTTGCACCTCGCTTGAGAACATTACAATTCCCGAGGGTGTAACGGAGATTGGAGGGTATGCGTTCAGAGGTTGCACCTCGCTTGAGAGTATCATAATCCCCGAGTCTGTAACAAAGATTGGTAGTTGCGTTTTCGAGGGTTGCACCTCGCTTGAGAGTATCACAATTCCCGAGTCTGTAACGGAGATTGGTAGTAGCACATTCAGAGGTTGCACCTCGCTTGAGAGTATTGTAGTAGCAGATGGCAACTCTGTGTACGATTCTCGTGAGGGGTGTAATGCCATCATCGAAACAACGACAAACACTTT
>JAFXBB010000145.1 GCA_017521945.1 Alistipes sp. | reverse complement strand
CAAGTGATCCTCATCGCCCAAGATATCAGACAACACAGCCCAACGACCTGTTGCAGAGTCAGAGATAAGACCCATAGCGATACCAGACACAGGCTTGCGAAGCTTAACACCAGCATCCATAAGCGCCAATGTACCAGCACATACAGTTGCCATTGATGATGAGCCGTTAGACTCCAAAATATCTGATACTACGCGCACTGCGTATGGGTTCTCCTCGCCCACTGGAACCATAGGCTTCAACGCACGCCATGCCAAGTGACCGTGACCAATCTCACGACGGCTCAAACCACGCGCTGGACGCGCCTCACCTGTAGAGAATGGAGGGAAGTTGTAGTGCAATACGAACTGCTCTGTACCCTGTACCAAAACCTCATCCTTCTGCTTCTCATCAAGCTTAGTACCGAGGGTTACAGTGGTCAATGACTGGGTCTCACCACGAGTGAAGATTGCAGAACCATGAGCGCGTGGAAGGTAACCAACCTCACACCAGATAGGACGAATCTCATCAGTGCGACGACCATCCAAACGCTTACCCTCATCGAGAATCATGTTACGCATAGCCTTCTTCTGAACATCATCGTGGAAGTACTTATGGATAAGTGGAGCCTTCTCCTCAAGCTCCTCCTCGGTAAAGCGTGATGCGAACTCTGCCTCCAAAGCATCGAAAGCATCCGAACGCTCATGCTTCATAGTACCGCTTGTAGCGATAGCGTATGCCTTATCGTAAAGCTCAGCGATGATAGTCTGGCGAAGCTCCTCGTCGTTAGTCTCGTGGCAATACTCGCGCTTAACATCCTTACCAAGCTCCTTCATAAGCTCAATCTGAACTGCACAGTGCTTCTTAATCTCCTCGTGAGCGAACATGATAGCACCAAGCATAACCTCCTCAGACACCTCGTTCATCTCACCCTCAACCATAAGGATGTTGTCGATAGTACCACCTACCATGATATCAAGGTCGGCACGCTCCATAGCCTCAAAGCCAGGATTGATAACATACTCACCATCGATGCGAGCTACACGCACCTCAGAGATAGGGCCACCGAATGGAATGTCTGATACAGCCAAAGCTGCAGATGCAGCCAAACCAGCAAGTGCATCTGGCTGAATATCCTTCTCAGCCGAGATAAGATTTACGGTAACGAATACCTCGGCATGGTAATCTGCTGGGAAGAGTGGACGCAAAGCACGGTCAATAAGACGAGCAACCAAAATCTCAGAGTCACTTGCCTTACCCTCACGCTTCATGAAACCACCTGGGAAACGACCACATGAGGCATACTTCTCCTTATACTCAACCTGCAAGGGCATGAAATCAGTACCCTCCTTTGCATCCTTTGCGGCAACAACAGTACCCAAAAGCATTGTGTCACCCATACGAACAACCACCGAGCCATCAGCCTGCTTTGCAAGCTTACCTGTCTCAATCATAATCTCTCGACCATCGGCCAAGGTGATTGTCTTCTGTACAGCATTGTACAACTTGTTAGCTTCCATAAAATTTCTAAAAAACCTCTAAAAAATTTCCTCAAAAATATCTCAAATCGTCATTGATTTCTCTGCAAAATGAAGGCAACGCCGAAGTGCTGCCTTCATTTCTTGCACACTCTTACTTACGAAGGTTGAGTGTCTTAATAATCGCGCGGTAACGCTCGATATCAACCTCCTTCAAGTACATAAGCAACTTACGACGCTTACCTACAAGACGCAACAATGAACGCTGTGTACCGTAGTCGTGACGGTTGCTCTTCATGTGCTCGGTAAGGTGGTTGATACGGTAGGTGAATAACGCGATCTGGCTCTCAGGTGAACCTGTGTCGGTTGTAGACTTGCCGTACTGGCCAAACAACTCCTGCTTTTTCTCAGGTGTCAAATACATAATGTTTTAAGTTTTATGGCACGCACCACTTTCATTTCCTGATGGTTACGCACCTGGTTCCACTCCACGACAGATCATCCTTACCTTAGATCCTGCCGGAGCGTGGCGCAAAGATACACCTTTTTTTGCTAACCACAAACCTTTTTTCAAAGAAAAAGAGAATATTTTTACAATTTCTGCACCATGTGCCAATTTACCAAATCACAAAAACTATTTATCGCAAACAAACAGAGATATCCGTATATTGAATTTCCATTCATAAATAAGAGATATACAATCTTTTATAAAGCAATAAATATAAAATCATATAGCAATAAAACACATATACAAATCTAAAGATTTTTCTATATTTCCAATAAAACGCAACTTAATATGGACAACATGGTGGAAAATTGGAGAATTTTTACTATATTTGCACGCTGTTATATATAAATATATAGTTTTGAGAATGTTTATTAAGTTTCGAACACTAATCATATCGGTAGTAACTATCATACTCTCTGTCTTTTGGGGCGGATGCAGTGATAGTGCAGACTTTATAAACATTGAGGGCGAAGCTCTTGGAACATTTGTTCAGGTCAAGTGCAAAACCAATATCCCAGAAGATGAGATTATCAACATTATTGAGGAGGTAGATAGAGTGTCAAAAAGCTCCATGTCGATATTCTCACCCACATCCCTTTTAAGCCGCATCAACAGCAACCAGACCGACTCGTTAGATTGCCATATTGCCCACAATATTGAGTTGGCACATCGCTTCTCGGAGCTTAGCAACGGAGCATACGATATTACAATAAAACCCCTTACGGATGCTTGGGGATTTGGCGGCAAGGATGCCATCAAAGAGGTTAATGTCGACTCACTACTTGAATTTGTGGGATACGAAATGCTAAGCATAGACGGCAACAGAGTTCGCAAGGGGGATAATCGCCTTCAGATTGACCTAAACTCCATTGCCAAGGGTTATACTGTCGACCTAATTGCAGAGCGTCTTAATGCTCTTGATATCGAGGACTACATGATAAACATTGGCGGAGAGATACGCTGTAAGGGGTATAATGCGCAAAACGAGAGGTGGTCAATAGCTATTGAGACCCCATACGATGGCAATATGACAATGGACTCATTTGAGAAGATTGTCCGCATTTCGGATAGAGCCGTTGCCACATCGGGCAACTATCGCCGTTTCTACCTCAACGACAGAGGAGAAAAAGTTGTTCACACCATAAATCCAAAGACGGGATATAGCGTAGCAAGTCCTCTGCTTTCGGCTACGGTAATTGCTCCAACATGTGCTGAAGCAGATGCTGCAGCGACGATGTTTATGGCTATGGGCAACAGCGAGAATGTCGAGGCACTCGCCGAATTTTGCCATAGGGAGTATGGCTGGGACTACTACTTCATATTTGCAGGAGGTGAGGATTATCGTATAGTATGCTCCAAGGAGCTTAAGTAACATATTGAGTAAGGTATGAGAGCTATGTTACTATACAACACCTCATCAGGCAGGGGTAGAATAGAGGGTAAGATTAATAATATTCGAGCCGTATTCAAGGAGGCGAATATTGAGATTGAACCTCGCAAAATAGACTTCTCGAAAAATCCTTTTGACGGATACGAAGATGTGGAGTTAGCGGTTATTTGTGGAGGTGATGGCACGATTAATTATGTCATCAACGCCATGATGAATAAGGGGTTAGATATTGCGATAGGAGTAATTCCTACAGGCACAGCAAACGACTTCGCAAGTGCCATAGGAATGAATAACAATGTGATTATGGCAGCACGCCAGATTGCGCATGGGGGGCTTCGAAGAGTGGATTGTGGCAAGGTCAACAATCAATACTTTGTCAATATTCTCAGCTTTGGAGTGCTTACCACAACATCGCAACACACCTCCGACAAGGAGAAACAAATAGTTGGCAGATTGGCATATCTTAGAACAGGCTTTGTTGACCTACTGAATATGCACAGTATGCCACTTACGATTAAATGTGATGGTGATAAGCAACAGTTTAATGCTGTGATGTTCTTGGCATTCAATGGCAACAGTGCGGGGCAGTTTAAGTTGGCACCTAAGTCAAATATCTCGGATGGCATGCTCGACATACTCATCCTCGATTACGACAATACAGCCAAGACCTGTTGGAATATGATGAACTACATCATAAACCATGAGTCGGGAGCCGTACACCACTTTCGTTGCAGAGAGTTGGAACTTGACTGCGACACTTCGGAACACACCGATATTGATGGACAACCAGGACCACAGATGCCTCTTCGCATCGAGTGTTTGGCTGGAGCTATTAGAATAAGAGCATAAAACCTACAGAGAAGATAGATAGGCATAATGAGACAGGATGGTATAAAGCGAGCATCGATAGATAAGCTCAAGTCTCGTTTCGAGACTGCATACTACTCAGAGGATATGGTAATCACCCCTTTGGTAATGTTTCGCGAGCTGGATGACCTCACAGCCCTAATTCAGGGTGTGTCGATAGGTGTCACTGTGAGTGGCACTGCCAAGATAAAGATTAACGGCAAGCTCCATGAGCTACGCCCCAACACACTCTTTATCTTCAACGAGAACACCGTTATTGAGCAGGTTAAAGCTTCGATACGCTCATCGGGTTATATGATTACCTACTCGCGTCAGTACCTCAACAGTATTCATGTTGACACCCAAGACCTCATATCTATCTATCATGGTTTCTTGGATGAGCCATGTGTACAGGTTGACCCTGAGGAGGCAGCATATATTCACGATATATCGAAACTTATGCGCTCGGTACTGTGTGACTACGCCCCAACATCCAACCGTGAGAAGATTATCAGTTCGCTCTTTGCAGCGATGTTCCACTATGTTATGGGTATTCTCCAGAAGCATAGTCTTCCCGCCGGCAACGATAGTGTAAGCAACCGCACAGATGAACTCTTCAATAAGTTCCTCGACCTACTGCGTGAGTATTGCAGCACGGAGCGTAGCGTTGAGTTCTACGCCTCGAAGATGGGCATAACACCAAAGTACCTATCGCTAATTCTCAAAAAGAAGAGCGGACGCAATGCATCAAAACTTATTGACGAGGCTGTTGTGTATGAGGCTAAGCGGTTATTGAAGTACTCAGGTATGAGTATCAATGAGATTGCCACAAAACTCAACTTCGCATCGCAGAGTTTCTTTGGCAAATACTTCAAACAGAGAGTTGGCGTATCACCATCGCGCTATAAGATTTGGGACGGCAGAACAGAGGATATCATTGCTCACGAAGACCCATTTGGCGAGGCAGAGGCACTTTAGAAGATAGCAAAACAGAGAAATAAACAACATATAATTTTATCTAAACTAACAATTTATGAAAAAACTTTTCAAGTTTGCAGTGCTTACAATGGCACTATTGCTTCCATTTGCAACATTTGCTCAGGAGGCAACAGACAAGACTATCGGCGAGGTAGTCAACGAGAATGAGGGCGCACCTGTGGAGTGGGCTATCAGCGCAGAGGAGTTGGAGGATGGCAACTTTGCAGTGACCCTTGAGGCTACTATCGCTGAGGGTTTCCACGGCTACCCTATGACCGACTTCTCAGCACCTTACTTCGAGTTTGACAACGCTGAGGTTGTAGGTGATGTTGTTGAGCCACTTACTCCTGAGGAGCATGGTATCGACGAGCTTACTGGCGAGCCTTCACTTATCTACTACAACAAGGCTGCCTATGTTCACACTATCAAGGCTGAGGCTGGCAAGAAGGTTACAGGTTACATCAGCGCAACAATCTGCACTAACGACACAAACCAGTGTACTTCAAACCCTGCGACATTCTCTATCCTTATGCCCGGTGAGGCCGTAGTTGCTGAGGTTGAGACTGAGGGTACTACAAATGCTGCTGCACCACTTGATTGGAGTTCAATCATCACAGCTATCCTTTGGGGCTTCGCAGCGTTGCTAACACCTTGCGTATTCCCTATGGTGCCTATGACAGTATCATTCTTCATCAAGGGTTCACAGTCACCTGCACAGGGCCGTTTCCGCGCTACAATGTATGGTTTGTTCATCGTAGCTCTTTATGTATTGCCTATTGCAGCACTTGTACTTATCTCTAACCTATTCGGTACAAATATCGCTGGCGATATCTTCAATGCCCTTGGTACACACTGGATTCCTAACCTTATCTTCTTCGTTATCTTCATGATCTTCGCAGCATCATTCTTTGGTGCATTCGAGATTACCCTACCATCATCACTTGTAAATAAGAGTGACGAGGGTGCTGATAAGGGCGGTCTTTTGGGTATCTTCTTCATGGCATTGACCCTTGTACTTGTATCATTCTCTTGTACAGGTCCTATCGTAGGTTCTGTTATCATCAGCTCTACAAGCGGTGGTGTATGGATGCCAATTATCACAATGGCAGCCTTTGCAATTGCCTTTGCTCTTCCATTTACAATTCTTGCATGGTTCCCATCATTGCTTAAGAACTTGCCTAAGAGCGGTGGTTGGTTGAACTCTGTAAAGGTTGTTCTTGGTTTCATCGAGGTTGCCCTCGGTTTGAAGTTCCTCATGACTGCCGACCAGACAATGCACTGGGGCTTGCTCGACCGTGAGGTTTACCTTGCTATCTGGATTGTAGTATTTACATTGCTCGGCTTCTACCTTCTTGGTAAGCTTCGTTTCGCTCACGATGACGAGGTTAAGCACATCTCTGTATTCCGCCTTACACTCGCTATCGGTGTATTCTCATTCGTAGTTTACATGATTCCTGGTATGTTCGGCGCTCCACTTAACGCTATCTCTGGTTACATCCCACCAATGACATCTCAGGACTTCCAGATTAACGGCCGTGTTGAGAATGTAAATGCTGACCGCAAGTATGCTGACTTCCTACACCTGCCACACTCACTTGAGGGTCACTTCGACTTCGAGGAGGCTGTTGCAGATGCTAAGAAGCAGAACAAGCCTATCTTCGTGGATGTTACAGGTCACGCATGTAACAACTGCCGTGAGATGGAGACTATGGTATGGAGCCACAGCAGCGTATTGCCTATGTTGCGCAACGACTTCGTAATCTGCGCGTTGTATGTTGATGACAACACCAAGGTTGAGGGCGGCAAGCGTCTTGGCTCTTTGAACTCTAAGTTCGCTCAGGATCGTTGGGGCGTTAACGCACAGCCAGGCTATATCCTTCTCTCTCCAGACGGTGAGACAGTATTGGCTGGCCCACGCGGTTACGACACCAACATCGAGGCATTCGTTGAGTTCCTTAACACTGCAAAGAACGCAATGTAATAGACAAGGGGTTGCTCAAAACGGATTGACCTATTTTCGGCGGTGAACTAAGTTCATCGCCGATTTCTTTTATATCATTACTAAACAATGTCCCTACGGAGTGTTGTTCGTTTAGAAAAATTTTCCTAATTTTGTAGTGCTATTGAATAAATAGCAGACATATAGAAAGTGTTTTCGATGTCCTAAAATGGAAATGTGGTAGTTTTCAAATGCGATAGGATAACGAACAGCACTCATCTCTTGTATAGCTATGTGGCTATGCACTCTCTGTGCGTACACCCCATACTATTCAAGTGTGGGGCATTGTATCGTTTATTATCGCAAGGTTTTACCACAACCTCCATTTTGATAAACGAAAGTCAACTCCACACTTTCTATTTATAGACATTTCCATTTTGGAGTTGGGTGGTTTTAAGCGTAATTATTAACTTAAAACATAAATGCTTATGACACAAACTGAACAGCAACACTATCTCGCGCCCGAATTTGAGGTGCTTGATATCGAGGTAGAGCAGGGCTTCGCGCTATCCAACTTAGAAGACCCTACGGAGAAACCAGAACAAGATTGGTAAACTAATAACGCAAACAGATATGAAGCGACTTTTAACACTCTTGGCACTTGTGCTTTGCAGCTGTGCCGAGACCTTTGTGGGTGAGGAGATTGCTCGACCAAACAATGAAAATCTACCCGATCTCACAGCATCTTTTGCCGACAAGGAGGCTACACGCACATATATCGAGGAGGGCAAATACCTCCGCTGGAATGAGGATGACCGTCTTACAATATTCTATGGCAACACCCTTAACCGCCAGTATAAATTCAATGGCGCAACGGGCGACAATAGCGGCACATTCTCGCTTGTACCAAGCGATGAGCTTGGCACAGGCAACGCTTTTGACCACATCTACGCGCTATACCCTTATAATGCAGATGCCCGCATCAGCGACGAGGGCGTTATCTCTTTGACCCTCTCAGCCGTGCAGAACTATGCCGAGAACTCGTTTGGTCGTGGTGCAAACACAATGATTGCCGTAACCGAGAACTTGGAGGACACATTCCTCGCGTTTAAGAATGCCTGTGGTTATCTTAAACTAAAACTCTACAACGCAGAGGGTGCAACAATCAAGAGAATCGAGGTTAAGGGTAACAGTGGCGAGAGACTTGCTGGCGCAGCAACGGCAACCATCGCCTTTGGCGAGGCTCCTGTGTTGGCTATGGCAGACGATGCAACAACCTCAGTAACACTCGATTGCGGCGAGGGCGTAGCACTTGGCACAACAGCTGAGACCGCAACAGAGTTCTGGGTTACACTCCCTGCGACAACCTTTGCCGAGGGTCTAACAATCACAGCAACCGACACTGAGGGTGGTGTATTTGAAAAATCGACTACCAACGAGGTTATCATCGAGCGCAACGCCATTCAGCCAATGGCGGTGTTGGAGACAGAGTTTTTATACCCTACACCACGACCTGCTAATAATGAGATTTGGTATACTAATGGTAACACGACTGAAGCTACAACACCTAACAAAACCAATGTCTTTGGTGCAAATATCGTATCTAATACCTACGATGTTGCAAAAGGGTGCTGGGTAATAAAATTTGATGGCGAGGTAACTACGATTGGAGAGCGGGCATTCTTTTGGTGCAGCAGCCTTACAAGTTTAACTATTCCTGATAGCGTAACGGAGATTGGAAATTATGCATTCCGTTATTGCAGCAGCCTTACAAGTGTGAATATCCCTGATAGCGTAACGACGATTGGATATTATGCATTCGAGCGTTGCATCAGCCTGATAAGTGTGAATATCCCTGATAGCGTAACTACGATTGGAGATTATGCATTCTATGGTTGCGACAGCCTTACAAGTGTAACTATTCCTGATAGCGTAACTACGATTGGATATATGGCATTCTGTGATTGCGACAGCCTACAAGAGTTTAATGGCAAGTTTGCATCCGAGGATGGTAGATGCTTGATTATTGATGGCGTACTTAACTCTTTTGCTCCTGCAGGACTAACAGAATATACCATCCCAGATAGTGTAACTACGATTGGATATGGGGCATTCGCATATTGCAGCAGCCTTACAAGTGTAACTATTCCTGATAGCGTAACTACGATTGGAGATAATGCATTCTATAGTTGCAGCAGCCTTACAAGTGTATATTGCAAGGCTATAACACCGCCAGCGGGAGGCTCATCTATGTTCTCTTTCAACGCCTCAGGTCGTAAGATTTATGTGCCTATGAAGTCGGTAGAGGCGTATAAGAGTGCGCAGGGTTGGAGTGATTATGCAGATATTATTGTTGCCTATGACTTTGAAAAAGGCGAGGTGGTTCCAGACGTATTAAAACCTGCAAATAACGAGATTTGGTATACCAATGGTAGCACAACAGAGGCGACTACTCCATATAAAACTGATGTATTCGGTGCAAATATCGTCTCTAACACCTATGACGCGGAAAAAGAGTGCTGGGTAATTACATTTGATGATGATGTTACTTCGATTGGAGCTAGTGCATTCATGAAATGCAGTAGTTTGACAAGTGTAACTATCCCTGATAGTGTTACTTCGATTGGATATCAAGCATTTAATGCCTGCAGCAGTTTAATAAGTGCAACCATCCCTGATAGCGTTACTTCAATTAGAGAACGAGCATTCCTAAACTGCAGTAGTTTGATTGCTTTTTATGGCAACCTTGCATCTGCGGATAATCGCTGCTTGATAGTCGATGGTGCATTAAACTCGTTTGCGCCAGCAAACTTAACCGAATATACAATTCCCGATGGTGTTACTTCGATTGGAATGTACGCATTCTCTGGCTGTAGCGGTTTGATAAGTGTAACTATCCCGAATAGCGTTACTTTGATCAGAGAGCGAGCATTCAATGGTTGTAGCGGTTTGATAAATGTAACTATCCCGAATAGCGTTACTTCAATTGAAAACTATGCATTCAATGCTTGTGGCAGTTTGAAAAGTGTAACAATTGGCAATAGCGTTAATTCGATTGGAAATTATGCATTCTATGCTTGTAGTAGTTTAAAAAGTGTAACAATTGGTAATAGCGTTACTTCGATTGAATATCATGCATTCGATGGTTGCAGTGGTTTGACAAGTGTTCATATCTCCAATCTATCTGCTTGGTGCAAAATTGATTTTGGGGCTAACATAGCTAATCCATTATTTTATGCAAAAAATCTCTATCTTAATGGCAACTTGGTTGCTGAATTAACCATACCTTCGGATATTACAGAGATAAAGAATTATGCATTCTATGGTTGCAGTAGTTTGACAGGAATAACTATTTCTGATAGCGTTACTTCCATTGGAGATAGCGCATTCTATGGTTGTAGCGGTTTGATAAGTGTAACAATTCCTGATAGCGTAACAACGATTGGAAGTTCTGCATTCGGAAATTGCAGTAATTTGACAAGTATAACAATCCCTGATAGAGTTACTTCGATTGGAAATAGTGCATTCACTTGGTGCACCAGTTTGGCAAGTGTAACAATTCCCGATAGCGTTACTTATATTGGAGAAAATGCATTCTATAATTGCAGCAGCCTTACAAGTGCAACTATCGGCAATAGTGTTAATTCGATTGGATGGGACGCATTCTCTTATTGCGGTAGTTTGACAAGTGTATATTGTAAGCCAACAACTCCGCCAACTGGAAATGATCATATGTTCTATAATCACTCTTCGAGACTCAAAATTTATGTGCCTCGTAATTCGGTAAGTGCGTATAAGTCGATATATGCATCTGGTTGGAGTGAATATGCTTCCTATATTGTCGGCTACGACTTTTAATTTTCGATTTATATAGGGCATCTTTGTCCTATCCTATACAAGATATCGCGGGCTGTACACTTTGGTACTATCCCGCGATATTTTATTTATACGATAGAACAAATCTGCTCCTCTAAAATCAAAAATACAGTTTTCACTTTTCACCTTTCAGTTTTCACTTCGTTTACTTCTCCCACTCGAATTTTTCGATATCAGCATCTGGGGCTTTCCATGATGGCTTACGGCAAGAGTAGATAATAAATGGTATCACAACAAATATTATAGCACCGAAGATAAGCACCAAGAACCACACCTTATTGCTACCTACAGATATCTGTGACGGTGGGATGAAGCTTAGCACAAAGGCAAGCAAAGAGCCACAGAAACCCAAACCGCCAAGTATCCACATCAAGCCGTTACCCTTGGCACCAAGGCGGAAAGGACGCTCAAGCTTTGGAAGTTTATAGCGTAAGGTTATAGCCGAGGCAAACATAAGCATATACATTATTAAATATAGGAGTACGGTGAGCTGCGAGAGTATCTGATAGAAGCTCTGCACCGAAGGCATCACCACAAATAACAGACCAAGGATTGTAACTATCACACCCTGAACAAGGAGGATATTACGCTGAACGCCCTGCTTGTTGGTCTTCTGGAAGAATGGGGGCAAGTAGCCAGCACGACCTACGGTAAAGATACCCTTGGAAGGTCCCGCAACCCATGTGAGAACTCCAGCCAACACTCCAAAAACAAGGGCTATAGCGATGATTGGTCCCATCCACGAGATATGGAGGTATTTGAAGTAGTTATCAAAGCCTATAAGGAGTGTCTGTGTGAGGCTTATCTCCTTAGCGGGAACGATAACACCAAGTGAGAATGTACCTAATATAAATATAAGTACTGTAACGAGTGAGCCGATGATTATAGCTCGCGGATAGTTACGCTTAGGGTTATCAACCTCCATAACATGGATACCCATCATCTCCATACCGGCATAGAAGAGGAAGATGCTACTTGCCAAGACTAAGTTATCGAAGTTCGTTAAATCTGGGAAGAAACTCTCCTTCATATTGAGGTTATTAACACCTCCCGAAGCGAGGTAGATAACCGCCAATATTATAAGTATAGCCGCAGGGATTATCGTACCAATGATACCACCCCACTTACTCACCTTACCAACCCAACTTATACCCTTTAGTGAGATGAATGTGGCAGCCCAATAGATGACTAACACCACAACGAGGGTAAAGAGACGATTGGAAGCAAGTGCAGCATCAGCCTCAGGATTAAAACCTATAAAGGCAATACTCACCGCGCCGAAGGTCAGCACCGTAGGATACCATATCGTCGATTGTATCCACTGAAGCCATATAGCAAGAAAGCCAAACCTCGCACCAAAGGCCTCACCCACCCAACGAAAAACACCTCCTTGCTTACCCGAGAACATCGCCGCCAACTCCGCAGCAACCATAGCCGTTGGGATAAGAAAGACAATGGCAGCAAAGAGATAGTAGAATGCCGACTGAATACCATATATAGCCTCCGTAGCAAGACCTCTGAGGCTAACTACCGCCGTAACATTCATAATAGCCAGCGTCATGACGCTTAGCTTAAAACCTGTAGATTTGTTTACACTCTGCATAATACTCTGTTTTTGGTTTATACCACCCAACAAAGCAATTATAGTGCAAAACATAACAAACAGAGGTTGCCGAGCTATCCTATATTGAACATTTCAAATATCAGTTTGGAATTTTATTTTGCAAAATATTACAAGTTTGGTGTACAACTTTATCAAATTTTTTCTATCTTTGCGTATAGATAGTATAGTATCCGTGGCAAATATGACCAACAATCATATTGCCTGCCGAGGATATTTAAGCTAAGAAAAGAGCATAATTAGTTATAATACAACTTATTAAGCAGATATGATCAAGAAGGGAATAATACTTTTGTTGGTTACAATGATGTCGGCTACGGTTTGTTTCGGTCAGGAGCATCGAGACAACTGGAGAAGACCATACGCAGATATTGGCTTTAATAGCACAACAATGTCAAGTGCAAACATCCCTGATTTGATGAGCAACTATGGCATCTCATTCTCCGTAGGCAGAACATTCTACCTCCACAGCAAGCCAATACTTGGCGGTGTCCGATTGGGCATTGATGCGACATGGTTTGATTTGAGCTATACAGACTATCAAATCATGAATATGACCTATTCAAATGAGAATCGTCTAATGCAATATGAGCAGGTGGAGATTGCAGCACAGATTGGTCCATCGATAACCATCCGCCCCTTTGGAAGATTTAATATTCATGGATACATCAAGTATGCTCCTACGATCTCTAATCTCATAGCAAATAACAAAATGATGAGTTGTTACTCTCCACATATTGTTCGCGGCGTATCTGTATCATTTGGCAAGATTGGTTTTGGCGTTGAGTCTCGTGCCTTCGAGTGCAGATATAAAGAGATTGGAGCAATTGACCATCCAGACAATATTGAGAACATCAGCTATGAAGGCTGGCGCGCTTTCTTGACTTTGGTATTTTAATCCAACATACTATATATAGAGGAATGCACAATAAGCATTCCTCTATTATTTTTACACCTACTATAAACAAATCTTATACAGAGATAAAATAATACAATTATTTTTCTATTGCAGATAACAAAATAACTCTTATCTTTGCAGTAGGAAAAGAGAAACAACTATAGAATAATATAAACCTAATAACTTAAAAGATTATGAAAGATTTGAAAGGAACAAAGACAGAGAAGAACTTGTGGGAGGCTTTTGCAGGTGAGTCACAGGCACGCAACAAGTACACATATTTTGCATCTAAGGCTAAGAAGGATGGCTATGTTCAGATTGCAAAGATTTTCGAGGAGACAGCTGCTAACGAGAAGGAGCATGCAGAGATTTGGTTTAAGTTGCTTCAGGGCATCGGCTCAACAGCTGAGAACCTAAAGTCTGCTGCCGAGGGCGAGAAGTACGAGTGGACAGACATGTATGCCCAGATGGCTAAGGATGCACGCGAGGAGGGCTTTGACCACATCGCATTCCTCTTTGATCAGGTTGGTAAGATTGAGAAGGAGCATGAGGAGCGTTACCGCAAGCTACTTGCAAATGTTGAGGGTGGCTTGGTATTCTCTCGCGACGGTGATATGATATGGCAGTGTTCTAACTGCGGTCACATCCATGTAGGAAAGAAGGCTCCTGAGGTATGCCCTGTATGTGTTCACCCACAGGCTTACTTCCAGATTAAGGCTGAGAACTATTAGTCGATTATAACCTAAGAGGCTGAATAGAAAGATGTATCTTTGTGTTAGGCTCACAAGCCTACAACTACATCTTTTTATTCAGCCTCTTTTTGCATTAACACTATGAACACATTAGCAATTATAGCAATACCATTTCTTGGGACGGTAGTGGGAGCGGCAACGGTACTTCTTGCGCGCAAGAGCGTCTCTTCACGCATACATAATGCACTGCTGGGCTTTGCTGCCGGAGTTATGGTTGCCGCCTCGGTGTGGTCGCTTATTATTCCTGCATTGGAGTTATCCGAGGGCATGGGCAAGCTAAGCTGGATACCTGCGGCTGTAGGTATCTTTGGCGGCATGCTCTTTCTGCTTATGCTCGATAGCCTTGTGCCACATATACACCCCGGCACAGATACACGCGAGGGAGTTAAGTCATCACTTGGTAAACGCCAAATGCTGATGCTTGCGGTGACGCTCCACAATATCCCAGAGGGTATGGCGGTGGGAGCTGTTATTGCTGGTGCGTTGACAGGTAATACGGGCATCACCTTAGCCTCGGCTATGGCATTGGCTGTGGGTATGGCAATACAAAATATCCCTGAAGGAGCTATCATATCCCTACCATTGCGCGCCGAAGGTCTTAGTCGTAAACGAGCATTCGGCATGGGTGCAATATCAGGCATCGTAGAGCCTCTCTCTGCGGCTGTGATGATACTTCTCTTCGAATATATCGCCAGCGCACTACCCTACCTATTGGCATTCTCTGCAGGCGCAATGCTCTATGTTGTTGTCGAAGAGCTAATCCCTGAAACCCAGCAGGGTAAACACTCCGATATCGGCACTATAGCCTTTGCCGTAGGCTTTGTGGTGATGATGATATTGGATGTTGCTTTAGGATAGAGAATCAAAGGCTACAAAAAGATAAGGCTCAATAAAAAAAGTGGGGATGGCTAAAAAAGTAAATTAGCCATCCCCACGAACTTTTATAATAGGAAATTACTCCTCTGGATTAACCTCAAGTAGCTCCACCTTAAACTCCAACGCCTCATTTGGACCGATGTCTGAGCCGGCACCATTCTCGCCGTAAGCAAGCTCCGATGGAATCCAAAGGGTAATCTGACCACCAGCCTTAACGAGTTTCATACCCTCAGTCCAGCCCTTGATAACGCCGTTAAGTGGGAATGAGATAGGCTCGCCACGCTCGTAGCTTGAGTCGAAGACCTTACCGTCACGAGTCTTACCCTCGTAGTTTACAAGAACTACATCTGTATCAAGGGTTGCCTGTGCGCCATCACCCTCACGGTCGATGCGATATAGAAGACCAGACTCTGTCTTCTGTACGCCATCCTTCTTCTCAATCTTTGAGAGCCACTTAGCAGATGCCTCAGCATTCTCCTTCTTTGCAAGGTTACGCTCAGCCTCAGCCTTAGCGCGTACACGGTCAGCATGAGCGCGGAATACGCCATTCATCTGCTCCTGTGTCATACGCATTAGAGAATCAATCTCTACAGGCTCCTGAATCTTAGCAGCATCATCAATAGCACGGAATACATCCTTAATCTTAATCTCGGCATCAACACCCTTAACTGCTGCACCCATATTCTTACCCATCATAGCTGATACAGCCTCACGAGTAAACTCCTCATTGAAGAGAGCTGGCAACTCTGGCAAAGTGTCTGGCTGATCGCTACCAAGCATATCCTGCGAACGCTTAGCGTACATGTAAGGCATAAGAAGTGAGTACTGATACTGCATCATCTTGTTGCGTACCTCCTTAATCTCCTCACCCATAACATCACCATTCTTATAGAACTCGTCGATGTTTGCAAGTACAATCTCGCGATCAAGGTCAAAATCCTTCATGCCAAGGCTGAGGTTAAGACCTATATCTGCACCGATAGCATAAGACAATGAGTCAATCTTCTGTGCATTGCTGTTAGCACAGCTTGCCAAAGATAGTGAAGCAGCTGCAACTGCTACGAAAGTTAATACTTTTTTCATTTTGATAGTTTTAATTTAAGTTTTATAAAATTTTGGTTTATATCTTATCTCTGTATCTTCATCGTTTTCCGCCTTAGCGGGCGTATTAGCCAATCAGGCAGATAGTTACATATAGGTATAAGCACCCTAAACCACCAATCCGGCACCACAATATTGCGACCTCGGAACATAGCCCTAAGACCTCGGCGCGCGCAGCTCGATGCCGACATAAGCACGCCCCACCTAAGCCCCCACGCCTGCATATCCTTACTAAGACCATAAAGGTCGGTAGCAACACCTGCAGGACATATCGCCGTAGCCGTAACACCCGTACCGTGCAACTCATGTGCAAAGGCACGAGTAAAGCTACGCACATACGCCTTTGAGGCACTATAGGTCGCAAGACCCGGATAGGGCATCCATATCGAGTAGGAGGACATATTTAGCAGTCTACCTCTACCGCGCTTAACCATATCCTCGCCATACAAGCGACACATAGTCGTTAGCGTAAGGTCATGCAGTATCAACATACGCTCCAAACGCTCCGTTGGCGTATTTATTACATCGAGGAACGAAAAAATACCCGCATTGTTGATAACAACATCAAACTCATATCCCTCCGACACACTCCAACAATGTAGCTCATGGGCGGCACCCTCAACCGCCAAGTCCATAACCTTAGCAACACACGCCACACCACAACTCTTAGATATAGTCGCAGCCTCCGTAGCCACGCTATCAAGGATATCGACCATAACAACATTATAGCCGAGCTTGGCAAGCTGCCAAGCATACTCCCTACCGATACCCAACGCCGCACCCGTAACCATTGCCCAAGCGCTGCCCTGTGGCACTCTGCCCATATCTCGTTGTCGTAGCATAGCCCCTACTTTATCTTGTTTATCTCGCGCCACAAACGCTCAGGAATATGCTCCTTACAGTTGTGACAACACTGCATATCCACCGAGTACATACGCGCCATGCAGTAGTCACGATGGTCACAGCCGCTGCGCGTTGTCATATCTCCCGCCTTGAGCTTATTCACAAAGGCTGGATCGTTAACCAAAGCACGCGCCATCTGTACAAGTTCGAAACCCTCATCCATAACACGCTCTATGCCCTCGCGCGAGACCAAGCCTCCGACATATACCAATGGTCCCTTGAGCGCTGCACGGAACCTCTTGGCATTCTCCAAGAAGTAGCACTCCTCAAAGTCATACTGCTTGATAAGCCACTCGCCAAAGAGCGAGACCACAATCTTCTGCAACCACTCGTTCCAGCCCATATAGTAGGCCATGGTCTTCGTAGGTATACGACCACGCATAACAGCCATTGGAGCTTTGGATACGAAACCAGACGAGAGAACAATGCCATCGACACCAAAACTCTCTATCTGCTTTGCTATCTCGATAGACTCCTCAATCTGCACACCACGCCTAAAGCCATCCTCCATGTTGTGCTTCACAAGCACCGCCATACGACGCCTACGGGCAGCCTCCATAACCTCCTCAAGCACAAGATTCATGAAACGCATACGGTTCTCCAACGAGCCACCATACTCATCCCTACGGTGGTTGGTGTAGGGCGATAGAAACTGCGATATAAGGTATCCATGACCTGCATGCACCTCCACAGAGTCGAAACCTGCATTATAGGCACACTCGACAGCACGACCGAAATCCTTGGCAAACGCCTTAATCTCCGCCTTGGTCATACGACGATGAAATGTTGGCGAATAGAGATTAAAGCCATTAGATGCCGAAACGGGAAAACATCCTGCCGTAGACCAATGTGTCATATTTCCACAGTGACCAAGCTGAATACCCACAGCAGCACCCTCATTATGGACTGCATCCGTAAGTTCACGAAGTTGAGGTACAATCTCTTCCCTGAGCCATAGCTGCTTGTTGAACGATATACCACTTCGATTTATCGAGGCGTATGCCACCGTGGTCATACCAACACCCCCTCGAGCAACGCTCACATGATACTCCTTAAGAGCCTCCGTAGGGGCAAAATCCCTACCCATAGACTCAAATGCCGCCGAGCGTATTACACGATTTCTCAGCGTCACCCCACCCAATTTATAGGGCGTAAAGAGCTTCGACTGCTCCAACCTCTTATCCTGCGCCATAATCAATAGATAAATGGAATGATATACCTACGCTTAAGCCGTGTAAACTCCTCTCCGAACTCGCGCTCATAGCGTCTACATAGCGACTTGGAGCGAGGTGCGAGATTGGCAAAGGTCCACCATGCGAAGACCACACCCGACCACGACCACGAGGCTATAGCAAAGCCTACCCACTCCATAAACTCGCCAAAGTAGTTTGCCGAAGAGACATACCTAAACATACCACCCATGGGGATGTAGTGTTTGGTATCCCCCTCCTTGCGTAGATGACGGATGATATAATCCGAGTGGAGATTTACCAGCATGCCGAAGATGAATACCGCCAAACCGATGTAAATATAAGGCTTCGACATCCAACCTTCATAGTAATTGAACTTAGGCGCAATATAAAACAGCCAACCGCCCTGCATAAAGGCGTTAAGAGTGTTAAACACTGCCCCCATAAGCACTATACCAAGGGGCATCTTCGAACTTCCACGCATGAGCAACGGAAAGACAAAAGAACGCTGAAAGTAGTGCAGCTCAAACATCAACAAAAGGAGCAATGGCGCAACCTCAGTAGTAGCCCCAGAGCCTATCCACAGCGATGCCATAGCTACGAAAACGGGAGCTTCCATCAGCACCCAGCCAAGCTTATTGGATATGGGTCGACCAAACTTCCTATTGAACAGATAGCCATACCCAGCCTCCACAAAGTGAAGAGCAATGTAGACCCCAAGTGCGGCCACAGCCATCACTATCAGAAATATGTTATAACTCTCTACCATCTCTTAAATACAGATCATCCACACTATAACACAACATCTACACAATCATGTCGCATCGCCATAACATTTGATACACACACAATCGCACAAAGGTATGAAAAAAAATCTATAATTATCACCACAATAGCAATAATAATATAATAAATATAGGTATAAGGTTGAATGAGATATAATAAACCAATATACTTTATATTATTTCCTTCGCAGAAATCACACGATATTTATGCACTTTTGTAACATATTTATACAATATGACGAACTAATAAAAATGTGTAGGGGGATGAAAAGTATAAGCAATCCCTAAGAACTAAGAGAGCTACAACAACGCACAAATATAAAATAAACCACTCAGCTAAAGATAGTGTCCACTGACCAGATAGCTCTGCAAGCTGAAAGCAAATAATACCATTTAACAGCAAAGAACGACAAGATAGGCTCTTTGTTCAGCCTCTATCTTTTGGTTATCTTTTAGCTACGGCATCGTAACTTTCGAACGAGCCATCGGAGTAGAGTACTATAACGCGTTCGACGCGCTTTGAGTCTTTCGATGGATTTGAAAAAAATGAATTAGCATCATTTTTTGCACACTCCAAACTCTCCGAGGTTTCGATATTTTCATCATGGTCAAAAAGTGACACATCGGTATAATCGTCAACTTTTGAAGAGAGTGGTGCAGCAGAGGTGCCATCCCTTAAAATCTCTCCTTGATCCAAAAGCAACCAATCTGGACTAACATCAGGGAAAGCTCGCAAAATCCTTACAACAAAATCATAGCTCGGTTTGTTACGACCAGACTTAATATGCGAGATTGCCGAGGCCTCTACACCAAGAGTCTTAGCGAGTGATGATGCGCTAAGATTATATTTTGTGCGTAAAATTTCGAGTTTATGCTTCATAATCTATATTTTTTACAAATATACAAAGATTATTTTTGTAAAACAAATATTTATTACAAAAGTAAAAATACAACAGATGTTAATAACTATTACATTTGTAACATGAGAAATTATGGTTAAAAAACAAAAATAAGCATATCAACAATATACTTTAGTAAAAGTAGTATATATATACATATATCAATGTTTTACACAACAAACACACACTAAACAGCACAATGTAGTCACAATAGTGCTATTTTTAGATAGACACCTCTACAATACATTATATAAGCATCGTAAATAACTGATATAGCGAGATATAATAATAATTATCAAGAGGTTTAACCACACCTTTTTACCGCAGAGGTGGTGAGTTCAATCGATGTTCAATAGTGATTACATTTGTAATAATTAACAGTTGTCAACAGCTCTATTATAAGTTACATTTGTAATATTGATGGTTGTAAATAGTAAACAGGTAGTTTACTTTTGTAAATAGAGATAACTAAAATATAGAAAAAATATCTATCAGAAGTGCGAAAATTGAGGGAGTATTGCGATTGTTAATAAATCGATTACATTATGTTAAATAATATAGGGTAGCAAGTTGATAACAACTATACTACCCTGTGTAAATCAATGTGTTACAAAGTTATTAACACACCTTATTATTGCAATGATTTTGCTATTTCGGCAAACTCTTCTGGAGTTAAACTAAGCTTCTCACGCTTGAAATCAACATCATTTTCGGTGTTCATAGGCACCAAATGGATGTGTGCATGCGGTACTTCGAGACCTAAAACCACAGTTGCGACCTTAATACATCCTGTAGTTGCCTTAATTTTCTTCGCAATACTCTTTGCGAAAACGATCATCTCCTGAAGCTCATCATCCTCCATGTCGTAGAAATAGTCAACCTCGCGCTTTGGAATAACCAATGTATGCCCCTTTGCCAATGGAGCGATGTCGAGGAACGCAAAGAACTTATCGTTCTCTGCAACCTTGTAACAAGGTATCTCACCTGCTACAATTCTTGAAAAAATTGTTGCCATAGTTAAGTTTGAAATTTAGTCCAAAATATTCTCTTTTGCGAAGTAGTCCAACAAGAGACTACTCACTACTCTATTGTCATATATTATCATCATGTTAGCAAACAAGCCCAAATCATAGATAGCATAAAGGTTGACACTAATCAATGCACATTGTAGCTGCCACACCAACTCTTACCTCCGAAAAAAAAGGGCTAAGTACTAAGCAGACGCTTTACCCTATCGACACCCTTTATATGACGAATATTGTCAAGCAGCGAATTGAGGCTCTCAATATCCTTAACATAAATTCCAATCGTTCCCTCAAATATTCCATCGTGCGAATGGATACTGATAGTTCGCATATTTATGTTGAAATCCGTAGTTATTAGTCGCGTCAAATCAAGGATAATTCCAGCACGGTCAACTCCCTGTATCTCTATAGTCGCCAAATAGGATACCGCCTTCTGCTGCGACCACTTAATCTCACTATCTCCGATAATATTATCACCCGCCTGTGCAGCGAGCTTTATCAGAGTATCGCAAGTCGACTTATGTATGGTTATGCGCCCTGTCTTTGGATCGCGGTAGCCCACAACCTTATCTCCCGGAATAGGCTCACAACAATCAGCCATATAATACTCTGGCTCCTCCACTCTATGATGTATCGTATCGTCAAGCGTAGGTGCCACATCGTCAAGATCGAGGTTAACATCCTCCTCCTCTTTACTACCGGGAAGAAGAAGTCTCCAGAACTTGAGAATCTTGGTAGACGAGTTCTCTTTAAGTAGCGCGTCAAGGTTGTCGAGTGTTATAATCCCCGCACCTATCTTACTATACAGCTCATCCTTATTCCTACAATCATACGCTGGCATGAGCTTACGAAGCACACGACCACTAAGCACCACATTACGATCCTTGAGTCGCTCTTCGAGAAGTTGCATACCATACTCGATATTATCCTGACGCTCACCCTTAAGATAGTCCTGTATCGATTGACGCGCCCTGCTTGTGACCACCACATCCAACCACTCAGCCTTGGGTCGCGCACTCTCAGCAGTAATTACCTCCACCTGATCGCCCGTATTTAGGCGTGCGGTGACAGGCACCATCTTATGATTAATCTTTGCGCCGATAGCATGGCTACCTATCTTGGTATGTACATCGTAGGCAAAATCCAAGACAGATGCCCCATAAGGCAACGAATGAGCCTCACCCTTTGGTGTAAAGACCACAATATCGCTCTTATACAACGACAGCTTAAAATTATCCAAGAACTCAACAGCACTCTCAGTAGGACTGCTTAACGCCTCGCGCACCTTTCTAAGCCACTTATCCAAGCCATCCTCCTCCTGCGATATAGAGGCGTGCTTATACTTCCAATGTGCCGCAAAGCCTCGCTCAGCGATATCATCCATACGCTCAGTGCGCACCTGCACCTCGACCCAGATACCGTCTGGTCCCATAACCGTAGAGTGCAACGCCTCATAACCGTTGGACTTAGGGATAGATATCCAATCGCGCAAACGGTCGGGTTTAGGGGTATATATATCCGTGACACATGAGTATATCTGCCAACACTGCGTCTTCTCCGATGGGAAAGGCAGAGTTTTGAATACGATACGAATGGCAAACAGGTCGTAGACCTCCTCGAAAGGTATCTCCTTACGACGCATCTTATTCCAAATGGAGTAGACACTCTTTACGCGTGCCGTCATCTCATATTGAAACTTATTTCTATCCAACACCTCGCGTATAGGAGCCATGAAACGCTCGATATACTGCTGGCGCTCAGGCTCTGTCTCGTCAATCTTTCGCTTTATCTCGGCATACTCCTCCGGGAAGCGGTAACGCATACACAAATCCTCCAGCTCGCTCTTTATGGCGTGAAGACCCAAGCGATATGCCAACGGCACAAAGAGGTAAATTGTCTCGCTGGTAATCTTTATCTGCTTATGGTGCGGCATAGCACCCAAAGTACGCATATTATGAAGGCGGTCGGCAATCTTGATGATGATAACTCGCACATCGTCCGAGAGCGTCAGTAGCACCTTACGGAAATACTCCGCCTGCTCGGTACTATCGGCGTTAAATACTCCTGCCATCTTCGTCAGACCATCCACCATATACGCAATCTTAGGCGAGAAGATACGCTCTATATCTTCGACGGTGTACTCCGTATCCTCCACCACATCGTGTAGCAGCGCTGCCACGACAGACTTCTTACCAAGACCTATCTCCCTGACAGCTATCAACGCCACCTCGATAGGATGGATAATATATGGCTCCCCAGAGCGACGACGCACACCCTTATGTGCCTCCTTAGCCAGAAAGTAGGCACGACGCACGAAGTCCCAATCATCCTCCTTGCGACACACCTTATTTTTGCGGCACGCATCCACAAGCTCCTGCCACTTCTCTTCAATCAATATTTCATCCTGCGGTGAATACTCCATAGCACACCTATTTTATATATACGCCAAAGCACGGTCACCACAAAAGTAACCGTGTTTTGGAACTTCAAATCTTATGTAGAACTCTATTCGTTCTTCGCCTCAAGCATAGCCTGACGAACACGAAGCTCTATCTCCTCCATAAGAGCAGCATCACTCTTCAACGCCTCCTTCACAGCATCGCGTCCCTGACCAATCTTCCTATCGCCATACGAGAACCACGAGCCAGACTTCTTGATAATATCAAAGTCCACGCCAAGGTCGATAATCTCTCCAAGCTTAGAGATACCCTCGCCAAACATGATATCAAACTCAGCCTTCTTGAATGGAGGTGCCACCTTATTCTTCACAACCTTAACCTTGGTGCGTGTACCGAGCTGCTCCTCACCATCCTTGATAACCGAAGCACGACGGATATCTATACGCACCGATGCGTAGAACTTCAATGCGTTACCGCCTGTGGTGGTCTCTGGGTTGCCATAGACAACACCAATCTTATCACGAAGCTGGTTTATGAAGATACATACGGTCTTGGTCTTAGATATCGATGCCGTAAGCTTACGCAACGCCTGTGACATAAGACGCGCCTGAAGACCCATCTTCGAGTCACCCATATCGCCCTCTATCTCGGCCTTTGGCGTAAGAGCCGCAACAGAGTCGATGACGATGATATCAATAGCGCTTGAACGAATTAACGAGTCGGCAATCTCCAACGCCTGCTCACCATTATCTGGCTGTGACACGAGCAAGTTATCGATATCTACGCCAAGTTTTTGAGCATAGTAGCTATCAAAGGCATGCTCCGCATCGATGAAAGCCGCTATACCTCCTGATTTCTGAGCCTCGGCAATAGCGTGTATCGCAAGTGTAGTCTTACCTGATGACTCAGGACCAAAAATCTCAATTACACGACCCTTAGGATAGCCACCTACACCAAGCGCCATATCAAGGGTAATTGAGCCTGTAGGGATAACTGGAACATCAGCAACGGCATCGCTTGACATACGCATAATTGAGCCTTTACCGAAGTCCTTCTCTATCTTATCCATCACTGCCGATAGCACCTTGAGCTTATCAGCATTTACCTGTACTTTCTCTGCCATATCTTATTAGTTTTTATTTTCATTATTCTACTTATCGAGCAACTTGATAATCTGACCATAAGAATCCTTAGTGTCGACCTTCTCAATGATGTGTGTTACGCGCGCATCGGCATCAAGGATAAGTGTTGTGCGCACTACACCCATATACTCCCTACCATACATCTTCTTTGGTTGCCAAACTCCCAGAGCCTCCAGCAACGAATGTTCAGTATCTGCCAAGAGCGTGAAGTTTAGTTCATGCTTAGAGCAGAAATTCTGATGCGATTTTACCGAGTCGGGACTAACACCAACAATCTTATAACCCCTTCTGAGCAACTCCTCCTTACCATCTCTTAGGCTCTTAGCCTCCAAGGTACAACCCGAAGTATTATCCTTTGGGTAGAAGTAGAGAATTGTTGGGGAACCCTTTAGCTCCTCGAGTGTAAACTTCACACCCTCCTCGGTCACTGTCTCAAACTCTGGTATCTGCGCTCCTATCTCAATATTTATCTTTGCCATAACTTCTATATTATTTATTATTATGTTTCAAAGTTACAGATTATTTGTCAAAATATGAAATATAATTTAGACTTTTTACCTATGCGCATATAAGCAACGCTTATGCTATACTCAAAACCAATAGACTACAACACTTTTACAATCTGCACCTGTCTACGAAATTCGCTCTGCGAGCTATTTAATCTGCTGCGACATACAGGACAGCGCATTGCGCACTGCGTATCAATATGATTATAGATATTGTCCTCATCCATTGCTAATGCAGAACCCCTAACCTTGGTACTATACTCAGTGTGTGAGCCACAATGCGTACAATTAATGATGTAATTAAGTCCCATAATATCTCTATATTTATCGTTATCATTTGTTTTACGATGCAAATATAGAGGGACAAATTGACAATTATCGTCAAAGCAAAAAATTATTGATGTTTTTTGAATTCAAAAAAATATCCCTTTAGGTCAACATAAATGTTCACCCAAAGGGAGTATCTTTCTAAAGGTTCTATGACCTTATAAGGAGTATAGGTAGACTACTTAGCCTTCTTGCGAATCTCCTCCAAAGCCTTAACGCGAGCAAGCTCAGCCTTAGCCAAAGCGATGTTGCTCTTCTGTTTCTGAATTTCAGCCTCAGTGTTAGTCTTTGCAGCAGTCACCTCCTGCTTAGTACGAGTAACCTCCTGCTTGTAGATAAGGTTAGCTGCCTCAAACTCAGCCTTAGCCTCACGCTCCAAACGCTTTACCTCCTCAAGTGCATACTCATAAGTATCCTTTGCTGTCTCCAAGTCAAGACGGATCTGGTTGAGACGCTCCTTAGAACTCTTCTTAACTCTCTTCTCCTCCTTCTTTGCTGCCTTAATGGCATTCTTTTTAGCCGCTATTGCGCGATCATACTCAATGCGTGCCTCGGTCACAGTCTTCTCTGGAGTCTGAGCTGACAATGAGCCTACAGCTACGATGGCAGCGATTGTCAAGATAAATCTCTTCATAGCTTCAATTAGGTTTAATGTGTTAGATAATGCAAATATAGTTAAAAATCCTAATAAACCAAAAAAATCTTTCAATAAATGAGCATAATATTCACTATTTTTAGAATAATACACCATTTATGCATAATGTAATTTAGAGGATATATCGAATAACACTACTCAATACTATCTATGCTAACGCGTAAACTCGACAATAAGCGCCGACATTGGCTCGACACTCATATCATTCATATTTACCGTCTCACCGCTAATAACATCACGACCCTCGCCCAAACCTGCACTAATCTCGCTATAGCGCGACCAAGGCACACGCTTAGTATCGTTACTATTATTTATATATACAAACACAACACTCTCCTCGTTATAACGGAAGAAAGCATAGGTATTATCACGGTCGATAAAGTGGAGTGTCTTGCCAGAGTGGATAACCTCCTTTGTCTTACGCCAATTCATCAAATGGCGAGTATAATCAAAGAGCTCCTTCATATCACCCTCATGCTGCGCCCTATCAAAGAGGTTTACGCTATCCTCAGCCCAACCACCGGGGAAATCGACACGGAGCGTAGGATGACCCTTAGAGCGATCCGTAGAGCGGAACATAAGCTCATCACCATACAACATCTGAGGCATACCACGCATTGTGCATAGGAGCGTATGTACAATCTTCATCCTGCGAAGATCACCCTCACAAACATCTGCAATACGGTCAGTATCATGGTTAGCCGCCATAATCATCATATTCGAGAGGTCGTGATATACGAAATCGTGTGACACAACATCATAGACGCGTGTCATACCTTGACCCCAACCACAATCACCGCTCTCACACATAGCCGAACGAAGAGCATCGTGCAGTGGGAAATCCATGATAGACTTCAAATTTGAGTTGAAGCCATCCTTATTGTAGTTACCACCCTGCCAATATGCCAACTGAGGAATAGACGATGTCCACACCTCACCTACGATATTGAAGTTTGGATACTCCTCCATAACAGCCTGACACCACTCACTCATAGGCATCTTCTCATTATATGGATAGGTATCAACGCGGAAACCATCCAAATTAGAGTACTCAATCCACCATATAGCCCACTGCTGGAAGTAGCGCAACAAGTATGGGTTATCGAGGTTCATATCTGCCATAGATCTATCAAACCAGCCGCTCTCCATCTGATACAAATCGGACTTCGATGCATTGAAGTCCATATTGGTGGAGAATGTCCAATTAGACTGTGTATAGCTATCCCACTTATGTGTCCAATCCTCAAATGGCTGATCCTTGTACCACCAATGCGATGTCGAGCTATGGTTAGGTACAATATCCATGATAACCTTCAAATCGCGCTTATGGCACTCCTCAACATACTCCTTAAAGAGTGCATTTGTACCAAAGCGTGGGTCAATCATATAGTAGTCGCTACATGAATAACCATGGTACGAAGCACCATTCTCATTATCCAACAGTAGCGGTGTTGACCATATAGCCGTAGCACCGAGGTCTGCGATATAGTCCAAGTGGTCAATCATACCCTGCAAGTCGCCACCATGACGGCGACCCGGGTTAGAGCGCATAACCTTCTCGGCAGTATACTTTGTAGAGTCATTCTCAGGGTTGCCATTAGCAAAGCGGTCAGGCATAATGAGATAGACAAAATCGGCATTTGTGAAGCTAAGACGCTCACGCGAACCCTCTCTACGCTCAGCAATCGTATATTTATAGTCATACTTGCGCTTTCCGTTTGTAAAACGCAAAATATACTCGCCAGCAACTGCATCATTCTCAATGGCGATATCCACAAAGAGGTAGTTAGGGCTATCAGCCTTATGAGTAGCCGATACGGATACGCCCTGACCCTCAGGCAAAATCTTTACATCGCACTGCGATATAGCCTCGCCATTAACCATAAGCTGAAGAGGCATATTCATACCTACCCACCATGACAGTGGCTCCACATGCTTAACACTAATCTTTGGCGTTGCCGCCGATACAGATATTGCTGTTACAAGCAACAATGAAAGTGTGAAAAATCTTCTCATCATCGAACTAATATTTGATATTGCCAAGGTACTAAATCGCGCTCCACATGCTGCGATAGTTCTACACGCTCACCAGAGATAGCATCGCGGTATGTGCCAGCATATATTCCTGTATTAAAGTCTGCATGGATAGTGTAAGGCGAGAGATTAAGGATGGCAACTACCCTGCTACCCTCCACCTCGCGCACCATTGTTATCATACAATCCTTGGCGTTATTTTCAATCTCTATCATCTCTCCGCCACGCTCACCAGCATCCAAGGCTCGCTCCCTATGTTTCAAGGCTATAAGCCTACGGTATAACTCCGTAGTACGGTTTTCGTGATACACCCGAGCAGGTATAGCATCACGCTCAAAGAACTCGAACGAGTGGTCGTAGCCCACCTCCTGACCTGTATACAAGAGTGGCATGGTTGATGGCATAAGGAAGGTTAAGGCTGTCATTATCTCCAACGCTGCACCAAAACGCAACTGCTCCGAGCCACTCCACGAATTTTCATCATGGTTCGATGTAAAGCTCATACGTATAGCCTCGCGCGGGTATCTGGCACGCTCAGAGTGTATAGCATTTCTTAAATCCCACACCCTACGAGCCCCCTTAGCGATATCCACCATGATATGGTGAACATTCCACTGATAGCTCATATTAAAGGCTCTATCGAAGAGGTTATCCTCCTCGGCCTCAGCCAACATAAAGATATCGGATTTAATCTTATGCAACTCCCAAGATGCCTCTTGCCAGAACTCAATAGGCACCAACATAGCCATATCGCACCTAAAGCCATCCACACCAAACTCCTCAACCCAATAACGCATGGCATCAATCTCTCCGAGCCACACATCATGGTTTGCGTAGTTAAGCTTCGCGGTATCGGTCCAATCCCAAGGCACCTTAGCTACACCATTCTCGTCACGCTCATACCAATCGGCAGGCTGCTCCGTAATCCAACGAGCATCGCGAGCAGTGTGGTTAGCCACCCAATCCAAGAGTATCTTTATACCCATGGCATGGGCCGCCGACACAAAGGCGCGAAAATCATCCTTAGTGCCAAACTCAGGATTTACACCCTTATAGTCGCTAATCGAGTAGTACGAACCGAGCCTACCCTTTCTACCCTCCACACCTATAGGATATATAGGCATAAGCCATATAGCATCAATACCTATAGAACGCAAAAAAGGAAGACGCTCAATGGCAGCATTGAGTGTTCCCTCCTCGGTAAATTGTCGTATATTTAGTTCGTAGAGTACAGCTGAGTAACTCCACTCAGGGTGTTTGTACATGTAGTCTTTCTATATTGTTATAGAGTGGGTCTGCCCAAAATCTGGGCAGCCCACCTTATAACATTTTAGTATTAAGTTTATCGTGCCAACAGCATAAATGCCCAAGGCTCAAGCTCAACAACATCGCCAGCCTTATAGCTACGCTGCTCGCCACATAGGCAGTTATAGTCGCCTGCAGCGTTCTCAGATAGCGTAACGCTCTGTGGCTCAGCAGAGAAGTTGAAGATACAAAGCACCTTATTCTGCTCGTTCTCGCGTGTGAATGCCAAGACTGCCTCAGGAGCATCCTCAACATATACGATAGGTGCTACGCTCTGACCACATGCCAATGCTGAGTTCTCATGGCGGAACTTAGTAAGTGACTTATAGAAATCACGGTACTCCTTACCATACTCCAAGTCAACAAGCTCCTCGATAGAATCCTTCTCGAAGAATGCCAAACGACGGTTAAGACCAATCTCCTGACCTGTGTAGATAAGTGGCTGTGACTTTGGCAATACGAATGTAAGAGCTGCAAATGTCTTATGTGCATCACCCATGCGCTCAAACTCAGTACCTGCCCATGAGTTCTCATCGTGGTTAGATGTAAACATAAGACGCATTGCTGGAGCTGGATACTTCACATCATCACGCTCAAGGTACTCCTTAAGGTCCTTAACATACTTAGCATCGGTCTTGATAGTACCGTCACCAGCGACATTCTTAGTCTCGCTGCCACCCTTAGCCATAGCGTTGAAGATATGGTGAAGCTCCCATGCGTAAGTAGCCTCGAAGCCGCTCTCATGTAACCATGTCTCCTCGCCCTCAGCCAAGAGGTAAACATCTGGGTTAATCTCGCGTACCTGCTTCCAAGCCTCAGCCCAGAAGTCACCCGGAACATTCATAGCAACATCACAACGATAGCCATCAACACCCATCTCAACCCAGAACTTCAACGCATCAATCATAGCAAGACGCATATCCTCGTTCTCGTAGTTAAGCTTTGCGATATCAGTCCAGTCGTACTCTACGATAGGAAGACCTGTATTATCGTCCATTACATACCAATCGCTCTTACCCTCTTTCCACCAGTTGGCATCGCGTGAAGTGTGGTTAGCAACCCAATCGATAATAACCTTCATACCAAGCTCATGAGCCTTGTCAAGGAAACTCTTGAAGTCCTCCATAGTACCAAACTCAGGGTTGATAGCCTTATAGTCGATGATTGAGTAGTATGAGCCAAGTGAGCCCTTGCGAGCCTCAACACCAATAGGGCTAATAGGCATAAGCCATACGATATCCACGCCCAACTCCTTAAGCTCAGGAAGATACTGCTCAGCAGCAGCAAATGTACCCTCAACTGTAGCCTGACGAATATTTAGCTCATAGACTACAGAGTTAAACTTATCAAATGAAACTGCCTCCTCCTGCTTACCGCAATTACAGCAGCTTACAAATGTCGCAACGATAGCGACTAACGCCAAAAATTTCTTCATCTGTTCTATATTTTGAATTATAAATTACTTGGTTACAATAGCATAGCCATAAGCAGGCAGTGTAAACTCTATATTACCCTCGCCCATGCATTTAGCCGCAGCGCCCTCCGTAGCGACAGCAACCTTAATATTGCCGCACTTAGCGAACTTTGGCAAAGAGGTCTCAATAGTACGAGCCTCAGAACGAACATTCATTGCAACGACCTCCCAATCACCCATATAGTGACGAATGAATACCCACGCCGAGTCATCGACATACAATGTGCGGTAGTCACCATACATCAAAGGCATAGAGCTACGACGATGCTGCATCAACGCCTTTGTCTGGGCATATTCCTTAAGCTGATAGTCGTTATAACCATCAAATGCCATCATATCGCGGTTATCAGGGTCGTTAGCACCAGGAACACCATACTCATCACCCTGATAGATACATGGCACACCCGGCACGGTGGCGATGATTGCCTTCATAAGCTGCAAGCCTGCATGACCCTTATCCATATCACCTACTACGACCTCACGATGCCAGCCCTCAGCCTTATCGTCAATACCCCATAGAGGCATGTCACCACCAGCGATAGAGATAAAACGAGGCTTGTCGTGGTTACCTGTAATGTTACCCATGGTGTGGTGAGAGCCATAGGCTGCCTCAGACTCCTCTACAACAGATACTATATCGCGCATAGAGCGATTTGTATCAACGATAACATCACGAGATGTATGGTATAGGTTAAAGTCAAACTGCGAGTCAATCATACCTGTCTTAACATACGAGCCGATAAGCTCCACAGAGCCGTATGTCTCACCAATCTGCCATAATGGACGATCAGGCATCTCTGACTTCATCTTATGACAGAGCATACGCCAATAGTTCAAAGGTATATGCTTGCAAGCATCGTGTCTAAAACCATCGAAGTCGAAGTTACGCACCCAGTGTAGTGCCGAGTCAGTCATAGGCTCGCACACCTCCTCGCGCTCAAGGTCGAGGGTTGGGATATGCTTGTCGAACCATGTTGTAAGACGCTGCTCGTCCCACAAGGCGATATTCTCGCGACCATCAGGGAGTATCAACTGCGTAGTCCAGTCAGGATGCTCCTGAAGAACTGGAGAGTTGATATGTAGGTGGTTGGCGACATAGTCAAGGATAACATTCATCTCGGTATCGTGCGCTGTTGAGAGCATCGTACGAAGCTCCTCCTCAGTGCCAAAGCGCTTGTCAACAACAGTGCTGTATATAGGCCAGTAGCCATGGTAACCTGAGAACTTGGTATCTGGATTTACATTCTGTCCCCACGCATCGTATGGATTCTGGGTAATAGGAGATATCCATATTGTTGTGATGCCGAGGTCTGTGAAGAAACCATCCTCTATCTTTGCGGTGATACCTGCGATATCGCCACCCTGATAATCCACCTTATCCAACACCTCTGGAGAGTTTATCTTCCAGTCATTTGCGGTATTGCCATTGTTAAAGCGATCAATCATCAACGAGTACAAGATTTGTGATTGAGCATCCTGGCGACGTATATCGGCAGCATCTGTGACCACCTCGCCTCGCTCTAATGGAACAAGAATATCATTGAAACGACCCGCCTCAGATGCAGCGTAGATACGCACAACAGAACGCTCATACTTGGCAGCGCACTCAGGCACCTCTACACGAATGGTGCTACCATCAATCTCCACACCCTCAATAACCTTATTCTGCCATAGAGCTATCGCCTCTTTAACAGGCTGTGTGGTCTCAACAACGATACTGCCACGCTCTACGGCTGTTGTTGACATGTAGCTACCCTTGTCGCGCTTACCACCAAGAACGACAATTGCTAAAGCATCATCGCCATGCCAAACATCAATTGTAGATACTAACACCTCTGCCTCTGTCGATAGCTCGAACTCGGACCAATCCTCAGATGTGTTGTTAAGCACAATACGCTCATCTGCGGTTGTAACATCGTCCGCACCCACCCAATATGGATAGTAGTCTGTGAGGTAGTGAGCTGTGGTGCCAGCGTTTACATTCATAGGCACTACTGCAGATGCGTTGCCTCGCTCGAACTTAGCAACCTCATCTGCAGACATACAATGTACTGCAAATAGCGACACTACTGCAGCACACGCAAGAAAAATTAACGATTTAAGTCTCATAGTTATCTATTATTGTTTCTTATTTACTTGTTTGGTAAGTAGATTATTAGTTTGTGGTTTTCGGTTAATGAAAAAGTCGCAGACTTTTAACCATTACTATTTTCTAATTACTCTTTTCTAATTATATTTCGGGGTCGGAGGACCGGTCAAAGTCCTCCGACCAAAGGCAATACCGCGCCTAAGCGCAAGCATAAGCGCGGTATTTTGTTAAGAGAGGTTGAATTACTTCTTCAAAACCTTGAAGTACTCCTCACCATTAGCAGCAGAGAATGATACCTCATAAGTACCAGCCTCAGCAACCTTAAGGTTACCAGCGTTGTAAGTAGCAGCGAACTGAGTACCATCAACTGGGAATGTAGACATCTCCTCAGTAGCAGCGAAGCCGTAGCTATGATCCCAAGAACCATCAGCGCGTACCTTGAACTCAGCATCAGCAGCAAGCTTAATAGTAGCAACAGCCCAACCGTCAACTACCTCCATAACTACATCAGCAGCCCACTCGTTGAATGAACCGATAAGACCCCAAGTGTGCTCATTAAGGTTAAGCTCTGGATCTACTACTGGCTCTGGCTCAGGAACCTCACCTACCTCACCGTTGATAGATGCCAACCACTTACCATCAGCACCCTTCTCTGTAAGAACAACCTTTGCGCCATCCTCAACAACGAGTGAAAGGTCAACAGTCTGCTCAGTACCATTGTTGATGATGAAACCAATAGTCTGACCGCAAATATGAGCTGGAGCAATCCATACATAGTAAGTCACGCCATCAATCTCCTCTGTCTCAAGTGCCACACCTGGCCATACAGCGTCCGCACCACCAGTGTAGTTGTCACCACCCTCGGTCCATGCCCAAGCATTGCAATTCTCCCAACCACCAGCAGTAACATCACAAAGAATCTTAGACTCTGTAAGCTCTACAGGCTTGTTGATAGGCTTCTTCTCCTCTGGCTCACATGCTGCCAACATTGCAACAGCTGCTACAGCTACTGCAAAAAACTTTACAAGTTTCATAATAATTTAGTTTTTAATAAGTTAATAAAAAGGTTTATAAAAAGTTTCAATTATTCCTCAGTGTTCTCGCCACCCTCTGGTGTCTCATCCTTAGGTTCAGTATAACTTGCCTTAAGAGTAGCATAGTCGGTATACAACTCCTTACCTGTTGAACCAACCTTAGCACTAACTCGCAACTTGATATCTACGGTCTCATCAGCCATAACACCAAGGGTTACAAGTGCTGTCTTAATCTGGTTGTATGTTAGCTCAACGCTATTCTTGGTGTAACCTGTGATAACATCCATTGACTTCTCACCGAAGGTGAACGAAAGAATATACTTGAAGATGATATTTTCACCAAAAAAAGCATCCTCCCACTCAACAACAATCTTCTCTGAAAGATTATCAGGTGTAATAGCTACCTCAGAGACAGCAAGCTCCTTAAGCACTGGCGCAACCAACTGGTCATCTGGCAAAGTCTGAATCTTCTCCAAGTCTGACTCACATGACGACAATACGCCGAGAGCAGCAACAAGGAGCATAAAATATTTCATCAATTTCATAATACTCTATTTATTAAATGTTAGTTAGCCTCAGTACTATCATCCTCTTTTTTCGTATCATAACCCTCCGGATTATGCAAGTTAGGGTTAGCCTCCAACTGCTTACTTGGAATAGCAAAGACCTTCATATGCTCTTCAAATTTCTGTCCCACACGAGTATCACCACCCTTAAATGGCCATAGATACTCTGCTGAGCAGAAGAGATCGTAACGAATAAGGTCGGTACGACGGCAAGACTCCCACATCAACTCACGAGCGCGCTCAGCTACAAACCAATCACGAGCCTCAGTGTTCCAAGAAGTGAGCTTATTAAACTCATAATCTACACCTGCACGATCAGCCAACTTATCAATATACTGCTTTGCAGGTGTACCATCGCCCAAACGCAAGCATGCCTCAGCATAAATCAGATAGATCTCACCCAAACGAATAACAGGAAGGTCGATATTAGAAAATGTATTGATTGCAGTGAATGAATCCTTATCCTTATCGTGTGGGATATCATTAAACTTAAGACAAGTCCAACCATACTGGAAGTTGTATACCTCGTCAATTGTAGGCATCTTACCCTCGCCAAGACGACCTTTGATAAAGAACATCTTGCCGCGTTTATCATCGCACTCATACTTACCTGTCTCGAAGTTAGCATTTCTAACATTAAAGAAACGCTCAACATAGTCGCCATCGATACGAGGACCACCCCAACCTGCAGTGTTACCATTGATAGAGCCGAAAGACTCTACATCAGTAGCAGCAATAGCACCTGCAGTGAGGAATGTTGTGCCACCATAACTCTGCTGATTCTTATTATCGAATGGAATAGCGAACAAGAACTCTTTGATAGCCTCTAAGTTCTCGCCGTTATCACCACGGAACATATCTTCATAATTTGGGCATAGTTCATAACCCAAACCGAAGATACGCTCACAAGTCTGCTTTGCCTTCAACCACTCAGGCTCACCCTTATAGGTCTCAGCGTTTAGGTAGATACGAGCCAAAAGACCAAGAGCAGAACCCTTATCCATACGAGGATAGTTATCCTGTGCTGCAGGAAGGGCTGAGTCGTCTGATGCGAGCTCCTCCAACTCTGAAACAAGATATTCGTAAATTTCCTCACTTGGTGCCTGCAATGGTGCATCAGTACCTACAGCATCCTTCTCAGTTGCGAAAGGAACAGCTCCAAAAGTATCCATAGCCATCCAGTAGTACCAAGCACGAATTACACGAGCCTCTGCACGGAACTCCTGAACCTTAGCCTTTACAGAACTTGGAACGCCACGAGCATCCAACTTCGCATCTGTTGTCTGACGCAAAAACTCATTACAGAACGAGATAGACTGAATAGAGCGGAAGAATACACCAAATACCGCATCATTATCAGCATCTGTCCATGTATTGTTATTCATTGCACGAGTCCAAGAGTCATTACCCCATGCAACCTTACAAGCGTCTGTTGTAGCCTCCTGGCAAACGAAGAACGCACGGCAAATCTGGCTCGCACCTGCATCGTTTACGCTCACATAACTTACCTCATGAGAGCTCATTGTATTGTAGAGCTTTGCAAGACCTCTGAGGTACGACTCAACTGTATCGTTATACGCTGTCTCAGATGTTACATCTGTCTCATTGAGTGGAAGAGCATCAAGATCCTTCACACATGATGAGAGAGTTAACATCACACCGAGAATAGCAGCAACAATATATTTTGTCTTCATTGTTATTCTGTTTTAATCGATTAGAAATTAAGGTTTAGACGCACTGAGTAAGTACGAGGGCGTGGCCAAATAGTGCCATCGATACCAAGACTGCTGTTGATCTCAGGATCAAGACCGCTATACTTAGTTAGAACGAATACATTCTGTACACCCGCAGCAATACGCAACTTCATATCGCTGTTACCCAACTTACCAAATGTGTAACCAAGGTTAATATCATCCATACGGAAGAATGATGCATCCTCCAAGAAGAGATCAGATGCCCACTGCTCCTGAGTATTAGCAGCAACCCAACCTGTACGCTTTGTAGCCTGAGTATAGTTACCAATAGTACCAGAGTTGATGTCAATATTAGCAGTAGAGTGTGTAGACCATACATCGTTGAACGCATAGTTACCAACAGAGCCGTGACCATTAAAGCCAAAGTCCCAATTCTTGTAGCTGAACTTGAAGTTTACACCAAAGAAGAAGTCTGGCAATGTACTCTTTCCTGTATTGTATCGGTCATTCTGATCAATCTGACCATTACCATTGCTGTCGTAGATAGCATTCTGGATAGGATTACCATCAGCATCGTATACCTGACGGAACATATAGTATGTATAAGGCTTGCAACCCTCACGGTGCATAACCATACCAACACCACCTGTACCCATTGATGGACCGCCCATATAGACAGTGTACTCATCCTTGTTGTTGTTGTTCAACTCCAAGAAATATGTATTCTGGAATGTACCATTGAAACCGAAACGGATGCTCAAATCGCGAGTACGAACAGGATTAAAGTTCAATGAGAACTCAACACCCTCGTTACGCATAGAACCGATATTTGTCATGATGGTATCACCGAAGTTTGCGCCAAGAGGAGTAGTCACCTCGTTCAACAAATCGCGTGTATCACGGCGGTATACATCTACACTACCATCCAACAAGCCATCCCAGAAGCCAAAGTCAAGACCGGCATTATATGTTACTGTGGTCTCCCACTTAATATTTGGGTTGTATGCCTTAGGTGTATAGTAGTCATAGTAGCCATCCTTACCCATAAATGCCTGATCGCTTGAGCTTGTAGACTGGTAGTAACCTGCCAAATACATATAGTTGCCAATCTCCTGCTGACCGGTCTCACCATAACCCAAACGGAGCTTCAAAGTAGAGATTGCCTCGCTATCCTTCAAGAATGCCTCATTCTTAATATTCCATGCAAAAGCGGCTGATGGGAAGTAACCCCAACGATTCTCCTTAGCAAACTTTGAAGAACCATCGGCACGCATAGTGAATGTAAACAAATAACGAGAATCGAATGAGTAGTTCAAACGACCAAAGAATGACACGATAAAGCTCTCCTCAGCACGATATGTAGTATCGTGGCGTGGGTTAGCTGTATTATCCTTGTTAAAGTAGCCGTATGAGTTACCACCACCATAAACATGCTGCCATGAATAACCAGCAGTAGCATCAATATTATGCTTACCAAAAGAGTCGTTATAGTTACCGTAGAACTCCAAAAGATTGTTGTAGTTCTTACCAAAGCCCTCCTGATACTGACCCCAACCTGCTGCGTCGCTATCCAACCAAGCTGAACGAGAACTTGGCATAGTCATATTGTAGGTCTCAGAGATTGCATAGTCTGTACCAAGGTTAAGGTTAAAGCGCAATGCCTCAAAGCCATGTACCTTATAATCGATCTGAGCGTTACCCAAGAAACGGTAAGCAGTCTTCTCTGAAATCTGATCATATAGTGTTGAAAGAGGGTTGTTTGACGCCAATGAATTAGCAATAAAAACGCCCTGCTTGTTAACCTCACCATACTGGAAGAAACCGTTTGTTGTGCTATAGTCGATATTGCCGTCCTTATCATAGTTGTAAGCCGGCATAGTTGGGTTGAAGAACGCAGCCTCACCGACAGCACCACTGCTTGCGTTATCCTCCATGCTATAAACACCCTTTGCAGAGAGTGATACGGTAAGATGCTCGTCAAAGAATTTTGGAGATGTATTAAGATCCAAAGTCAAACGATCATACTTTGAAGAGTGCAATGTACCCTGCTGGCTTGTGTAACCTACAGATGCACGGTATGGAAGCTCATCACAGTACATACCATTATCATAGTTACCATAAAGGCTTACATTGTGGTCATGTGACAATGCTGTACGGAAGATAAGGCTCTGCCAATCAGTATCGTATGTACCCAACATGCCCTCAATTGTCTCAAGAGTTGTAGTACCAGCAAATGACTCACGCAAGAAATCCTTATACTCAGTAGCAGACATCACAGGAAGAACGCCAGAGTTCTGAGAAACGCTGAATGAGCCATTGTAAGCAACATTCATCTTGTTACCCTTACCCTTCTTAGTAGTGATGATAATGACACCGTTAGATGCGCGTGAACCGTAGATAGCGGCAGCAGAAGCATCCTTTAGTACAGTGAACGACTCGATATCATTGGCATTAACCATTGATAATGGGTTAGACATACCGCCACCCATATCTTTTGCAATAGGTACACCGTCGATTACGACAAGTGGGTCAGAGCTTGCGTTTAGCGATGAAATACCACGAATACGCATTGTAGCACCTGAGTTAGGACCACCATCGCCAGGGATGACCTGCAAGCCTGGAACTTTACCCTGCATCATATCCTGTGTAGATACGATAGCACCACGGTTGATGTCATCGGCCTTAACAGCAACAACAGAACCTGTAAGGTCATTCTTCTTTACGGTACCGTAACCAATAACCACAACATCATCAATCATAGCTGAGTCCTCCTCAAGGACAACACGCTGCAACTCTGTAGATGACGCTGCAAGCTCCTTAGTTAAGTAACCGATGTAGCTGATAGATACAACCGACTGACCGCTCTTAACCTTCAGTATGAACTGACCGTTAAAATCGGTGGTAACACCATTAGTAGTACCCTGCTCAATAACAGTTGCACCGATAACAGGATTACCTGTAGTATCTACTACCACACCCTTCACCTCATATTTACCCGACTGGGCAAACACCTGAGCGGGAACTGCCAACACAAGGAGGGCAAGACCCAAACACATAGTCAAGAATTTTCTCATAGTGTGTTAGTGTTAATTATTTATTATTATTGTTTGGATTATATACATTATATATAATTAAGCCTCACGCTTGCCACTGATGCCAAATACCGCTACTGCACCGAGCAACAACGATACGCCCGCAACTACAAGCATCGATATCTGACCTGTCTGGATGCCGTCTACAACATCGCCACCTACAAGACCCAAAATCAAACCACCAACCAACGATGCGACAATCTGTGGTAGACAGATGGTGCAGTTGAAGAGACCAAGGTATGAGCCGAGCGACTTGCCCGATAGCGAATTGGTAAGAAGCGCAAATGGCAACGCAAGCATAGCCGCCCAAGCACATCCAACCAACAAGAATGACACGAAGAGCATATACTGGTCATGGATAAAGTAGGTAGATATGAAACCTACGGCACCAAGCACCAAACTAGTCGAGTAGGCAACCTTCTCACTCTTAAAGCGTGGAATAACCAAAGCCCAAAGAATTGAGCCAATGGCCTGAACAGCAAACAAAACACCTGTCCAGTCACCCGCAGCCTGATACTCTGCCGAAGAGGTCACAATTGTACCCCATACATTCTCGGCAATACCTCCTGTGGTGTATGTCCACATATAGAGGAATGCAAACCATGAGAAGAACTGCACAAGACCAATCTGCCAGAACGCCTTAGGTGCGTGGAACAAGAGTTGGAATAGATTGCTCTTCTCCTCCTTAGCCTCCTCCTTGATACCATGGAACGCAGCATACTCCTCAGGATTCATCTCCTTGACCTTAGCACCTGTGTAGAATACACAAAGAATAAGAATCAAAGCACCAATATAGAATGACCATGTAACAGAATCAGGTATCATACCCTCAGGCGCTACATTCTTAACACCTATCCATGTGAAGATATATGGGAAGAGGTAACCTACCAATGAGCCAGCATTACACAACAAACTCTGAATAGAGTATGCCTTGGTCTTCTGCTCCTCGTTAACCATATCTCCTACCATCATCTTGAATGGCTGCATAGCCATATTGATTGAGGTGTCAAGCAACATAAGCATAATAGCACCAAACGCCAAAGCAGCCTTGACGGTCATATTGAAGCTACCTGCGTTAGGCAAGAGAGCCATAACGATAATCGCTACAATAGCTCCCACATAGAGGTAAGGCTTACGGCGACCCCACCTGCACCAAGTCTTGTCGCTCATAGCTCCCACGATAGGCTGTACAATCATACCCATCAATGGAGGCAATATCCAGAAGAAGCTCAATGTGTGTGGGTCAGCACCCAATGTAGCAAAAATACGGCTGATGTTCGCGCTCTGCAAAGCATAGGCTATCTGAACACCAAAGAATCCAAAACTCAGATTCCACATCTGCCAAAATGAAAGGTCTCTTTTCTGCATATTCTACTGTTTATAATTATTTCGTCATTAACAATAATAATATGAGCGCATTATTAAATTATTTTAATATACGCACAATCATACCACAACAAATTTTACGAAAAATATCCAAACAAGCAAATTATTTGCACCCAATTGGTCAAAATTTACGATGAATAGCAAGAATATTTGTCCGAATGGAATAAATAACGCCTTGTAACAACTAAAATGCCACTTAAGACCAACAACTTCACAAATAAAAAAATTTGGTAGTTGAGATATTTTTACTATTTTTGTGGGAAATTTCCAACTATTCTAACAATTCAAACTATTATAACTATGGGAAATAACAAAGGGAAACAGATGTTCGGTGTAGTGAAAGTGGGCGACAAAGGTCAGATTGTCATTCCTAAAGAGGCACGCAAACTATTTGATATTAAGGCAGGGGATGCCCTACTCGTACTTGGTGATTTAAGCAAGGGACTCGCCTTGGTTAAGACCCAGATATTTGAGGAGGTCGTAGAGGATGTATTCAAATAACATATAAATTTAGAGATGCTATGTATAACCAACGATACTACTTTATAGACAACATGCGATGGACTATAGTGCTACTTGTGCTACTATACCATGTATTCTACAACTACAACTCTTTAGGTGTCTTTGGAGGAGTGGGCGGCTTTAGCGAAAATCAGTGGCAAGATACAATATGTATGGTACTCAATCCATGGTTTATGTCGCTGCTATTTATTATTGCTGGGGCATCAAGTCGCTACTCACTTCAGCACTACACAACAAAGGAGTTCCGCAAGGAGCGCACGCGTAAACTTCTTGTCCCCTCAACCATTGGATTATTCGTCTTTGGTTGGATACTCGGCGCAATGAATATGCAGGGCGCAGGTTCAACAGTACCACAAAACATCCCTGTGTTGATTAAGTGGCTCATAGCGGCGGCAAGTGGAATAGGACCATTGTGGTTTATTCAAGACCTATTCATATTCTCACTACTGCTTCTATTGGTGCGAAGAGTCATTGATGTAGAGAGTGTTGATAGATGGCTAAGCACGCTGCCAAGATGGGGGCATGCAATGATAATGATAATTCTCTTTGGTGTGCTTCTTATCACCTCTAAGACTCAGATAGATAATCCTACTATGGGTCAAGGTCTAATTAACCTATATCGCCCAATATTCTACTTCGTATGCTTTATTATCGGATACTATATCTTCTCATCTGAGGCAATACACAGCTACCTTGCAGAGCGTGCAAAGGGGCTAATTATAGTAGCCATAGGCAGTGGAATATACTTCGTCATAAGATACTACGGCATGGACTATACCCTACCTATAATCATACAGAGCGTATGGTGTAATCTATTCTGCTGGGCTGCTGTTCTTGCCATGTTTGGAGCCTTTAAGCGTTGGGCAGACAAGTGTAATAAATATACCATATACCTCACCCAGAGCAGCTTTGGAATATATATAGTTCACATGACCATTTGTACTGCAATATGTCTAACGCTCAAAGCCACCTCTCTACCCGTATGGTCAATATACCTTATTGCCATATTGGTCACCTATACTGGATCTTTTGCCACTTGGGAGCTACTACGCCGCATCCCTCTGCTACGCTGGTGTATCTTCGGAATAGAGCGAAAAGAGCGAAAGTAATATAGCATTAGTCGCTATCGAGCCATACGAGGAAGTCGGATGTACGACTTCGGCTAACAACGATATCCTCCTCGGTACGAGGATTGAGTTGTAGCTTTAGGCGCGTGCCGAGGTGCTTAGAGATGTTCTCTATGGCATTGATGGCGACTATGCAACTTCGAGATACGCGGAAGAAACGCTTGGGATCGAGCATCTCTTGCACCATATCAAGCGAGTAGTCCAAAAGACGACGCGTACCAGCGAAGTTGACAGCATAGGTACTCTTATCCTCTGAGTAACAGTATGCTATATCCTCTACGGGGATAATGATAATCTTCTCACCGGTCTTTACGATAAAGCGCTTCTTATACTCCTTACTCTTTGGCGCACCAGCCTTGGCAATAGCGTCCATAAGAGCCTCCATATTTGGGGTACTCTGCTGCTCGATACGCTCGCGGCAACGCTCCCATGCACGGATAAAATCGTTATCGGTTATAGGCTTTAGCAGATAGTCCGCACAGTTGACGCGAAAGGCATTCACAGCGTAGTTATCATAGGCTGTGGTGATAACAATCTGCGTGTTGACGCTTACCTTATCGAATATATCGAAACATACGCCATCCGACAATTCCACATCCATAAATATAACATCAGCACCATCAGGGTTCTCCTCCAACCACTTAACGGTAGAGCGCACGGAACTAAGCGTAGCTACCACAGAACTCTCTTGACAGTGCTTATCTATGAGTTTTTTGATGTTTATCTGCGCAGGAATCTCATCCTCAACAACAAGTATATTTATCATTTTATAGGAAGTTTTACTATAAATTCTGTGCTACTCTTCTCCACCACTATACCATGTCCTGTGATATCGAGGTATTGGCGATGAATATTCTCTAAACCAAGATGGGTAGATGGCTGACCATGAGTGCGAAGTTGGAGATTATTCTTCACCACTATCCAGCCACTTTGCGTGGTTATCTCAATGACCAATGGGGACTCTGCACTAACGATGTTGTGTTTTGTTGCATTCTCAACCAAGAGTTGCAAAGCACATGGCACAACATCCTTATCAAGCGCACTATCCGAAATATCAATTTTATAGAGCATGCCCTCGGTAAATCGCTCCTTGAGAAGGTCGATATATTTATGGGTAAAGTCAAGCTCCTCGCTGAGTTTCACAAGAGGCTTTTGGTCGTTGCTTAGCATATAGCGATAGATGCCTGCAAGTTTATGAATAAATGCACTTGCACGCTCGGTCTCCTGCTCTTGGACAAGGTAGTCGAGGATACCCAACGAGTTAAATAGGAAATGAGGGTTTATCTGCTGCTTCAAACGCTCGTACTGATACTCCGAGCGATGCTTCTGCTCACGCTCTTGCTGAAGTCGCTGATGCGAGAGTATCGACATGTGTACAAGATAGCATATTGTAATGACTATCAAGTCGATAAGCAACGATGCCGAAAGCACCCTAACGAACTCCTCGATGGTTGTCTGCGAAGCGTTGAAGTATGGCACATCGAAATATACTACCAGCGTGGTGAGAAGTGGGATAATCAACGATGAAATCACCACCACGAGGGTTGCCGTATGGCTATTTTTGTGCTTAATCTTTTGATGCCGAGAGATATGTATTGTTAGGATGATATTACCCGCCAATAGGAGTAATAGCGCCCAACTGTTATCTATGACATTGAGAATGTTATCAAGAAGCATATTCTCAGTAAAGATACCCGCTCTATCCATCACCACATAGCCCATTCTAAGGAATAGAATCGAGAAGCCCACCGCTATGATATGGTGCGGCAATACCGAGAAGTTCTTATCTTGGTTTTGCAAACGCTTAACGCGGATTGTTATAATATCGGTGCCAATACCGAGTATTGTGGTAACAACAAATGTAGAGACCGCCGGCGCAAGAGTTTCACTATGAAGCAACGCCTCCATAGGCTCCCTAAGCCACGATCCGAAGACAAAACCCAGAAGCGTAGCGACCATCGTGAGAATAGCCATGATATCGACACGCGTGTTGTTTGTCATCGCCACCACGATAACCATCAAAATGGTCAGAATAGTGAGCGGTATATCATCATAATAGTCGAACATACGGCTCACTATCGCCACTCCGAAATGACAGAGGGCAAAGAGCAAAACGATAGCCGTATTGTTTATATGTCGCAATCTTGCCATAATTTGCAAATTTACAAAAAATAATCAGTATATCCAAATTTGATTGAACATTATCACGCCCTGAAACGCCAATTAAACTTAGGTCTGTTTAGACATAGGATTATTGAATAAAATTTCCTATATTTGCACGATATTTTCAAGTTTTGAAATAATAGCATTATTTACAACCATGAAGATTTACAGATTATTCGCTATTTTGGCACTACTTCTATGTAGCTGTAACGCTCAGCAGAATGTGCTATATTTGCAAAATATAGAGAGCGGCACAGAGAGTATTGTAGCAGATAATAGCACCATACGCATAAAGCCTCTCGACGAGATTACAATTGTGGTAAACAGCAAAAATCCTGAGCTTGCCATACCGTTCAACTCATCTTCGAACTACAACGCTCTTACAGGTGCTGTTGTCTCAAACACCACAGGCTCTGAGAACAGCCTTCAGGTGCTAACCGTAGATAGCGAGGGTTGTATCACAATGCCTATCATCGGTCGTGTGGAGTGCGCGGGCATGACACGCGAGGAGCTTGCCACAAAGATTGAGCAACTTATCCGCGAGGGTGGATATATACAAGACCCAAGTGTAAATGTGCGCTTTGCCACACTTATGCTCTCAGTTGTTGGCGAAGTCAACAAACCCGGGCGTTACGATATCAAGCGCGACAAACTCACAATATTCGAGGCGTTGGCATTGGCAGGAGATATGACCATATATGGCAATCGTAACGATGTGTTGGTTGTACGAGAGAGGGATGGTAAAAATATCGTTACCACACTCGATCTTCGTTCGCCAGAGGTATTCAACTCCCCATGCTACTACTTAGAGCAGAACGATGTTGTCATTGTCAACCCAAACAAGTATAAGGCTGCGACATCCGAGATTAACCAAAATCGTTCATTCTGGATATCGCTCACCTCTACAGCTATTTCATTAGCCACATTCCTAACAGTAATCTTGTAAAACATTTAATCATGGCAGATATAATGGAGACCAACGACAGGTCTGAAATGAGTAATAACACCCTTACTATTCGAGAGTTCTTGGAGATGATACTCAAGAATTGGTTTTGGTTTGTTGTGTCGCTACTTATATGTGGGACGATAGCTCTATTCTACCTCAGCTCGACACCCAACACCTATGTGCGCACCGCTACGGTACTTGTCAAGGACTCTCGCAAAGGCTCTGGTAGTGAGATTACCGCCTTCAATGATGTTCTTGGTGGCATAGGTCGTCGCTCGGTAGATAACGAGATACACATCTTCCAGTCGCGTCACCTTATGGAGCAGGTTGTTAAGCGTTACAACCTCGACACACGCTACACCACAACAAACGGACTACGCACCGTTGATATGTATGGTCGCGTGCCTGTAGTTATAAACTTCGTTGGTTCAAATCCCAAGGAGGCTGTTTCGTTCAAGTACAACATCGACAGTAAGGGGGATATATGCCTCAGAGAGTTTAAGGAGTACGAAGATTACGAGGTTAAGGGAGCCTTGGGCGACACTCTATCTACCCCATTTGGCAAACTTATCGCTATAGCTACGCCCTACTTCGAGCAGTACCGCGACAAGAGGATTAGTGTGAAGCACTACCCTATCAACGAGATTACCGAGTCATACCGCAAGCGACTGAAGTGCGTTATCATCGACAAGCAGGCTTCAGTCATCAACCTAAGCATGATAGACGAAGTGCCTATGCGTGCAGAACATGTGATAAACGGCATTATCGAGGCATACGACAAGGACGCTATCGAGGATAAGCAGGCGGTGTCAAACCTCACAGAGAAGTTTATCATGGATCGTTTGCAGAGCCTTGGCGAGGAGCTTAACAATGCCGATGTTGATATAGCATCCTTCAAGCAGAGCAACCGCCTACTCAACCCTGCACAAGAGGCTTCGCTCAGCGCCGAGGAGATAGCACGCCTTAAGGAGAATGCTCTATCTCTTGAGGCACAGTTGGAGATGACTACCTACATTCTCAACTACCTGAACGACAACGAAAAGAATGACGCTCTCATTCCAGCATCAGCAGTAACGATGAGCGGCGTCTCGTCGGGTCTTGTATCGCAGATTGAGAAGTACAACGAGGCACTTTTGGAGTATAAGCGTCTACTTGCTGCCTCATCACCTACAAACCCTACGATTATCGACCTTGGCAATAAGATTGCCGGCATCCACGATGCTGTAATCGCCTCGTTGGAGTCGCATATTGAGGGTCTAAAGTTGCAGATTGAGCATATAGACCGTGAGCAGAGCGCGGTGGATAAGCGTATAGAGAGTTCTCCAACCATGGAGATGGAGCTACTCTCGAAGGCTCGCCAGCAGAAGGTTAAGGAGGAGTTATACATCTACCTGCTCACAAAGCTTGAGGAGAACGCCCTTACGGAGGCTACTGCCGAGAGTAATGCTCGCGTTATAGACCACGCCTACGGTAGCAACAAACCTGTAAGTCCACGCTCTCTTATAGTCCTCGCCTTCGCCTTTATTTTGGGTATCTGCATACCGCTTGCTATTCTCTACATCCGCGAGATTATGAATCCCTCAGTACGCTCTCGCCGCGATATTGACGAGGCTCTTACAATTCCATACCTT
>JAFXBB010000144.1 GCA_017521945.1 Alistipes sp. | reverse complement strand
ATACGATTCTCGGTACCCTCAAGTTGCTTCTGAAGCTCCATAAAGTTCTGGTTAGCCTTGAGGTCTGGGTAGCTCTCAGCGATAGCTATAAGGCGACCAAGTGCTGAGCCAACCTCGCCCTGAGCCTTCATCCACGCCTCAACCTCAGCAGGTGTAGCAGTAGATGGGTCGATATTGATAGATGTAGACTTTGCGCGCGCCTCGGTCACCGCCTGTAGGGTCTCCTGCTCATGAGCAGCATAGCCCTTAACGGTGTTCACAAGGTTAGGAATAAGGTCGGCACGACGCTGATATACAGTCTCTACATTTGCCCACGCCTCAGATACACGCTCCTCTTTTGTTACCAAGCCATTATAGGCTCCTGCAAACCAGATTGCAACTACAGCGACTACGCCAAGTACAATCCATAAAGTTTTGTTTTTCATAGTTTTACACTTATATTAATTGTTAATTATTATCGATTTACCAGCTTGAGCCAGAGCCACCACCACCAAACGAGCCACCGCCGAAGCCACCGCCAAAGCCGCCACCGAAGCCGCCACCACGACCACCGCCAAAGCCTCCCATAGGCATCACAAAGACACCACCGCCGCCATTGCGATTATCAATATTTTCGGTACGGGTATGCTCAGAGCCACAATTGTCACAGCGAAGAATTGTTGTAACCTTGGTTATATGGTTTGATATCTGCATTGTCTGTTTACTCACTACGCGCAATGTATGCTTACCACACTTAGGACACTTTGTCTGATTACGAGAGTGTATGTAGAGTAGTATAAGTGGTATGAGCAGGCAGAAGATAACAAACATCATCGCCACGACAATAGCTGCCGTATCATCCTCACTCTCAGCTACAGGGAGTTCCTCTCCTGAAAGCACCTTATCAATAGCTCGCATACCCTCCACCATACCTAAAGAGTAGTTGCCAGCGCGGAAGTAAGGCACCATATAATCCTGTTGTATGCGGTAGCAGAGAGCATCGGGAAGCACGCCCTCCAAACCATAGCCCGTATGGAAGCGTATCTCGCGCATATCGCCAACAAGCAATATACCAAGACCATTGTCAAGTTCATCATCACCAACGCCCCAACTCTCAAATAACTCTTGCGAGAAATCGACCATATCGCGAGGTCGTATATCATCAAGCGCGACAATCGCCACTTCGGCAATACCCTGTGCCTTAAGCGCATAGCATATAGAGTCGAGGGTTGCCACAGCCTCGCGTGAGAGTATTCCATCGGGGTTGCTCACAAAGCGTCGAGCATCCACGCGCTGCACATTCTGCACATCACGCACACGATAGGTCTTTGCCTCTGTGCCAACAACTGCAAAGAGCGCGAAAATGACTAAAAGAGTATGTTGGATATGTTTCATCTGTATATAAAAAACGCGGATTATCCTGAAATATTATATCAAGATCGCCCGCGAAGTTGTTTTTACCACAAATATCTACTATTTGGTATCAATAACCGCACACAAGCGATCAAAGACCTCATCCATTGTACCCAAGCCATTTACCTCGGTGTACTTCTGCTGCTTGGTGTAGTGATCGGCTACGATAGCTGTCTGCTGGCGATAGACCTCAATACGGTTGCGGATAACATCCTCAGAGGCATCATCAGCACGACCCGAATCCTTACCGCGCAGCAAGATACGCTTAACAAGCTCCTCCTCCGGCACATCCATATAGATCATAACATCCACCTTAGAGTTAATCTCTGCCAAAAGGGTATCGAATATCTCAGCCTGAGCTGTTGTGCGTGGAAAACCATCAAAGATGCACCCCTTATCACTATGTGAACGCATATAGTCGCGCACCATCTCCACAACAATTGAGTCAGGTGCAAGCTCGCCGCGAGATATATAACCCTCCATACTCTTACCCAACTCTGTACCATTCTTAATCTCCGAACGAATTACCTCACCTGTAGAGATATGGTACAAATCATACTTCTCTGCCAAACGCGCCGCCTGAGTACCCTTACCACATCCTGGCGCACCAAACAAAATGATGTTAAGCATAGTTATGTAGTTTCTGTTTGTTCAAAAAAATTTGACGCAAAGATATACTTTTTTTTGCAATATTCCAACGAAAGCGATACTTTTGCAAAAAAATTCAAAACGATGAATAAACAGGGTACAGAAATAGCTGCTTTGGGAGAGTTTGGACTTATCGACCGTCTCACCGCGCGCCTTAAGAGACGCAACTCATCGACACTCATTGCCGCAGGTGATGATGCTGCAGTCATAGACCTCGGCGAGGAGGTGATGCTCCTTACTACAGATATGATGACTGAGGGTATCGACTTCGACCTCAGCTACTTTCCTTTGCAGCACCTTGGCTACAAGGCTATTGTACGCGGAGTTAATGATATACTCGCCATGAACGGCAAGCCTGAGCAGGTTGTCGTAGCGCTCGGTATCTCTGCAAAGATTACAGTAGAGGCGTTGGATGCCCTATATGAGGGTATGGAGCGCGCGGCTGAGGAGCTTAAGGTTGATATCGTGGGTGGCGACACCACAGCTTCGATGAATGGTCTTACGATAGCTATCTCGGCTACAGGTCGTGCAAGGAAGAGTGATGTGGTCTATCGTTCGGGAGCTAAGGAGCATGACCTTATATGTATAACATCCAACCTTGGTGCTGCATACATGGGTCTACACCTCTTGGAGCGTGAAAAGCGCGTATTGAAGGATGTTGAGAACCCTGAGCCACAGTTCCAAGGTTATGAATACCTCTTGGAGCGTTATCTAAAACCACGCGCAAAGAGCAATGTCCTTGATGCACTACGCGAGGAGGGTATAACCCCTACTGCGATGATTGACCTCTCGGATGGTCTTGCTTCGGACCTAAGACAGATATGTCGCTCGTCGAAGTGTGGCGCACGCATCTACTTAGAGCGTATCCCTATCGCCCGCCAGACTACGGAGCTTGCCGAGCAGATGCATATCGACCCTGTTATCGCAGCCCTCAATGGTGGCGAAGACCACGAGCTACTATTCACCGTACCTCTCGACAAGCAGGAGCAGATTATGAAGCTTGGCTTGGTGGATGTCATAGGTCATATCACCCGCGAGGAGGCTGGCGTGATACTTGTCACACCTGATGGTGAGGGCATAGCCCTTAAGGCTCAGGCGTTTGATAGATAACGGAAAGCAATTAGTAATTAGTAATTAGTAATTAGAAAAAGTTAAAAGGCTTTGCCTTTTTGAGATAGAGAATTTAGGGAGATTAGAGAGTTTAGTGTTATTTGGTTGATGCCAATTCACTAAACTCCTTAATCTCCCTAATCTTCCTAATAAAAGTCGCAGACTTATAAGATTACTAATTACTCTTTACTAATTACTAATTACCCTTTACCCTTTACTAATTGTGTAAACAAGGTGTTCTAAATCCCTGAGAAGGTTGCGCTGTGGGTCCTCAGGGGCGTATAGGGCAAACATTATCACTGTCGCCTTAGCCGTTCGAGCATCAACATTTACGAAGGCGACCATAGGACCTCCCATAAAGTCGTTAGCGACTTCCCACCATGCGCGAATTTCGAGCCATGGCTTTCCACCTATCACAACATCTGGTGTAAGGGTTATGGATGATGGCTCGTTGCTTAGGCGCATATAGGAGTGTTGCGCCCCTTTACTTGATATGGTCGCGAGTTTGTTATCTATGGCCGATACCACTGATAGAGCCTGCATATCCTCTGGCAGGGTGCTATCTATAGGCGTTGTAAAGGCGAAGATATAGTCAGCGCGCTTTGGGAAATCGCGAATATACCACAATAGATCCTTATCACGCGTTATAGCCTTATAGAAATATGCTGGGATAACCATATCCAAGCCTGTATGAGCCTCGAAGTCCTCCATTAGTTGCTCTGCGGGGCGAGCAGCATTTGCTCTATTACTCTTGTTGCGCTCCGCCTTCTCAAACTCAGCACGGATGGTATCTGTAGCCGCAACGACAAACTCTGTAGCCGCCTCCACGGAGGGGGCTGTTATGGTGATAACGGTCTGAGGGCGAGCGTAGATATTCTTAGAGATAGAGTATGTAGCCTCCGCAACAGCAGGATTAACGCTTATAACCAATAGATTAGAGTACTTTTTATCAAGCTCCGTAGCCTTGGCTGGCTCGGTCTGCTTAACGATATTAAAGTAGCCCTCTGGGCGTGTAAGCCCCGGTGCGCGCTCCTCCAACATATCACACACAGCATAGCTTAGCTCTCCACGCCACGCATCGTCATTGCACATAACAACAACATCATACGCCTTGCCCATGGTATTGCTCTCAGGGAGTGTAGTCTTTGTTCTACAACCACCGATTAGAAGCATCAAGGCACAAACAATAGTGTTAAAGATTATTCGTTTCATTATCGTATCGTATTATCAAATTATATACAAAGGTAGCGATATTTTTCTAATTAAGAAAAAAAAGCTACTTTTGTGGGCTAAAATGGGTATTGTATGAGGATTAAACCAGGAAGATTATTGAAGTGGATGTTTCCAGATGTCATCTGGAGCATGGATGATAAGGATGGCATATACCTAACCTTCGACGATGGTCCGACACCCGGTGTAACGGAGTGGATACTTCAAACTCTCGACCGCTACGATGCTAAGGCCACCTTCTTTGTTCTTGGCAAGAATGTCGAGTTGTACCCCGACCTATATCAAATGATACTCGACCGCGGGCATAAGATTGGCAACCATACCTACTCCCACCAGAAGGGCTGGGAGCTTAGCTTGGATAGATATATCGAAGATGTAGACCTTGCGGGCGATATGCTCCACACAGAGCTTTTCCGCCCACCCTACGCCCGTGTCACACGCAAGCAACTCAAGGTCATCGCTCAGCGCTACCGTATAGTGATGTGGAATGTTCTATCACGCGATTACAACACCCACCGCACCCCAAAGATGTGCCTTAAGGAGACAATCAAGGGGCTTCGTGGTGGCGATATTATATCGTTACACGATAGCGCAAAGTCATTCAAGAACACCAGCTATGTTCTCCCTGCGCTACTCCGCAAGGCACGCGCCAAGGGACTTAAGTGCAAAATCATAGAGCTATAGCCATGAGAGTCATCGTTGCCATAACAGCCGCAAGTGGCGCAATATATGCCCGTCAGTGCGTGGAACTGCTACTACGCAGCTCGGAGGTAGAGCGCATTGCCCTTATCTATAGCACCCACGCCAAGGAGGTCGCCAAAGCTGAAGGTGTCACCATCCCAGAAGATGAGCGTATAGAGCTATTCGAGAATGATAATATATGGGCATCACCAGCAAGTGGCTCTGCACGCTGGGAGAGCATGATTATCGTACCAGCAACAATGGGTACTATGGCACGCATAGCCACAGGCATATCACAAACACTCATAGAGCGGAGTGCCGATGTGATGCTCAAGGAGCGTAGGAGGTTAGTCATCGTGGCTCGCGAAGCACCCTACTCGCTTATCCACCTACGCAACATGACAACACTCACCGAGTCGGGTGCAGTCATAATCCCTGCATCACCATCGTTCTACTTTAACCCCACCTCTATCGAGGAGCTATGCTTAACGATATCTACCCGCGCGGTGGAGCATGCAGGTGTCATGACCAAACATAAGGAGTGGGAGTAGTGCCATATAATAAAATAGGTATTTATATACAAATTTACACTAAAAAATTTTGTTATCAAAGGGAGCAACCGAAATTGCTCCCGAATCGTTACTATTTATTGCCCTCTTCCATTTCAGGGATACTAAAAGAATAAGTCATATCATCAAAATAATAGTATTTACCCTTTTCAAATGGGATATTATCTAAACTTACCGTAGATTCCTTTCCATCATTTTTTGTTATTTCAATTATGTCGCTACTCCGAGTTGAAAGTCTATTGACAAATATGGTATAGATATTATTATGGGTGTTTAATACCTTATCATTCAAACCACTATAATTAACTTTTTTTACATCTTTTAAATCAAACAACAATAAGAATGAATTGTGTGTGGCATTCAATGATAAACTTGTTTGTTCTGCACTTAATTTAACTTGTTCATTGAAAGATAGAAATACTGTATCTGAAATAAATTCATAATCAGACGAAGGTTCAAGTTGCGCATAATGATTGCGTGGATTAGAAGTACCAGATACGATATATTCTCCTACGGGGAGTGTTATACCGTCTTCATCATTCCAATCCCCTATAATTCGAGCCGTTGCGCCAGTTTCGATATTCTTAAATATTAAATCATATCTCGTGGGTGTTAAAACTTTATTTTTCAAATAGTTATCATAAAAACTTACAAATGCTTCACTGCCATTGGAACGAGTCATACTTCCACTATCCGAAAAAGTATAGTTTAGTTTCAATCTCACTTCTTGTGACACATCTGGTATATCTTCTGCCACCTTTTCACACGAAGTAACTCCTACCATTATCGCACATAGCAACATCAATCCGAAAATCTTTTTCATAATACTTTGAATTTAAGTTAAACAATAAGTGTCAAGCCATAGATGGCAACCGTTTAACTCAAAAAGAGAAGCGTGGGTGCGCTTATTCTCAGAAGGGACGACCAAGTACCCATACACACATAAGCACAACCCACGCCAAGGGCGTGAGCATTTATCGTGCCTATTGCTGTGTGTAAATTTTGGTCGTTTTACTGAGTAAGCAATAGCCTAAATGCCATCAATCAAACTGCGTATTCCGCAATTCTAACCACAAAGTTAAGAAAAGTTTTGGAGATTAGAAAATTTTGTAGTAATTTTGTGGCGTGATTAAGATGAAAGGCGGTATCGTTCTTCATTTAAGGCATCTGCCCCACGCAGGTGCCCTTTTTATTACATCCGAGTGATTCAGTTCTCTGATTATTACCAACCGACTCAATCGCTGCAACCAACATTTTAATCACATTGTATATGAAGAACGATTGCAGTCTTTTTGGTAATCATCTCTACTGCGGAGGTGATAAGCCTGTCCGTGTTCGTGCGTATTATCGTATGCGATACGGGAAATTGGAATTTGTTCGCGAACATTGTCGTGGAGCGTGGGGCTCTCGATAATTAGTAGCGATTAGGTTTGTTTTCTACCTCATCACTCGGATTTTTTTTCTTCTTCCCACCCTTTGGTTTCGACATCTTGCGTAACAACTCATCAAACTTTGGCTTTGAAACGACCAAAGGTTGAGTGTGTGGAATTTTCCCACCTCGTAGAGTTTCTTTTACTACTTTCTTTGCCATAATCTATGCTACGCTTTGCAAATATAACTCAAATCTTTCAAAATCGCCAAGGTTTCGTGTATTAAATCGGAAAGTAAAATCATCAACATAGCGTTGTAGGTGCTTTTTGCTGACTTGATAATAAGTTCTGAATATAGTACGCTTTAAGTGCGACCAAGCATTTTCTATGCCATTGGTGCATACCATAACGCAAACACCATCGGCATCGACTACCGTAGCACCATAGAAACCTATTCCGTGGTCAACGGACACCTGCTCATAACTCCTCATATCGCCATATTCCCAACCATCGGTAAATACTCTATTTTCGGTTGTTACATACTCGGACAGAATTGGAGATAAAGTCTTGGCTCGGGTATCAGGAACAACCTTTGCAACGAGTTTTCCGCCACGCTGGTACATTCCAAATACGGGGGCTTTATCCTTAAAACTACGACCTTGGCACTTTTCTACCTTTTTGTCCTTATGCCTATTCTTATTCTTCCCACCAACAAAAGTTTCGTCTATCTCAACCTCTTCGCATAACTGATGGTCGTTCTCGCAATCCATATACTCACGGATTTTGTGCAACATACCCCACGCAGTCTTTTGGGTAACACCCAAATCTCGTGCTAATTGGCAATATGATACGCCCCTTTTATGGGAAAGGAACAAAAACATCGCATAGAACCAATATCTCAACGGCAATTTAGTATGGGCAAAGAGTGTTCCAGTTTTTACATCAAAGTATCTGCCCGTATTAGCGCAGCGATATTTGCCATTCTTGCACTTATAGACTTTGGGAGTTTCATCATACGGAGAAACAACCTTACCAGTCCACCTAATCTGCTCGTAGTAGTCAATACAACTTTGCTCGGTTGGAAATGTGCTTGCAAACGAAAGAAAACCATTAGTCTTGCCCATAACCACTATCGTTTTAATTCACTTACAAGATAGTAATTATTAACGAGATAACAAAATTCCAAAGAACTTTTTTGTATTTGTTTTACAATTATTAGTACATTAAAAAGGCAATAGTCCCGATTTTTACCACCTTTGTAGAAATCTTTGTCATTTACCACTCCGCAAAGGGTATTCAGGCGTTAGCCCAAAGCGGGTGAAGGGAGAAATCCTTATTGTTTAATTAAAAACTTTTGTATTATGGCAAAGATTAAAATCCGAGTCAAGACTACAATGCGAGTACATACACGAACTACTGTTCGCATTTCTCGCCGATAGTCAATCGGGAAGGGACTGCTCACCAGTCCCTTTTTCTATTGCCTTGTGTAATCTGCTATATAAGTGCCATAAAATAATTAGTGCCGCTGGTTGAGCGGCACTAACTTTTTAACAAAGATCCGAACGAAGCCCCCGACTCTCCGAGGCATCTATCTCCATTTCGTTTTGCAGCGATATCATCGAGACGATATTCTCGGCGCACTCATATCCTCCAATCTCTACGACCATAGTCCACTGAATTTGGATTTGAATAATGCCATTCATCAGCGGAAGCGCGTTAATGAGGTCTCTCTTCGGTGCGACAATAACAACGCCATCAACATCGGTGTACTGCGCCATAAACTGTGTGGCTACAACCGAGTCGTGGAGTGTCGGAACATGCTTAACCACAATATTTTCAGAGCTGCAACCGAGGTTCTGAAGCACACCTGTTAGCGTAGCGAGGTTTTCGGACACAAACTCCGAATACTCATCTACGGCAATAACTCCGAACTTCATATTTGCCGAACTCTCGATTTTGCGTTTCATATTCCCTATCGTTTCAATGGTTATCTATCAGTTATCGCGCCAAACTACTCTGCAATATACTTTGCATACTTCTGCTTAAGCTCAGGGTGGCGAGCCACAAGCTCCTTGTAGGTCTGCTGAGCTTTCTCTGCATCACCCATAGCTGTGTATACCAAAGCGAGCTTAAGGGTATTGTTCTCCAAAGTGTAGATATCTCGGCTTGCAGCGATAGCCTTACCGAAGAACTGAGCTGCGCTCTGAAGGTCGTTCTCCTCAACAGCAATATCACCACGAAGAGTGTAAACTAAGCCATTGATAACCTCAGCAGCAGTACCCTCAGCATCCTTATAGTTTGCCAACATAGCCTTAGCAGCCTCGATATCGCCAGCCTCAAGAAGGTTTGCAGCTGCAATGTATGAAGCAGTGTTTGCTGCAGCAGTACCCTCATACTCAGCTACAATAGCCTCATAAGCCTCAACACCAGCCTCAGTAGTAAGAGCTACTGTAAGAGCTGCCTGAGCAGCATGCTCAGCCTTCTGTGCGCTGCTCTTTGAGATATTCAAAACGAGGAAGATAACAACAGCCGCAACAGCGATGCCTATTACACCCCAAAGGAGTTTGTTACCATACTTGTCGAAGAACAACTCCAACTTACCCTTAGTCTCGACCATTAGGTCATTCTCAGGAATCTGTACTTTGTTTGCCATAATTAGTTTAGGTATTAAATTATTATTTTTTATAGTCTACTCCAATTCAACCTACAAAAGTACAATAAATAATTCTAACCGCCAAGATTTTAGTGATAAATTTGTTGGAAGAGGGAGGGGATTAATGGTCACT
>JAFXBB010000143.1 GCA_017521945.1 Alistipes sp. | reverse complement strand
GTCGCTGGCTGCGTTGTATGCTCAATATGGTCGTTATTTACTCATTTCGTCAGCATATAAAGCTGTGTTACCTCCCAATCTGCAGGGTATATGGGCAGCAGGTGTGTGGACACCGTGGAATGGAGATATGCACCTTAATATAAACCAACAAATGAACCATTGGCCCTTGGAGGTGGGTAACTTGGGAGAACTCATCGAGCCTCTCACCCGATATGTCGAGGGGTTGGCTCAGGCGGGTGAGCATACCGCTCGTCACTTCTACGATGCCGAAGGTTGGTGTGCGCATATCCTTGCTAACGCATGGAACTTCACCTCTCCCTCTGAGGACCCATCGTGGGGTGCGACCAATACCTGTGGTGCGTGGATAGCTTTGCACTTATGGGAACACTATCTTTATAGTGGAGATGTGGCTTATCTCGAACGGGTATATCCCATAATGCGTGGTGCGGCACAATTCCTCCGCTCGATACTTATTGAGGAGCCTAAAAGCGGATACCTTGTCACAGCGCCTACCACCTCACCCGAAAATGGTTTCTACCTTAGTGAGGAGGATGCCCGTCGAGGTGCTGTTACGCATATATGTATGGGTTCAACGATGGATAACCAGATAACGCGTGAGATATTTGGTGCAGTGGTTGCAGCTGCCAATATTTTGGGGTGCGATAGTGCTGTGGTTGAGGATTTAAGTAGTGCCTCTTTGCGCTTAGCGCCTACGCGTATATCCTCAGATGGTCGCATTATGGAGTGGATGGAGGAGTATCGTGAGGCTGAGCCTGAACATCGCCATGTTTCACATCTTTTTGGACTCTATCCTGCAGCACAGATTACCCATTCAACTCCCGAACTTATGAAGGCGGCACGCCGAACACTTGAGGTGCGTGGTGATGCTGGCACTGGGTGGTCGCGTGCTTGGAAGATATGCTTCTGGGCGCGCATAGGTGATGGAGATCGTGCCGAGAGATTGCTACGCTCATTGCTTGAGCCTGCTATAGATGCTGGGGGTGTGCATGGAGGTACATACCCAAATCTTTTCTGCTCGCATCCGCCATTTCAGATAGATGGCAACTTTGGTGGGGCAGCTGGAGTTATGGAGATGCTATTGCAGAGCCATGACGGTGTTATTGATATTCTTCCGTCTCTACCCTCTACATGGCATTCGGGTTCCTATCAAGGACTGTGCGCTCGTGGTGGTGTCGTAGTGGATTGCCAGTGGAGTAATGGCAGAGTAGAGCGTGTCGGTCTGCTTACCAAGAGAGATTGTCGTGTTATAATACGCCTCCCAGATGGTGCATTACATAGTGTTAAGTGTCATGCTCACAAGCACCGTGAGATAGAGTTGTAGTGCCACTACCGGATAAAGTACTCATTTGTTTTGATGCACCAAAATGAGTTCTATTTTTGCCGTTATAAGCATTTAGACAAAATGACCGATTGGACTACCCAATCGGTCATTGTAAATTGTTGATATTTAGGCGTTAAACCTTTCTCAACCTCTTAATACTCCTCCTCATTAAAGAAGAAATCGTCCTTTGAGGGGTAGTCGGGCCAGATGTCCTCGATTGACTCGTAGATGTCGCCCTCGTCCTCTATCTCCTGAAGGTTCTCCAAGACCTCCAATGGCGCGCCTGAACGGATGGCATAGTCAATCAACTCCTCCTTGGTTGCTGGCCATGGTGCATCCTCCAACTTCGATGCTAACTCTAAAGTCCAATACATAGTCTATAATCTTTAATTGTTAATCCTTAACTATTATGCTATTAAGCGGTGCAAATGTATAAAATAATTCTAAATCAACAACACAATTGTCCTACTTTTAACGCTCTGTATTAGTTTTTATTACATATATTTCACAAATTCATGAGCTTTTCACTTTGTTAAGGTATCCATAGATGCTCCTCGACCTTAAGGCGTTCGGTGAGTAGGCGACCAAGGCTGTAGAGGTAGTCCGAGAGTCGGTTGAGGTAAATTGTTGCTGAGCTGTCAACCTCTGTAATATCCCCTGCGCGGAGTGCGGCACGCTCGGCACGGCGGCAAACAGTGCGGCATACATGGCATAGTGACACTGCTCGGTGACCTCCGGGGATGGTAAACTTAGAAATTTCAGGAAGCTCCGTCTGCATGCGGTCGATAGCCTTCTCAAGGTCTGTGATACGCTCCTTAGCTATAGGGGCAATCTTACCCTCGCCACCCTTACCTACTGCAAGGAGTGCTGCCACGCTCATAAGTTGTGACTCGATATGATATAGCTCTTCTGTCATACTCTCAGTACGCTCATCCTCAGTAAGCATATCGCTAAGTAGTGCGATATGTGCTGTAAGCTCGTCAACAGTGCCGTATGCCTCGACTCTAAGGTCATACTTCTTGACGCGCTCGCCGCCGATAAGGGATGTGCTACCTGCGTCACCGGTCTTTGTATAAATCTTCATAATATACTCTATAGTCTAAATCGCTGCTTTGGCAGGTGGTTATTAAATATTAATAGGTATGCGCGGTTATCCACCGTTGTCGATGGATGGGCATCGATAATCCTATGGCATACCTCCCAGCGCTCACGGTTGTTATAAGGGGTCATTATGCAGAGTGTAGCACCATGTTCGCGGGCATAGGCTGCATAGCTCTCCAACTCAGGGTAGCGCGTATTGAGGGTGGCGATAATAAGCTTTCGCTCCTCCTTACAGTCCACGCACCAGCTATCATATTTGCAGTGTGTAGCAAGGTTGGCAAGCTGCATGCAACGGCGCTCGGAGATGCCATACTTAAGCAGTATGGTGTATAGCTCACTCTTTGCATTATATAGCCTCTTTGACATAAATACATGGCGCACCACATCGTAGACGAATGGCGAGTGAACACCATGACCACGGAAGTGGCGTGCGCGACTGAGGTATGATGGCAGGTAGCTAATATCCTTTAATCGCTGTTTAAGACTCCTTCCTGAGCGTTTCATAGTTTGGGTAGTTGGGTTATAATCTACTTTTTAAGTTGTCCTGCAAGACGACCTGTCGAGAAGGCTATCTGCATGTTGTAGCCACCGGTGTTGGCATCGATATCGAGTACCTCGCCAGCGAAATATAGCCCCTTGACAAGTGTTGACTCCATAGTGTATTTGTTGACCTCGTCACACTTAACACCACCTGCAGTTACGATGGCATATTGGAATGGTGCATAGTCCGATATTGGAAATACCATGCCCTTCAAAATCTTCACGAGGCGGCGTTTCTCGGTGTCGGTAAGCTTGCCTACATAGGTCTTAGAGTGGAAATCCACCTCTTTGGCCAAAGGTACGACCAACTGCTTTGGTACAAGCTTGCGGAGTAGCTCTGAGAAGAACTCCGATGGTTGCATCTCGGCAATCTCTCTATCGATACGCTGAAGGAGGGTCTCCTCGTCAAGGGCTGGCTTCAAATCCACGATAATCTTGACGCGCTTCTCGTCGATGATAGCATCCACAGCGTCGCGGCTCATGCGTAGAGCCACAGCGCCCTCGATACCGCGCTCCGAGAAGCCTAACTCGCCGAACTCCTCCTGCACAAGCTCATTATCGACATAGAGCTTTGCTCCGACATTCTTAAGTAGTAGACCATTGAGGTACTCCTTCTGGGGGTGTGAGGTGACAAGCGGGGTGAGCGATGGACGCACAGGCTCGATATCATGACCTACCTTTGAAGCGAAGTCGTAGCCATCACCCGTAGAGCCTGTCGAAGGGTAGCTTACACCGCCTGTAGCGATGATAACATGGCTTGCCTCCTCTCTGCGCTCAAAACCTCGGCTATTGCGGTAGCGCACACCTGTGACCTTACCCGCCATAGTCTCAATGGCGGTCACCTGTGTCTTATACACGATTTTGACCCCTTTATCCTCGCAGAACTCCACAAGGGTGTTGGCGATATCCCACGCCTTGCCGCTTTTGGGGAAGACGCGCTCGCCACGCTCAATCTCAAGTTTTATGCCAAGACGCTCGAAGAAGCGTATCGTAGCGCGGTTGTTGAACTCGGCGAAGGCTACCGAGAAGAACTCTTGATTGGTGCGTACCTTCTCGATAAACTCCTCCGCAGGGCGTGCGTTAGTGAGGTTACAGCGACCCTTACCCGTAATACGAATTTTGCGGCCAGCCTTCTCCATCTTCTCCATAAGAAGAACAGAGTGTCCATTCATTGCTGCTGTGCCTGCAGCCATAAGACCTGCTGCACCTGCGCCTATAACTATTACATCGTACATAGTTAGAATGTGCCAAGTTTGAATACTATCTTCTGGCAGTATAGCTCACCTGCCTGAAGCTCTATGGATGGGAACTCAGGGTGGTTCACAGCGTCGCTATAAGCCTGACACTCGATAGCTACACCCGCATAGTCCTGATAGCGCTTATCCGACTTAGTTACAGGGCATCCGCCTGCCAACCAGTTACCTGTATATAGCACTGCTGCTGGCTGTGACGATAGGATTGTGACCTTACGACCTGTAGCCTTGCAGCGTAGCTCGCCAACCTCCTGCAGGATATTCTTCTGCCAGCCATCTACAGCGAAGCAGTGGTCATAGCCGCGGAAGTTACGCATATTGTTGAACTCTGAGTCTATCTCCTTGCCAAACTCGCGGAATGTGGTGAAGTCGAGAGCCGTACCCTTAACATCGAGGAGCTTGCCTGTAGGTATCTGGGTGATATCCATTTCCAACACCTTAGAGCAGTTGAGGCGTAGCTCATGGTCGAGGATTGTCTTATCAGAACCCTCGCCATGGAGGTTCCAATAGAGGTGGTTTGTAAGGTTGACAACCGTGGTTTTGTTACTCTTGGCAACGAAGGTAATCTCCAGGTTGTCCTCATCATCGAAGTCGTAGATAGTCTCAACAATAAGCTCACCGGGGTAGTTCTGCTCCATATCCTCGGCGATATAGCTGAAGACCACGCGGTTGGTCTCAACACGACCCTCCCAGTAACGGTTAGCAAAGCCCTTAGAGCCACCATGTAGGTGGTTAGGGCCGTTGTTAACCTCAAGGCGGTACTCCACACCCTCGATAGTCATGCAACCACGGGCGATTCGACCCGCAACACGACCTACGGTCTTACCACTTGCAGCGCCATCTCCGAAGTAGCTCATAGGCTCCTTGTAGCCAAGTGCCACATCCTCGATATTGCCGTTGCGATCCGCAAACTTAACACCTACGATAGAGGCACCAACATTACATAGCTGAACCTCCGAGCCACGCTCGTTGCGCATGGTGTAGAGTATGATACCCTCACCTTCGGGTGTAGAACCCCATATATGCTGTAAAATCTCCATTACTCAACAGGTTTTAGTGTCGCAAGGATCGTGTCGATACGCTTTAGACACTCCTCCTTACCGATAAACTCTGTAACATCAAACATGCCCGGACCCTTGCCAGCTCCTACTAACGCAAGGCGCAAGGTGTTCATCACCTGACCAAGTGCAAAGCCCTTAGTCTCAATCCAAGCACGAACAACAGCCTCGGTATTCTCCTTAGAGAAGTCGTCGATGCCCTCCAAGACACCGCGCAACTCGCGAAGCATTGCTGGATTCTCGCCCTTCCACTGCTTCTTTGTAAGCTTCTCCTCATACTCGGTTGGTGCCACGAAGAAGAACGAGGTCAAGTCCCACATGTCGGTTACAAGAGTCATGCGCTCCTTCATAATATCTGCAGCCTTACCTGCCACCTCGTCAGATACCTCAATGCCGTGCGCCTTCAAGATTGGCTGCATGAATGGAGCAAGCTCCTCGGCTGTAAGGTTGTGCATATACTGAGCGTTGAACCACTTAGCCTTATCAGGCTGGAAGCGAGCGCCAGCTTTAGATACGCGCTCCAAAGAGAAGGCGTCGATAAGCTCCTGCATGGAGAATATCTCCTGCTCGGTCCCCGGGTTCCAACCAAGCAACGACAGCATATTGATAAAGGCCTCAGCAAGGTAGCCATCCTCGCGATAGCCGCGTGAGGTCTCGCCTGTAGGTGAGGTCCAGAAGAGTGGGAATACAGGGAAACCCATCTTGTCGCCATCTCGCTTTGAGAGCTTGCCGCTGCCTGTTGGCTTTAGCAAGAGTGGCAAGTGAGCAAATTCAGGCTGTGTATCACTCCACCCAAAAGCACGATAGAGTAGATAGTGTAGTGGCAATGAAGGTAACCACTCCTCGCCACGGATAACATGAGATACCTCCATAAGGTGGTCATCAACGATGTTTGCAAGGTGGTATGTAGGGAGCGCATCCACAGACTTATATAGCACCTTATCATCGAGTGTTGAGGTGTTCACCTCGACATGACCACGGATAAGGTCGTCCATCTTGACAATCTCATTCTCTGGCATCTTGAAGCGCACTACCCACTGGTCGCCACGAGCAATACGAGCCTCGACCTCCTCCTTCGATAGACTTAGGGATGTAGGTAGCTTCTCGCGCACCTCATAGTTGTAGGCAAAGGTCTTACCTGCAGCCTCAGCCTCAGCACGAAGCTTATCCAACTCCTCTGGGGTATCAAAGGCGTAGTATGCCCAGTCGGCATCTATGAGCTGCTTGGCATACTTGAGGTATATCTCTCTACGCTCGCTCTGGCGGTATGGGGCGTGAGGACCACCAACACCTACACCCTCGTCAATCTCAATGCCGCACCACTTCAATGACTCGATGATATACTCCTCGGCACCGGGTACGAAACGCTGTGAGTCGGTATCCTCGATACGGAGAATCATCTTACCGCCATGACGGCGGGCAAATAGGTAGTTATATAGTGCTGTGCGCACGCCACCGATATGTAGTGGGCCTGTAGGGCTTGGCGCAAAACGAACTCTTACTTCTCTGTTCATATTACTTCTATTTTAATATTATTCTACTTTACTTTTGGCTTAATCTTATACTCGGCACGAACAGTTACGCGCGCCTTTTTCTCGCGTGATGAGAGGTTGAAGTTACCACCTGCCGAAAACTCCTCGTCGCCCGTAGCGGCAGTAATCTGGAAGACGCCCGCACGCGACCATGTGAGGTTGCCAAGCTCGGCATTAGAGTTCTCGACAATCTTTGTTGCGCGCTCATGGGCATCAGCCGCTGCAGATGCCAAGAGGTCGAGTTTCACACTCTCTAATCCTGAGTAGTAGTACATTGGGTTGTCCACCTCTATAGAGATACCACGCGCAAGGAGCGATGGAAGCTCGCGTGCTGCTGCCTCCACGGTGTTAACCTCCTTAGACTCTATAGTAAAGGATTGTGAGAGGTTGTAGCCTGAGAAGCGCGAGCCGATATAGTCGCCATTCTCATACACTGACTCGGATAGCTTGTATGTTGTAGGCATGTTAAAGGTTATAGCCTCTCGTGCAACACCCTTAGATGTTAGGAACGAGATAACGCTCTCGCGGCTCTGCTCCAAGGAGCGGTAGCCCTCTGCAGCGTCGTAGTTCTCAACTTCAATGTTACCCTCAATGACGATAAGGTCTGAGGTGAACTGTGTCTCACCAAGACCTGTAACGGTGATGGTGCCTGTATTTGAGCGAAAACGCTGTGTGTAGGCTGCCGATAGCACGATAGATGATAGCACGATAGCCGATGCGATGATGATATATTTCCAAAGGTTGTTCATAATCAATTAGTAATTAGTAATTAGTAATGGGGTGGTTGGGTGTTAGACATTGAAGAGGAAGTGCATGATGTCGCCATCCTCGACAACATACTCCTTACCCTCGATACCAATTTTACCCACCTCTCTGCATGCACGCTCCGAGCCAAGCTCTACATAATCGGCATACTTTATAACCTCGGCACGGATAAAACCACGCTCAAAGTCGGTGTGGATGATGCCTGCAGTCTCTGGTGCCTTCATACCACGGCGGAAGGTCCATGCGCGGCTCTCGTCAGCACCTGTGGTGAAGAAGGTCTGTAGGTCCAGTAGACGGTATGCAGCCTTGATAAGACGACTTACGCCCGACTCCTCAAGACCCATATCCTGCAAGAACATCTGACGCTCCTCGTAGCTCTCAAGCTCTGCGATATCAGCCTCGGCACTCGCTGCTACGATAAGCATCTCGGCATGCTCGTTGGCGATAGCGGCACGCACAGCCTCAGTGTGAGCGTTACCCTTAACGGCCGATGCCTCGTCAACATTACAAACATAGAGTACAGGCTTGTCGGTGAGTAGGTTCAAGTCCCATACCGTCTTACGCTCCTCGGCAGTAAGCTCCACGGTGCGGGCTGAGAGTCCCTGCTCCAAAGCCTCCTTGTAGCGACAGAGAATATCGTACTGACGCTTAGCAATCTTATCACCTGCGGTAGCCTGCTTCTGGCACTTACCGATACGGTTTTCGATAGTCTCAAGATCCTTGAGTTGTAGCTCAGTGTCGATGATACCCTTGTCGCGCACAGGGTCTACAGTGCCATCTACATGGGTGATGTTATCATTCTCAAAGCAACGCAAAACATGGATGATAGCGTTGGTGTTGCGGATGTTGGCAAGGAACTTATTACCAAGACCCTCGCCCTTAGATGCTCCCTTTACCAAGCCAGCGATATCCACAATCTCGATGGTTGTAGGCACTACGCGCTTAGGGTTGTCGAGTTCGACGAGTTTCGTAAGACGCTCATCAGGTACGGTGATAACGCCAACATTTGGCTCGATGGTGCAGAACGGAAAGTTCGCAGCCTGAGCGCGCGCATTTGAAAGACAGTTAAAGAGTGTTGACTTACCTACATTTGGTAGTCCAACAATTCCACATTGTAAAGCCATAATCTTCGTTTATATTTTATTCGTTTTTTTTCGGTTTAGTCGGCTTGCGATACATTAACCAACGCCTCGCGGTAGGCGTTAAGTATTCGTGACTTGGAGATGAAACCGAGGTAGTGGTTTTGCTTATCCACAACAGGAAGCATCCATGTGTTACCCTGCTCGAAGCGTGGCATGATGCTCTGTATCATCTCGTGTTCAAGAATCTTATCGGGTGGTTGTATCATATAGTGCATAATAGACTTGCCCCACTTATCCCTATTGAACATATCGTGGCGTAAATCGTCGAGTTGTACGATGCCAAGGAGCTTATCCTCGTTGTCCACTACAGGGAAGATGTTGCGGCGGGCATTGGAGATGATGTTGACCACATCGCCCAAGGTTATAGTCTCTCTGAGGCGTATGAAGTCGGTCTCCATAAGCTGGTCGAGGCGTAGAAATACAAATGCCGATGAGTCCTTATCGTGGCTAAGCAACTCGCCACGCATACGCAGCTGCTTGGTGTAGATCGAGTCGCGGTCAAGACCATAGTTCACAGCAAAGGATATGCACGATACGATCATCAGCGGGATGAAGAGACCGTAGCCGTTCGAAAGCTCGGCGATAAGGAATATCGCTGTAAGCGGTGCCTTCATCACTCCCGACATCACACCCGCCATACCTGCAAGTGTGAATGAGGTGATTGATATCTCCCAGCCGAAACAAGCACGACAAATAACCGCAAGTGTAGCACCCGCAAAGGCTCCCACGAAGAGCGATGGTGCGAAGGTACCACCCACACCGCCCGCAGCGTTTGTCGTAGCCATAGCCACAACCTTGAAGAGCATGATGGCGATGAGGTAGATGATTAGGAACCAATCAGCATCGCTGAGGTTGTAGAAGAGCGTGTTATCGAAGAGTGCTGTCGTCTGACCTGACATCAAAGAGTTGAAGCTCGTGTGACCCTCACCGTAGAGCGGTGGGAAGATAAATATCAGGATACCAAGTGTAAGACCTGCATAGAGCCACTTGCGCCACTGCTCATTAACCGACTTATAGAAACCTCCCACCTTGGAGTTGACCTCCGTGAAGTAGTATGCCATGACACCGCAGAAGCATCCAAGCAGGATGAATAGCGGTAGGTGTGCCACTTGAAACATATCGCTCTCGGTGAGTGATACGGCATATATAGGTGAGAAACCATGCAGCACCAACGATGTGATTGTGGCGGTCATGGATGCCATAAGCAACGGAATTATTGACTTCGAGGTGATATCGAGCATCAAAATCTCCAAGACAAAGACAACACCCGTAATCGGAGCCTTAAATACTGCCGCCACCGCAGCACCCGCGCCACAGCATAGTAGCAGGGTGATGTTCTTGTAGTTGAGGCGTGCGAGCTTGCCTATGTTCGAGCCTATGGCAGCACCTGTAAGCACAATGGGAGCCTCTGGACCTACAGAGCCACCAAAACCGATGGTCGTAGCACCACCCACGATTGAGGTCCAGCAGTTGTGTCCCTTGATGCGAGAGTCACCACGCGACATGGCGTAAAGCACGCGTGTTACACCCTCCGAGATACCATCCTTGACGATATGCTTCACGAAGAGCGTGGCGAGGATGATACCTATAGCTGGGTAGATAAGGTATAGCCACTGCGCCTGATCCTCTGGTGTCCATGAGGTGAGCAAGTGTGTTATGGAGTGCAGTAGGGTATTGAAGATGTAGGCTCCAATACCTGCGCACAGACCAACAAGAATGGCAAGTATTGCCATTGTCTGAGTGTTGGTGAGGCGGCGTGTCAGGGCTAAGTAGACCTGATAGATGCGCTCCTTGATGCTATTTTCTAACTTTATCATTCGTTTACTTATGAAGGCGTTGTAGAGTTGGAAAAGGGAGTATAAAATCGGTCGAGATGATTTTGAAGAGTATTTTGAGCCAGATATGAGAAAGCTACCAAACTACGCTCAAAAGCAACCGAAATAGAGTCTGTCAACTACAAATAGCACATTTACTGATTTGTATAACCCCCCCCTTAAAAACCTTTAATTTCTCTAAACAACCCTATCAACCTTAACAATTGTTCAGTTTATTTTCTGTACTCTGCGGCCTGACGAGCTATAAGCTCGGTATCTTCAAAGTAGTTGATGCGCATTGCACGACGCACATCAGCGAGGGTCTCGGCAGCTGCTTTGCGAGCCTCTTCGGAGCCTTGACGCAATATCTCGTAGACCTCCTCGATATGCTGTTCGTAGTGCTTTCTGCGCTCGCGAATAGGCTCCAATATCTCCTCCAATACGGCAATAAGGAGCTTCTTGCACTTAACATCGCCCAAGCCACCACGGCGGTAATGCTCCTTCATTGCCTCTAAGTTTTCATACTCAGGGCAGTACTTAGCAAAATGCTCAGGGCGTGAGAAGGCATCGAGGTAGGTGAATACGCAGTTACCCTCGACCTTACCCGGGTCGGTAATCTTGAGGTGGTCAGGGTCGGTGTACATACCCATCACCTTCTTCTTTACCTCCTCGGCTGAGTCCGAGAGGTAGATGCAGTTGCCAAGCGACTTAGACATCTTAGCCTTGCCATCGGTGCCTGGAAGACGCATGCATGCCGAGTTTGTAGGGAGCATAATCTGTGGCTCGACAAGAGTCTCGCCGTATACCGAGTTGAACTTATGTACAATCTCGCAGGTCTGCTCAATCATCGGAGCCTGATCGGCACCCACAGGCACGGTTGTAGCGCGGAAGGCTGTGATGTCCGAAGCCTGAGAGATAGGGTAGGTGAAGAATCCTACAGGTGTTCCCTTGCGCTGCTGGTTCTCCTCCTCGCCATTGTTCTCGGCAAAGCCGCGGAGCTGAATTTCAGCCTTGACAGTAGGGTTGCGTTGGAGACGCTGTACGGTTACAAGGTTCATATAGTAGAATGCCAACTCTGTCAATTCAGCAACATAGGACTGCACGAATATTGTTGATTTTGTGGGGTCGATACCGCATGATAGGTAGTCGAGAGCCACCTCGATGATGTTCTCGCGCACCTTGTCGGGGTTATCTGCATTGTCGGTCAACGCCTGTGCATCGGCAATCATAATGAATATCTTGTCATACTCGCCAGAGTTTTGAAGCTCAACACGGCGGCTTAATGAGCCAACAAAGTGTCCGAGGTGTAGTTTGCCTGTTGGACGGTCACCCGTAAGAATAATCTTCTTCATAGTTATCTTTTGTCTTTTTTACTTTTCACTTTTCGGTTTTCACCTAATATATAGGTGTATGGGCGACAAAATTAACAAAAATTTGGCTAATATACTATATATTGTTGTGTAATATAAATTTTTATTATAACTTTGTGGGTAGTAAACTTGTAATACTTATAACAACCCATGACAATTATACAACTTGAGTACTTGATGGCGGTGGCAAATTGCGGTAGTTTTTCGGTTGCTGCCGAGCATTGTTTTGTTACGCAACCATCTCTATCTATGCAGATTAAGGCTTTGGAAGAGGAGCTTGATGTGGTGTTGCTCGACAGGACAAAGAAACCTATCATCCCTACAGCTGCGGGTGAGGTGGTCTTGGAACAGGCGCGAGAGACTTTGCGTTCGTATAACTACATTCGCGAGGCTGTAGCTGAGATGCGTGGTGAGACGGCGGGTAAGATGCGTCTTGGCGTTATCCCAACAATTGCGCCATATCTCCTTCATAAGTTTATCCCGACCTTTGTTAAGGAGTATCCGAAGGTGGAGCTTGAGATACACGAAATGGTCACTGCCGATATTATTGAGGCGTTGAAACACGACCGTATAGATGCAGCGTTGGTAGCCTCTGGAACATGTGGCGATGGCATCAAAGAACACGACCTCTTTAGTGACCATTTTTATGCCTATGTGTCGCCTTCGCATCCACTCTACGAACGCTCGAATATCCGTATTGAAGATATTGATTTCAAGGACCTTATCCTTTTGAGTCGTGGTAACTGTATGCGTGATCAGATATTCGAACTTTGTCAGGCTGCACACGACATTCCGTCGCACTTCTACTTCGAGTCTGGTTCGTTGGATACCCTTATGCGAATGGTTGATTGTACATCATGTATGACTATTATTCCTGAGATGGCTCTGGAGTTTATTCCACAGGCGCGTCGTAACCGTGTTAAGAGCATTGCAAAGGGTGCAACCTCGCGTCGTGTAGCCCTCGCTGTAAGCCGCACTTATGTTAAGCAGTCCATAGTTGAGGCGCTAAGAAAGACCATTCTTGAGTGTGTAAATCAGGAGAGGGTGTAGGGTTTTTTAGGATAATGAGGGTAGGTAAATTAACGGTTGCGGGAAAGAGATATAGCTATCAAATCTATTTGCCGAATTGATTTATTTAATATCCTCTTATCGTACCCGTGTAATCATTTTTTGCTTTTTGCAGAAATTTTTTTTACCTTTGCAAGGATATTGTGTATTATAGTGTACGCTACGCGTGCGCAAGGTGTGAAGAAAGTTAACAGAAAACGATATTATGGAGAATTTAGAATTGTTGATTAATACGATAGTTGAGGCTATTGATGACAAGAAGGGTCAGGGTATCGTATCGCTTGATTTGTCAGGTTTTGATGGTGCAATATGCTCGAATTTTGTCGTCTGTCATGCCGACTCTACAACGCAGGTGGATGCCATTTCGCAGAGCATCGAAGAGAAGGTTTTTGAGGTTATGCACGAGTGGCCTGTAAGAGTTGAGGGTCGTCAGAATTCGTTCTGGGTAGCTATGGACTATACGGATGTCATTGTACATATCTTTCAGACAGACCTCAGAGATTTCTACCGTTTGGAGGAGTTGTGGGCAGATGCACCTATGAAGAAGTATGAGTTTGGTGAGTAGTGAGTAAGGTGAAAGGTGAAAAGTATGGTGTGCTTTGCACGGAGTATTAAAATGGTTTTTAGGAGGAATTAAAGAGCATTAAGGAGGATTATAGGTGTCAGTTTAGTGTTGTTTGCATAATATAAGCCCCTCAGATCCGTTAAAACTTATAATACTTTTTTTATTACCTAATATTTTGAACCTTTCAGTTTGATTTGTGAGTATGGTAAACAACAAGAGAAAACCTATGCAACCACGCTTTAACTTTATGTGGTTCTGGGCTTTGGTAGTCATTGTGATTATTGGCTACTCAACATTTAGCACTCCTGAATATCGACCTATAGAGGGCGATTGGAATATGGTCGATGAACTTGTCGAGCGCGGTTTAGTCGAGCGTATTGAGGTGATGGACAAGGAGAAGGCGAGCATCTACCTCAAGGCGTATGCGCCTGATGTTTTGGAGGGTGATGAGCGCTTCAAACTCCTTCCTAAGAGCGGCGTTCAGATTAAGTATAACACCGGTGGTGATGTTCAATATTTCGCTGAGCGTATAGCCAAGGCTGAGGCTAAGGCATTGGAGAGTAATCCCGATGCGGAGGCGGTGGTTGTTAAGTATGCCCGCACCGAGAAGGGGTGGGTAGAGTATATGCTTGATGCTCTACCTTGGATACTAATCATCGTGGTGTGGATTATTATCATGCGCTCGATGTCGCGTAATGCTGCAGGTGGCGCAGGCGGTGGCATTATGAATGTGGGTAAGGCACGCGCGCAGATGTCTGACAAGAACAATAAGGAGCGTGTGACCTTCAAGGATGTTGCAGGCTTGGAGGAGGCTAAGGTTGAGATTATGGAGATTGTAGACTTCCTCAAGAAGGCAGATAAGTATAAGGCGTTGGGTGCCAAGATACCTAAGGGCGCGCTCCTCGCAGGTCCTCCGGGAACAGGTAAGACACTCCTTGCCAAGGCTGTTGCGGGCGAGGCAAATGTGCCATTCCTCTCAATCTCTGGTTCGGACTTTGTGGAGATGTTCGTGGGTGTGGGTGCTTCGCGTGTGCGCGACTTGTTCGAGCAGGCGAAGAAGGTCGCCCCATGTATTGTCTTTATAGATGAGATCGATGCTATAGGTCGTGCGCGTGGTAAAAACTCTGGTTTTTCGGGTAACGATGAGCGCGAGAATACACTCAATCAGCTCCTTACCGAGATGGATGGTTTCCAGATCAATGCGGGTGTTATCGTCTTGGCAGCTACCAACCGTGTTGATATTCTCGACAAGGCGTTGATGCGTGCTGGTCGTTTCGACCGTCAGATTGAGGTGGGTCTGCCTGATGTTAAGGAGCGCAAAGAGATTTTTGATGTGCATCTACGCAAGCTTAAGCTCGACGATAAGCTCGATAGGGAGTTTCTTGCTAAGCAGACACCGGGCTTTGCGGGTGCCGATATAGCGAATGTATGTAACGAGGCGGCACTTATCGCAGCGCGAAATAATAAGGATGCCGTAACACAGGAGGACTTCCTTGCTGCCATTGACCGTATCGTAGGTGGCTTGGAGCGTAGAAATATGCCTATGACCGAGAAGGAGCGCCGCTCGACAGCAATTCACGAGGCGGGACACGCTACGGTTATGTGGCGCTTGGAGCATTGTGATCCTGTTTTGAAGATTACAATCATCCCTCGCGGTCGTTCGCTTGGAGCAACATGGTATCTGCCCGAGGAGCGCGTGAACCACAATGTCGAGCATTTTATGCACAAACTTGCGGGATTGGTGGCTGGTCGTGTTGCCGAGCAGACACTCCTCGATGTCATAAGTACAGGCGCTATAAATGACTTGGAGCGTACATCCAAGACTGCATACGCTATGGTGGCATACTACGGCATGAGTCCTAAGGTAGGAAATGTGAGCTGGTTTGATGCTACGGGGCAGCGAGATATGTTCACTAAGCCATTCTCGGAGCGTACGGCTGAGCTTATCGATGACGAGGTGCGCCGTATCGTCGATGAGGCTGTAGCCCTTGCGCGTCAGATTGTCGAGGAGGATAGGGAGCGCATTGAGGCTCTTGCAGAGTTGCTCCTTAAGAAGGAGACAATCTTCACGGAGGATATAGAGTCAGTTTTGGGCGTAAGCGCACAGCAGAAGAGTAAGGCTGTGGAGGAGAGTGCTGAGGTTGTGACTGAGCAGCAACCTGAGGCAAGTGTAGAGTAACGAACAAGATAAATAGTAGGCTATGTCGGATAAGTTGCGAAATTTTATTGTCAGAACCCTCAGTGGTGCAGTGTTGTTGCTGGTAGTCCTTGGGGCATCTTTTATAGGTTATATGGGCTATGCAGCGCTACTCCTTCTGATCACTGTTGGAGGTGTGTTGGAGTTCTATAACATGGCGCGCGCCAAGGGTGTGGAGCCTCAGCGTTGCGTTGGACTCCTTGCTGCAATATCACTCTTTGTCGTGGGAGCTATATCTGGCATCAAGAGACTCGATGGAGGTTGCAGTTGTCTGGATACCTACCTAAGTGTGGCAGTTATTGCTACGGTACTTTTCTTTGCCCTTATCTTCTTTGTTGAGATATTTCGTAATCGTCAAACACCTACCCTAAATATTGCAACTACGATTATGGGTGTCGGTTATGTGGCACTACCTATGGCACTTATGGCTATGGTGCCTCTTATGCTTGGTGGCTATGATGATTGGAAGCCATGGTGCTTTATCTGCTATCTATTCCTTGTTTGGGGTAATGATGTCTTTGCCTACCTTGTGGGTGTAACTATGGGTAAGCATAGGATGTGTGAGCGATTGTCACCAAAGAAGTCTTGGGAGGGCTTTGTAGGTGGTGTGTTAGGCTCGTTGGCTATGGGTATGCTTGGAGCCTATATCACAGGTGGTAGTTATGGTCTATGGCTTGGTTTGGCCGTTGTGGTGTCATTGTCGAGTGTTCTTGGCGACCTTGTTGAGTCTATGTTTAAGCGTGATGCTGGTATTAAGGATTCGGGAGATATCATACCTGGTCATGGAGGTATCCTTGATAGGTTTGATGCTCTTATCCTCTCTGCACCATGTGCCTTTATATACTTGTATGTAGCATCGCTCATAAGCAATATTTAACTGAATACTAACCTAAAAACTATACTTTATGAAGATTAACAAAGAGGGATATATCATTATTGGTATCACAGGTATTATCTGTGTTGGTATCTGGCTCTTGGTCTACCTCCTGTCTGAGACTCCAGCTGCAATGTTGTGGTTTATGGCGGGTTTCTTACTTGTCTTTTGGTTCTTTGTTACGGCATTCTTCCGTGAGCCACGCCGTGTGCAGATACACGACGAGTCGTTGGTGTTCTCACCATGCGATGGTCGTGTTGTGGTTACGGAGGTTGTTACCGATGACGAGTACCTACACAAGGAGATGCTCCAAATCTCTATCTTCATGTCAGTTACGAATGTCCATGTCAACTGGATGCCTGTCAAGGGTGTTGTCGAGTACTTCAAGCATCACCATGGTCGTTTCCTCGTGGCATGGCACCCTAAGTCATCTACCGAGAATGAGCGTACCACAACTGTTGTGCGCCTCAGCGACGACCGCAAGGTGCTTATCCGCCAGATTGCAGGCTTCGTGGCACGCCGTATCGTTAACTATGTCAAGGTGGGTACTCCTGCAGAGCAGAATAGCACTCTTGGCTTCATTAAGTTTGGCTCGCGTGTGGATATACTTATCCCAAAGGAGTCTGAGTTGTTTGTTGAGATTGGTGACCCTGTGATTGGTTCACAGACACCTATTGCACGCTTAAAGTCATATCAGGGTGAGTAAAGACAGATTCTTAAAGGGTGTTGCCACCGTGGCTGTAGTTGGCATTGCGGGGTGGGTAATATGGTATCTATGGGAGGTGGTACTATATATCCTCATCTCTGCGGTGTTGTCGCTCGTGGGTCGTCCTTTAGTCTCTCGGCTTACGCATATAAAACTCTATGGTCACACCCTTTCGCGCACCATTGCTGCAGCCTTGACACTCGTTGTTATGTGGCTCGTTGTAGGTGCGCTCGGTATGCTCTTCATACCGCTTCTATATGGCAAGTTAGACGAGTTTGCATCGTTGGATTGGACAAGCGTTATTGCTGTGGTGGAGTCCTCGCTCGCAAGCATTGAGGGTGTGTTGGAGCGTGTTTTTGCCATCGAGATAACCGATATAGGGGAGACCTTCAAGAACTTTATGCTTGGCCTGGTAGATATTGATGTGGCTAAGACCTTCGCCAGCGTTGTTTCGGTATTCAAGAGCGTGGCGATATCCTTCTTCTCAATATCGTTTATCACCTTCTACTTCATGAAGGAGGATGGTCTTTTTTACCGCCTTGTGGCACTCTTCTTTCCCGACCGCTTCCGCAGAAATCTATTCAAAGCTTTGGACTCTATCACTGCGTTGCTCTCGCGTTACTTTGGCGGTCTTATGGCGGAGAGTTTTATACTTATGGTTGTCATATCCCTTGTGATGACGCTCTTTGGTATGCATGGTAGCGATGCCCTTGTCATAGGTCTTATTATCGGCGTACTCAATGTTATCCCATACGCAGGTCCTGTTATAGGCACGCTGCTTTCGTTGTGCATAGCACTTCTCTCGCCTATTGCGGGCGATGTGTTGCATACTACCATAGTGCTATGTTCTACCGTTGCTGTTGTTAAGGTTATCGACGACTTTATCATCCAGCCAACAATCTACTCCGACCGTGTGCAGGCGCACCCCTTGGAGGTCTTCCTCTGCATCCTTATCGCTGGCAATATAGGTGGTATCTGGGGTATGCTCTTTGCCATACCTCTCTACACCGTGCTTCGTGTCTTTGCGCGCGAGTTCTTCTCGGAGTATAGTTTAGTTCAGAAGTTAACCCATCAAATGACCGAGTAAGATGATTTGTGTTGAGGGCGAGGTTATACATGGCAAGAAGATAGGCAGAGCCTTAGGTTTTCCCACGGCAAATATGTCGCTTCTTGGCCACGAAGATATAGAGCGCGGTGTCTACCGCTCCGAGGTAGATATCGACGGTGTACACTACAAAGCGATGTCAAATGTCGGCATACGCCCCTCCGTGGGAGGTAAGGAGCTGCTTCTTGAGACCCATGTCATAGGGTTTAGTGGCGACCTCTATGGTAAGACTCTGCGTATATGTCTTGTTGAGAAGCTACGCGATGAGAAGCGTTTTGCCTCGATTGGGGATTTGAAGGAGCAGTTGCTTCGCGACTATAATATTTGTTGTGACAGGGGGTAGATTACTCCCCCCCCTAACAAATAACGCATAGTGGATGGCTAATTTACGCGGACAACCTACAATAACCCTTCTTGCCATCTCCTATTTAATCCGCGGCTTGCAATATCTTATTTCGTAGCAGTGGCGAGTAGTTCGGGTTATCCTCCAAGAAGCGCATAACCTCGGCTTTGGCCTCGGCACTATGGTGACCACCAAGCAGTGCGCCCACCCAGTTGCGTGGGAAGAATATATCGCCCGTACGCTGAATATCGGCAAGGGCATCCAACCCCTTATATATATAAGATAGTGCCTCCTCCTGTCGTGTATGGTGGCTTAGTAGACCGAGCATGGATGATGCCCATGGCTCAGGACGACGGTTGCGAGGCTCATGTAGGAGCCATGCAAATAGCTCTGCACGCTGCACGGGGTCTGCAACCGTAGCACGAGAGATATACTCATACTGCGCTCTACGATCGGGGTTGCTGATGCGGCTTAGCTGTGTGGCGCAGATGCTCTCCTGAAGCTCAGGACGGCGTATCGCAAGCTCATAGCTTAGCGACATATAGTCCTGCTCGGTGAGCTGTGTGCCACTCATCTGCTCCCAAGTGGTGTATATTTGCTCTATTGTCACACTATCTCTCATGGCGTGGGCAAGTGTCATGGTAAGCCTGCGGCATAGTGTAGGGTTGCTGTGTGTCTCGATAATCTCCAGTACACGCCTCTCAGCACCCTTGTCGCACACCTTAATCATCACATCTGCAAGGTAGCTGTTTAGTGTCGACACAATAAGTTCATTAGGCTCTATGGCTATGTAATCGATAATAAAATCAAGATACTCCTTGGAGGCGATAATCTCATTCTCGTAGCACTCGTTGAGGGTTATAAGCAACGACTCACGAACGAGGTCGTCCTCCAACGATGCTATATTCTTCATTATCCAACCGAGGCTCTCGGTATCTGGAACAATGAGTCCATAGCCACGACCACAGCTGTTTGGTAGCACTGCCACAACACCCTCTTGAAGCTGATATCTCTGCACCTTGTCGCGCATTCTAACCTCTATATCCTCTTTTGTGCCATTATCGTATAGTACGCGACAACTAAAACTCTGAGTCCAGAGAATGCCACGACCGAGTGGGTCATCTTGGGTTATTATAAGCTCGCCATTCTCGACACCGAAGTTGATATGAGGCATGCCCTTCTGGTGGACCCACACATCGCTGAACAAGGCGAGGTCCTCCTCGGTGTAGCTGTCGAGTATGGCAATGAGTTCGGGCCATGTAGCGTTGCCATAGGCGTAGGTCGTCAGGTACTCTCTGATACCCTGCTGGAACGCCTCCTCGCCCATAAGCTCCACAAGCTTATCCATCACAATAGGGGCTTTGTTATAGATTGTCTGACCATAGATAAGTCCTGCATAGCGGAGGTTGTCAAGCTTCTGGCGTATAGATGTAGCACCGAGGGTGCGATCCTCGTTAAGGGCGGCTGTGGTGTAGCTCTTCAGACGGTTTAGGCTGTGGTTTACATCCTCGTATAGTGGCTCCACCATGCGTGCAGCGAAGTAGTTGGCAAATACCTCCTTGGTCCATACATCATCGAACCAGCACATGGTAACATAATCGCCAAACCACATGTGTGCGGTCTCATGAGCTATAAGTTGCGAACGGCGTAGACGCTCATCTATTGTGGGGCTTGGGCTTAGGAACATCTGGCTGTCGTTATAGAGCGTAGCCCCCGTATGCTCCATGCCGCCATACTGGAAACCGGGAAGTATTATAAGGTCATACTTGGTAAAGGGGTACTTAATACCTGTATACTCCTCTAACCACTCCAACGATGCCTTGACCTCAGCAAAGATGGTGTCGAGTTGCTCAAGGCGCTTAGGGTCTGTCTCGCGATAGTAGGCGTTGAAACGATGCACGCCATCATCATAGCTCTTATGCTGTAGTTTGCCCGCTACGAAAGAGAATAGATAGGTGCTAAGTGGCTCTGTAGCTGCAAACTCCACGCGCTTGGTGGCTGTTGTGGGATCTACGCTCTCGCTCCTTGCCACGGTATTCGATACCGCAACCCACTCCTCGGGTATTCTGAGTGATAGGGTATAGCTTGCCTTCATATCGGGCTGCTCGAAGCATGGGAAGAGCGTTCGCGCACGATCTGGTACAAGAAGCGTATATAGGAACTCGTCATTGCGGTTAAGCGATTGGTTGTCAACCTTGAAGCGTATGCTTATGGCGTTCTCTCCCTCGGTAATCTCGCTGCGCGGGATTATGATATGTTCATTCTTTATGGTATGCTTTATCGCCTTACCCTCGCGCTCAACGGCAAGGATATTCTCCGTAGCACGATAGTCGATAACCACCTCATCGCGGCTTGCTACTGAGAATAGAATATCCACCTCGCCGATATTCTCAACTACATCTATGTCGATGTTGTATCTTAGATTTTCGATTGTTGCCTTACGCCATACGGCAAGCTCACGACTGACACCCGCATCGTAACGAGCAGTGTCGTTGGTGCATGATATAGAGAATAGAAGTAGTAGGGTAGTGATTATCGTTGTCGCTCTCATAATGTTTGGTTTTAGTTAGGCAAATATAACGCTTTTTTCATATCTTTGCGCGAGTAACGATGTACAATATGAAAAAAATAGTTGTAGCTTTCGACTCATTCAAGGGGTCGCTATCGTCAGTTGAGGCAGCCGAGGCCTTTGTTTCGGGCATTAGGGAGGTGTGTCCCGATACGGAGAGTCATATCGTGGCTATCTCGGATGGTGGCGAGGGTATGGCTGAAGCCGTTGTCTATTCGCTTGGCGGAGATATGGTCGCGGCTAAGACGCACGATCCACTTGGTAGAGAGATAACAGCAAGCTATGGCGTTATTGACGAGGGCGCTACGGCTGTTATATCCATCGCCTCGGCAAGCGGTCTTACGCTTCTACACCACGAGGAGCGCAACCCACTTATCACAACGACCTATGGCACAGGAGAGTTGCTCCTTGATGCCGTAAGGCGTGGCTGTCGGCGGGTTGTCGTAGGTCTTGGTGGTAGTGCTACGAACGATGGCGGTGTGGGTATGCTCCGTGCCTTGGGTTATAAGTTCTTGGATACCAATGGTGTGGAGCTTGTAGCGACTATTGATATCTTGGAGCGTGTGGAGAGTATTATCGCACCTAAAGTTAACCCTTTTCGGGGGATTGAACTTAGCGTAGCTGTTGATGTTAATAATCCGCTCTGTGGTGAGCGTGGTGCATCTATGGTCTATGGCGCGCAAAAGGGGGCAACTATGGATATCATGCAACGCTTGGATAGGGGTTTGGCACACTATGCCGAGGTGGTGGCTAAGTGGCGCGGTGCGGACTACTCGGCACTGTCGGGTATGGGTGCTGCGGGAGGTTTAGGTTTTGCCTTTGGTGCGGTGCTTGGTGCTATGCCTCAGTCGGGTATCGAGCTGATGCTCAGTATCGCAGGGTTTGATGATATCGCCAAGGATGCCTCGCTTATTGTTACGGGCGAGGGTCGCATTGATAGACAGACGGTTATGGGCAAGGCTCCAGCAGGAGTGCTGCGCCATGCTATGAGTGCGGGTGTAAGGTGTGTGGCTGTGGGTGGCGGAGTAGAGTGGTGCGATGAACTGCGCTCGTCAAACTTCGATGCAATCTACGCTATCACACCCGCCGATATGTCCCTTGAGGAGGCTATGCGCCCCGATGTTGCAAAGGCCAATATGAGGGCGGTGGCAAAGAAAATAGCGATGCAGTGATGCAACATTGAAAAATTATGCTTACCTTTGAAGTATCGAAAAACCTAAAACACAAACAATATGAGACGCATTACTAATCTTTTGGCATCTGTAGCCATGCTATTGGTGCTATCGCTTGCAACATCTTGCGAGACACTTGTAGATTATTTGGATTTGCCTTTGACTCCAAACACCCCAACCGAGGAGGAGTATGTAACAGTATCTTTGGGTCTTGATTTGGTGGACCTCGATGTTACATACGAGCCACTATCTCGCGCCGAGGAGAACAACGATGTATATGGTATTCAGGTATATTCTACGCCTGCCCCTGCTACAGAGTGGCCAGAGTGGAAGCCATTTGCTTATGGCGCATTTTACTCAACTGACAACATATCTATTAACCTTTTGAAGGGCTATGAGTATAAGTTTGTGGCTACAATGGTTAAGGATGGTAAGGAGAAACTTTATCATTTTGGACAATGGGAGAACGATGTGTATTTGGGTGAAGAATATTACTCTCCTATTAGTGCAGTTGTTTCAGATAATTTCAAGTATGGTTTGGATGACCATAGATGGGATTTAGGGGGTGGTTATTCATGTCTAAATTTTAATGGATATCTTCAGAGTCCTGAACGTCCAAATCTTGAGCGTTACTATGGAGAGTTAGAGGGCTATACTCCTGGTGATAAGGGCGGTAAGGCTAAGATTCAGCTAAAGCGTACATCGTTTGGCGCTAAGTATATCGCTAAGGGTAAGAATGCTGGTAGCGGTACTTTGGAGATTCTTATGGATGGTGCTATGCAGATTAACCTAAACCTTGCAGAGAGTAATCAGGTATCTGATATCTATACATTTTACAATGTTCGTGAGGCTTGGCTTGATAACAACTACTCAGAGACATTCCCTGTAGTGCTTCGTCTTATTCGTGAGGATGGTACAACAGTGCCATTGGGTACACATAACCTAACATTTAAGCGCAACGCTACAACCGTTGTAAATGTTAGCATGGATGATGCCAGTGAGGCAAGTGGTGTAGGTGTTGAGTTCCTTGAGAGTGGCGAGATGCCTGAGGGCGACGAGGTTACAATCGAGGATGGCGAAATCGTTGACACCGAGGTTGATACAAACAAATAGTTTGTAGCACGATAAATAGCAATAGGCTGACCCACGAGTCAGCCTATTGTCGTTTATGCCACTTATTAGTTTAGAAAAGATACTGCTCGGTGCGAACTCTGTTGCAGAGGCTCTCTATCTCGCCCCACGCCTCCTCGCTGAGGGTTGTGCCGACAATCTCAATAACCTTACCGGCAGCAATAGCACCCATAGTACCACATTGACGCAACGATAATCCCTCGCACAATCCCGCCATAAAGCCCGCGGCGTAGAAGTCGCCAGCACCTGTGGTATCTACACGCTTGGCTGCTGCCATGATGCCCACATGTACAAGCTCCTCGCCACGCTTGATAAGTGCGCCGCGTGTGCCAATCTTCACGATAGCCAACTCACACATACTGCTTATATACTGCAGCGCGTTTATCGGCTCGCTCTCGCCACTGAAGGCGCGTGCCTCATCCTCGTTGGCAAAGAGAATATCAACATAACGCTCGACAATATCGCGCAGGAAGTCGCGGTTCTCCTCCACAACATTGAACGATGCAAGGTCTATAACAACCTTTAGTCCATGCTCCTTGGCGCGCTCTATGGTCTTGCGTATAAGGTCGTGGTCCTGAACAAGGTATCCCTCGATATATAGGTAGTCGTAGCTGTCGAATATTGCGCTATCTATCTCCTCGGCAGTAAGGTCGAGTGCCGCGCCAAGGTGTGTTACAAAGGTGCGCTCACCATCCTTAGATACCAACGCTACGCACTTACCCGACTTATTCTCGGAGCGCAAGATGTAGGGCGCAATGCCTAAGTTGCGCAACGCCTGCTCGTAGAAGTCGCCCGTGGTATCTTCGCCCACCTTGCCGATAAAGGCTGTAGGAGTGCCAAGACGCGCCATTGCACGAATAGTATTCGCCGCCGAGCCACCCAATGATAGCGAGTAGGGTAATCCCGCTACGGACTTAGATATGGCGGTCTGGAGCTGACTATCCACAAGGCTCATAGAGCCTTTAGCAAGCTGATACTCAGCAAGTACATTGTCATTCGATAGGTTGACAAGCATATCGGTAAGCGCATTACCTATGCCAATCACACATTTCTTCATACTCTCGGTTTCTTAGTTCGGACTACAAAGTTAATGAAACACTTTTGTAAAAGCGAATATTTTGCCTAAAAACCCTTATCAGGGAGTGTGATTTTGTGTAAATAAACTGTTCTATCAGAAAAGAGGCTGGCTAAGTTGCTTTTTAGTCAGCCTCTTTAGAGGTCGTTAGTACAATCCCTAAATAAAATGCAAAACGAAGGATTTAGCCATAAGACTAAACCCTTCGCTTTGAGCTGTTGATCAGGCTTGAACTGACGGATGCTGATGCACCCGTCGGGATATATTTACGATCCACCCAAACCCTCCTTTGAGAAGGAGGGCTTTGAGGTCACGAGTTCTGCGCCATAACACCACAAAACAACAAAGGCCACCTGAAGGTGACCTTTGCCGCTTTGAGCTGTTGACGAGGCTTGAACTCGTGGGTGCTGAGGCACCCACAGGGTTATATTTACATTCCTCCACAAACCCCTCCTTTGTCAAAGGAGGGGCTTTAGAGGTCGTCAGTGCAACCATGTACAATAAATAACAAAAAACAAGTGTCACCTAAAGGTAACACTTGCTTTTCGTGAGCTGTTGATCAGGCTTGAACTGACGACCTCTTCCTTACCCAGGAAGTGCTCTACCACTGAGCTACAACAGCATTGTGTGGCTCTTGAATAAGAGCGCACAAAAGTACACTTAATTTTTTAATTTGCAAACTTTTTACCAGAAAAAATATTGCTTAGCAAAAAGTATGCTAAATAATTTACTCCTTATTCTGGTCCGTAGTATCACTCTTTTTATTACGGAGGTCGTAGTTAAAACGGCGAATCTTTTTGGTTGGG
>JAFXBB010000142.1 GCA_017521945.1 Alistipes sp. | reverse complement strand
GATACAGCTGGTCGTGTGGATAAGTTTATGAGCCGTTACGCAAAGCGCTACGATAAGAAGAACAAGTAGTAGTTACTTGATTCAAAAGTTAGGACAGACCTCAAGGTCTGTCCTTTTTTTGTGCTTATATCAGTTGTTACAACCTTTAGACCTATCACCGATGCTTTTTAATTAGTACAGAGTAATTAGTAAAATTAAAAAGCTCTGCCGTTTTATATGTCAGATAATTTTGTCGAAAGGAAAATTTTATCTAACTTTGTAACACTAAGAGTGCGTTCTTAGTTGACATATTATTGATGAAAGTGTATTAGCTTTTAACCTTTTCGGAAATCTGGTAAATTTCAAAGCACAAGGTGAGCAACACACTCGTCACTCCGTATTGCTAAGTCTGGGGTGTTCTATACCCTATGCTCAATACGAGTGTGGGGTATTGTTTATTTGTGCTTAGGCTTACCAGAGCCTCCGAAAGATAAACTAATCATCTCCACACTTTCTTTTTGTACTAACCCGTTGTTGGAGGTGCGCGGATACAAACAATTATCTATTATGAAGGCAAAACATCTACTATTTGCTCTTTGCGCAGTGTTGTTTGGTGCAACATCGTGCGAAACACTTAACGATTTTATCACACTGCCTGAAACGCCAGAGACACCATCGGCTGAATACTACACCGTATCTCTTGGCTTCGGTGGCGAGATTGAGGTTGACTATGAGCCTTTGCGTAGCGCCGAGAACAACGACCTCTATGGTATCAATGTTTACTCAGCCCCTGCAAATGTTGAGGGTACTCCAACTTGGACAAACTACGCCTATGGTCTCTTCGATGATCCATCAAATATCAAGATTGACCTTCTTGTAGGCTATCAGTACAAATTCGTAGCTACAATGGTTAAGGATGGTAAGGAGAAGGTTCTTTCTGATAATGGTGCTTATAGGGAACCATTCGATGTAAGTTTTACCTCCCCTGTCGTTATCTCAACAAGCTTTAACTATGGGTTGGATATTTTGCCCGGGTTAGGTAGTGGACATACCTATCTAAAGAATCCTCACGGCCTATACCACCGCCCAAATACTGAGCGTTTCTATGGCGAGTTAAAGGGTTATATCCCAAGCAACAATGGCAAGGCTACTATTGATATGGGTCGCACATCATACGGTGTTAAGTTTGTGGCTCAGGGTCAGTCGGCAAATGTGGGCACTTTGGAGATTCAGATGTCAGAGTCTCCACTTGTTACACTCAACCTTGCTGAGAGCAATGAGTATTTCGATATCTATACATTCCATTGGGTTAGCAGTGCTTGGCTAAAGAGCGACTACTCTGAGGAGGGAACGGTAAATATCAACTACATCCGCGAGGATGATACTGTAGTGCCTCTTGGCTCACACAAGGTGACATTTGTACGCAACACTACAACCGTAGTAACTGTAAATATCGGTTATGGTGGCGCGGAGAATGGCTTGGGTTTTAATATCACCGAGGGTGGCGAGATGCCTGAGAACCCAAACACCGCTATCACAATAACCAACGGCGGTAGCTCAGACAATGGCGTTGAGATAAACTAATAGACAACAGATGATAGATGAAGGGGCTGACTAAATAACTTTTTTAGTCAGCCCCCATTTTCATGTGGTATGTGTTACAAGATTTAGAAATCCTTGCCTACAATCTTAGATGCGTAGTTTGCCCAACCCTCTGCAGACTTATATTTATCTACCGACTCAGCAGGCACATTGATTGATGCGCCAATGGCGGCAATATCATACCTATCCTGATTGTCGCCTACATTGACAATCTTATATGTGTCGAAGGCGTTATTGCCAAGCGCTGGAGGGGTTACGGCTGAGCAGTTGATACTCTGGAGCTTATCGCAACCAAACAAAACCCTATCGCCGATCTCTGTAATAGTTGCAGGGAGTGTTATGCTTGTGAGGTTGACGCAGTTTGAGAATGATGACTCACCCACACTTATGAGCGACGACCCGCCAAGATTAATCGATGTAAGCTCCTCGCATCGATAGAATGAGAAGTTGCCAACGCTCTTAAGGCTATTTGAAACTTGAATGTTGCTAAGAGCAGTACAATATGTGAAGGCGTGATCTCCGATTGTCTCAACACTATTGCCCAAATAGAGCTTGCTAAGGGATGTGCAGTCAGCAAATGCGTAGGTCTCAATATCCTTAACACTGTCAGGGATGGTAATCTCAGAGAGTGATGTGCAGAATGCAAAGGCGTGGTCTTCGATGCTATTTAGATTATTGCCCAAGGTGACATTCACAAGCGATATATTGTTGTAGAATGTATACTCGCCAATGGCGTTAACACTCTCAGGAATGCTAATGCTCGCAAGCTGTGAACACTCATAGAATGCTTTATCGCCAATAGTGGTGACGCCCTCGCCAAGCTCTGCTGTTTTAAGAGCTCTACATCCGCTGAATGCGCCACTACCGATAGTGGTTACGCTATCTCCGATGGTTACTCCATCCAGCGCTCTACACCCCTCAAAGGCGTAGCTGTCAATAACTTCAAGGTTATCTGGGAGGATGATGCTCTGAAGAGTTATACAACCCTTGAATGCCTCGGCAGGGATGCTCTTTACATCGCCCTCGAAGCGTAGCTTACCATAGCCGTCAGCGTAGGTGTTGTCGATAAATGTAGCGCCAAAGCCCTCAACGGTTGTTGGGGTGATTACCTCACCATTAGTACTCTTGTATGCTACCTCATTAGTGGCGCATAGCTCAGCACTCTGGTATACTGTTATATTGAGGCTTAGGTTCTTGCCATATTCCACTCTTACCACAGCGGTGCGCTCACGACCTGTGTCGTTCTTGGCAACAATCATGCTAAAGCTTGTGGCTGTAGCGTCGCCACTTGCAGGCTCAATAGTAACCCATGTGCCACTTGTTGTTACCGCCCATGTTGAGTTTGTGGTAAAGTTGTAGCGCAATGCACCGCCATCGCTGCCGATATTTGGCGTAAGGTATGTACCCTCTTCAAATACGAAAGATGGAGTGACGGTTTGCTCGCCCGTACCGAGTGTGTCGCTATACTCCTTCTCCTTGTCACAACCTGTAGCAATGATGGTTGCAAGCATCAAAAATGAAAATAACTTTTTCATAACTATCCCCAATAAATTATTATTTCAATTCCAAAATATGCACAAATGAGCAGTAATTACCAGATGCTTCGGTAATGCCAAACGCTTACTCTACAAACATCGATACAGCTGCTAATATCCATTAAGTGACTAATAATCAGTTAGTCACATTGCTATATCTGTGGGTGCATACCTTTGTTTTACAAAGGTAATAAATTTTTCTGATTATATTGGACAAGAGGTAGTAAAAAAGTGCAAATTAATAGAGAATTGCTCTATAATCAGTATATATGCTACTTGTTGTTTTGGAAACTTTATCGGTTATTTTGGTGGCTCTCTTATCTTCGGATAGTTATATTGCTCGCCCCCGCTTCTTTGGAGGTAGACGAGAAATCTTAGCAAAACAAATAAAGACAGGCTCAACCTAATCTACAGACCTCCCTTAATAGAGTTCAAAAGAGAGTGAATAAAAAGTGTATTTTGTCGTTCTTTGTTGTTAGAAGGCATCATCTACTTCCGCTAACGAATTATCTCGGCAATGGGCAGTACGCTATAGTACAGCCCATCGCCTCGAAATTCGCCGAGCGTTGTATCTAATACCTTCTAACAACAAAATGCTTGCCCCGGGAATGCTCATTTACGCTTAAGTAAACTCCGCTTTTTCGGGCTTCGCAGCGCCGCGATTAAGCGAGGGCAGAGGCTGCTTGCAGACTATGCCGAGCGTGAGCGGTGAAAAGGAACTTAAGCCTAAAACTACATCTTTTTATTC
>JAFXBB010000141.1 GCA_017521945.1 Alistipes sp. | reverse complement strand
ACCCTACCCCTTACACGGGAGATGGTAGCACTCCCCTCCTCGGTATGTTCATCGTAGCGTCTACGCAGCTTAAGGACATCGAGCGTAAAAGAGGTTGTAAGTGCCGTAAGTGCCGAGCCTGCAGATGAATAGGTCGAAGCTACTACACCCAGCAAAAAGAGAATACCCGCAATAGCAGGAAGCCCACAATCTATAGCCACAAAGCCAAACAGCTCATCTCCACTTGCAACACCAACACCCCAATTATCAACATATAAATATAAAAGTGAGCCTAAAGCAAGGAATAACACAATAACCACAATCTGCACCACAATAGAGCTTAACAGCCCCTGCTGAGCATCCCGCCTATTTCTACACGACAGCACCGTCTGCATCATATCCTGATCGAGTCCCGTCATCGCCACCACAAGGAATATGCCTGCAACAAACTGCTTCCAGAAATATCGTCTATCTAAGGGGTTATCAAGGAAGAGTACCTGAGAGTAACTACTCTGGGAAATAGCCGAAACAGCACCACTAAAATCAAGCCCCAGAGCATGGATAACAAGCAGTGTACATACAATAATACTACACACCATTATCAGCGTCTTGAGCATCTCGACCCACACTACCGACTTCACACCTCCCCGACGCGTATAGAGCCATACAAAGAACATCATAACAAGGGCATTAACCTCGAACGACACCCCCAGCTTATCGTACAACAAACCCTGCAAAACCACACAAATGATATAGGCACGCAACGAGGCTGAGAGGATTTTTGCAATAAAGAAGAACCATGCTCCTGTACTGCACGCAACACCACCAAAGCGTCTATCTAAATACTCATACAGCGACACCACACCCATACGGTAGTACAACGGCACAAGCACCACAGCTATAATGATATAGCCAACAAAAAAACCCGCACAAGTTTGCAGATATGAGAAACCATCCGCAGCAACACTACCCGGAACAGAGATATATGTAACCCCCGACATGGCTGCTCCAACCATCGCCACAGATGCCACAAAGCGGTGCGTGTTACGACCGCCCGTAAAAAAAGTATTGCTATCCATACCGCGTGACGAGCGCCACGCAACAAAGAAGAGTAGCGCGATATAACCTATAAGGGTCGCTATGATAGAGGCAACACTCATCCCAATTATAGATTGTGAGCCTTGCAATAGCGAGCCACAGCGTCGGCAATACGCTCACCATCAAGGGCAGCAGAGACAATACCGCCAGCGTAGCCAGCGCCCTCACCTGCAGGGAACAGTCCCTCTATTTGTGTATGCATAAGTGTCTCAGGGTCACGAGGTATGCGCACAGGTGTAGATGTTCTTGACTCTACACCTACAACGATGGCCTCGTCCGAAACAAAACCCTTCATCCTCTTGCCAAAGGTGGCGATACCACTTCTAAGACGCGCACCTATCACCTCCGGCATCCACTGATCCAAGCGCGAAGGTGTCAATCCGGGGATATAGGATGTACGAGGCAACGAGTGTGAAGCACGACCCGCCACAAAATCCGAAACACGCTGCGCTGGAGCTACCTGCTTATCGCCACTATGCTCCCTTGCCAACTGCTCGAAGAGCTGCTGATAGCGTAGTCCTGCCAACTCGCCCCACTCGCCCCTCAGATGCTCGAAATCCTCCAAGCGCACCTCCGTCACAAGACCCGAATTGGCAAATGCCGAGTTACGACCACTTGGCGACATACCATTAACCACCGACTGCGTTGTATCGGTCATGGCTGGCACGATGAAACCACCCGGACACATACAGAAGGAGTAGACACCACGCCCAGCCTCCTGACTTACAAGCGAATAGCTCGCCGCAGGCAACCACTCACCGCGCTCCTCACGATGATATTGTATGCTGTCGATAAGCCTCTGAGGATGCTCTATGCGCACACCCATGGCAAATGGCTTAGCCTCGATAGCTATACCCTGCTGATGTAACAACTCATATATATCGCGTGCCGAGTGTCCTGTAGCCAAAACCACAGCCGCACCCTCAATGGTGCTATCACCCACCTTAACTCCCGTAATACGGTTATTCTTGATGACAAAGCCCGAAACACGACTCTCAAACAACACCTTACCACCGCGCTCTGTGATGGTCTTACATATATTAGATATTATGCGCGGGAGCTTATCCGTACCAATATGTGGATGTGCCTCAAAAAGGATGTTAGGATTGGCTCCATGCCATACAAGGGTTTGCAATGCCTTGTTGTAGTCGCCACGCTTCTTGCTTCGCGTGAAGAGCTTACCATCGGAGAATGTGCCTGCACCACCCTCACCAAAGGCGTAGTTAGAGTCGGGATTTACATCGCCACCACGATTTATCTGCGCGATGTCATGCTTGCGCGAAAGCACCGACTTGCCACGCTCTAAAAGTATCGGCTTGAAACCAAGCTCTATAAGACGCAACGAGGTGAATAGTCCCGCAGGACCTGAGCCTACAACTATAACCTCCGTGCCGTTATCCACCGCTGGGTAGTCAAAATGCAATGGCGCAGGCTGAGGTTCTGTATCAACATATATCTCCAACGAGAGGTTTACCTTCGCCATACGCTGACGCGCATCTATCGAACGCTTCACCACACGCGCAAGGGCTATGTCACTCTGACGAATACCGAGCTGCTGCGCAGCACGCGCTAAGTAAAACTTCTCATCTGCAGCCTGCTTTGGCGACAACTGCAAGGTTATATTTTTTGGCATAATACTCCTTTTTTGTCATTATGACGAATTCTTTTTCGCCCATAAATCGTGTTCAAAAGACAAAAATATGAAAAATTTTTAAGAAAATGCTAAATAAAGTTGCACATAATATAAAAAGTATATATATTTGCACCGCAAAACGACCTCTGTGGAGGGGTTTAAGTTTGCAAGATCCTGCGGATATGGTGTAATT
>JAFXBB010000140.1 GCA_017521945.1 Alistipes sp. | reverse complement strand
TGGCAACCGTTCTGTTTCATTACCTTTCATTTCCTTGCTTTTTTGCCTTTGTTACCATTTCCGAGGTTTGCCGTTTAATGCGTTATAGGTCAGTGACAAACGCACTTTTTCGCTTTTTTTGCTCCGAGAACCGTAATTTTTTTAGAAAAAATAATGTTGTTTGCCAAAAAATCACTATCTTGCGCACAGATATAATATATAAAGGGTGTGATGTTTGCTTTAGGTATTGTTGTAAACAGATGAATAGTCGCCCTTAATATTTGGTAATGAGATAATTATTTACTTAAAACTTCTTATAGTACTATGAAAAAATTTTTGTTTTTGATGGCTGCCCTCTTCGTGGGTGTTAGTGCATCGGCACAGATGCTTCCAGATGTTAAGGTTGAGAATCAGGAGGCTAAGGTTATCTCTACACGAGACTTGGTAGATGGCACTCCAATGATTATCTCCTTCTGGTCTACAACATGCAAGCCATGTATCATGGAGCTTAACGCTATCAACGACAACCTCTACGACTGGTTGGAGGAGGCGAACTTCAAGGTTGTAGCAGTATCTGTTGACGATGCTCGTACATTGAGCCGCGCTCGCGCAATGACTCAGGGTCAGGGTTGGGACGACTATGTATGCGTTTACGACAAGAATCAGGATTTCAAGCGTGCTATGAATGTAAGCCTCACACCACACACATTCATCGTTGATGGTGAGGGTAATATTGTCTACTCACACTCAGGCTACACACCGGGTAGCGAGCAGGAGTTGTTCGAGAAGATCAAGGCACTTAAATAAGCAATAAACCATGTGTACAGGGAGCTGCGACTATGCAGCTCCTCTGTGCGCTGAAATAACCTTTCGAAAGATGAAGAAATTTTTACTCTTTTTAGGTACTGCACTCTGTGTAACTCTTTCTGCAAATGAGGCATCGGCCCAGATTAAGGTTGGCGAGGGTCAGGTATCAGTAGCGTTGGAGAGCAATAGCATCTACTACCTTGAAGATAAGCAACTCGTTGAATTAAACTCAGACAATGCCGTCAAGAGAGATATCGGTTCACACGACTACCTCAAGGTGGACTACAATTTGAACAAGTTCTCAGCGGGAGTACAGCTCGACGGTTTCTTGCCTGCTATCAATGGTTACGATGTAGCCAAATATCAGCAGCGCGACACCTACAACACCTATTTCCTCTCTGTATACGCTCAGTATGAGGCTGATAATTGGGGTGTACGCGTAGGTGATATCTACGATCAGTTTGGTAACGGACTTATCTTCCGTTCATACGAGGAGCGCGCACTTGGTTTTAACAACTCACTATTTGGTGCCCGCGCAAGCTATAACCTAAACAACATGGCAAATGTTAAGGTTTTGGCAGGTAAGCCTCGTTTGTACGACTCTCGTTCCGAGACTTTGGTATGGGGTGGCGATCTCTCACTCTCAGTATCTGATATGATTGGTTGGTATAACGGCATCATCGGCATCGAGGGTAGCTATGTAGGTCGTAAGCTCAACGATTTCGAGGCAATGACCCATCCAATGCACGGTGGAACGCTTGAAGATGAGATACTTAACATGGTATCGGGTCGTGCGAACTTTGAGTATGCAGGTTTCACACTCCGCGGTGAGTATGCAAAGAAACTTAACAATGACTTTAGTTCTATCGACAGAAATCCATCGGATGGCAATGTAATCAACATCGACATGGGCTACAACTACAAAAGGTTCTCAGTCTCAGGTACATTCCGTCGTCAGGAGAACATGGTTGCGCCGATTGATATCCGTCTCGGAGAGTTCAGTTTTGAGGCTCTTGGAGGTGGTAATGTAATCAACTACATTCCACTGCTAACTCGTCAGCACACCTATATGCTTGCAGGTCTTAACCCTTATCGTGGTTGCACAGTATTTACTGGTGGTGAGATTGGTGGTCAGGTGGATGTTTACTACTCTTTGCGTAACCCTAAGGCACGCGGCAAGTATTGGAACTTCCACGCCAACTTCTCAATGTTCAACACTCTTGACCATGGTTGGATGTATGACTCTAACCGAATTATAGAGGGTCGCAACGCTTGGTTGGATATCAACTTCGACATTGACAGACAGTGGTCGAAAAAGCTAAAGACCACATTCTTGTACTCTTTCCAGAAGTGGGATGAGTCATTAAATCACTCAGATACTTTGGAGGATGGCGCACACTACTGTGCATCACACATCTTTGTTGGTGATGTAACCTACAAGTTCAACAAGAAGCACTCAATGCGAGTTGAGCTTCAGTATCTCTCATCGGATGATTATGAGGGCGACTGGGTAGCCGGTTTGATTGAGTATAACCTTGCCCCTAAGTTCAGCTTCTATGTAAGCGATATGTGGAACTTTGAGGAGACAGATCTGAACTATAGTGCTTCAACAGAGAAGCACTACTTGATGCACTACTATCAGGTAGGTGCCACATATACTCACAGCAGCTATCGAGTACAGTTGGCATACGGTCGCAACCGTGCAGGTTATGTATGTTCAGGTGGTGCATGTCGCTATCAGCCTGCCTACACAGGTTTCAACCTTGCGTTCACCATGTCATTCTAAAAGAGCTAAAGTATGAAGTTTGCAAAATACATATCGCTAATTGCAACTATAGCAACACTTTTGGTAAGCTGTGAGCCAACAACGGGAACAAACAGCGGCAAGGGTGAGAGCGACTTAAATAAGCCGACACTTACTGCGGATAGTTACTCAATAGTTGTCAACACACCGATCACCTTTACCGTTACATTGGATGGTGCAGATGTCACAGAGCAGGCAGCAATATTCGATGGCATAGAGTTTACCCGTGTGGATAACCCCTTTACTCCGACTGTGGATGGTGATTATGAGTTCTACGCTGTAGTAGGTGAGCAGGGGCTTATTTCGGATAATATCAAGGTTGCCGTAACTCCCACTCCTCCTGCACTGCCTGAGGATAGCGACAAGGCCAATACATCGTTCAATCACCGTATTCTCCTTGTGGACCACACTGGTAACACATGCACATATTGTCCAAATATGATGACTGCTCTCAAGGAGGTTGCCGAGGAGGTTGTAGAGGGTACAGAGGAGACAGAAAACCCTGTGTTGAAGTATCACAACAAATACTATGAGGCTATGGCTCACTCTTTCACAGCTACAGATCCTGCAGGTTCAGATGCTGCAAATGCAATTTCAAGCTACTTCGGCATATCGAGCTACCCTACTCTAACATTCAACTTCTTGACTGATATCAAATCAACGGCAAATGCTGAGGTTATCAAGCAGAATATTGATGCTTTGTGGAAGGAGAGTGCCGATGCAGGTATTGCTGCCTCAGCATCATTCGCTTCAACATCTGTTGTGGTAAACGCCGAGGTAAAGGCAGCTGTAGAGAACGAGTACCGCATCAACGCATGGCTTCTGGAGGATGGTATCTACGCTCCGCAAACGGGCGCAAATGGCAATGAGTGGATGAACACCCACAATAACGCCATTCGTCAGGCAGCCATCACTGAGCCTATGACGGGTTTTGATCTTGGCACCATAGCAGTCGGCGAGACAAGCTCTTCTGTTATGAAGCTCAACATCAAGAGAGGCGACTGGGTAAGGGAGAATATGAAGGTTATGCTGATTGTGAGTGCTAAAGATGACAAAGGCAAATATAAGGTAGAAAATGTTGCGATATGCCCTATTGGCGGTAGCGTAACATACGACTATAAGAAATAATTGATAATTAACAATTTAAAACTTAAAAAACAATTAAAGCTATGAAACTAACAAAATTCTTTGCGCTAATGTGCGCAACAGTAGTAGGCTTTACAGCTTGTACAGATCCCGATGAGCCTGTAATTGAGCCTGTAGGTGCTATTACTTTGACTGCAGAGAAGACTTCTGTATCTGTAGGCGAGGAAATTAAGTTCACCGTAACCGACAGTATCGACCAGAATGTAACTAAGCTTGCAACTATCTATGATCCAGATCTTAATATAGTTAAGAATGCTAAATGCAAGATTAGCACTCCTGGTACATACGAATTCTATGCTACTCTCAATAGTGAGATATCTAACACTGTAACTATCATCGTTTCTGAGGTATCGCTCGAAATTCCAGAGGATCCACAACCAGACAACTATGCATTCAACCACCGTGCAATCTTTATTGACCACACTGGTATTAATTGCGGTTGGTGTCCAACGGTTGTAGACCTATTCGAGTCTTTTGCTAAGACTGCATGGCACGACCACTACAACGAGGTTGCTTGCCACGCCGGCGGTTACGCTACCGGAGATCCTGGTAACTCTGCAGCTGCCAATATAGTAAATCAGTACCACTCTCCTGACGGATATCCATATATTTGCATGAACTTCAATGGTGGTAAGGTCGCAAGTCGAACAATAGCATATCTAGAAAACATGCTTAAGGGTTATATCAAGGAGGATGGCGCAGATGTAGGTATTTCAATGGCTGCCGCTACTAATGTTGACAACATCATCTGTTCTGCACAGCTTAAGTTCAATGTAACTCAGGAGTACGCTATCAACGCATGGTTGCTTGAGAATAATATCTGGAGTCCTAATCAGGCAGGAGCTACCAAGGATTCTCATAAGCTATACAACTGGTGTCTCCGAAATACATCTGAGGGTGTCACTAAATCAAACTTGGCAGGTCTTGAGATTGGTATTCAAGAAGCACAAAAAACTTACGAGTACTCTTGCTCTATTCCACTAACAAGCACTAAGTGGGTTGCTGAGAATATGGGTGTTCTTATCATCGTATCTACAAAGACTACTAACGGTAACTGGGAGGTTGCAAACTCATTGTACTGTAAGGTTGGCGAGTCTAAGGCTTACGAGTATGTAGAGGAGTAATCACTTATAAATTATTTGTGAAGGGGCTGACTAAAAAGTAACTTGGTCAGCCCCCATAACATAAGAGAGTGAATAAAAAGATGTAGTTTTAGGCTTGCGAAGCCCGAAAAAGCGGAGTTTACTTAAGCGTAAATGAGCATTCCCGGGGCAAGCATTTGTTGTTAGAAGGTATTAGATACAACGCTCGGCGAATTTCGAGGCGATGGGCTGTACTATGGCGTACTGCCCATTGCTGAGATAATTCGTTAGCGGAAGTAGATGATGCCTTATAACAACAAAGAACGACAAAAAACACTTTTTATTCACTCTCTTTTCTTTTTTCGTTTTGAAAAAAATAGTAAATTTGTTCGGGAAACAAAACTGAATAATCATGAAAGTATATAAGTTTGGTGGAGCATCTGTAAAGAATGCTGCGGGAGTGAGAAACCTCCTAAATATTGTCACCGGCGAGAGCGACCTCTTTATCATCGTTTCTGCCATGGGCAAGACAACAAATGCTCTTGAGGGCGTCTTTGAGGCGATGCAAAGGGGTGAGCAGGAGTTAGCCATGGAGCGTATCGATGCAAGCTACGCCTATCATCGCGGTATCATCGACGACCTTATGGGCGCAGATATCACCATCGAACAGGTTGACATCCTCTTCCAACAGCTCCGTAACACGGTGCGTAACACCATATACCGCTCATCCGATGCCGAGCTATGGTACGACACGATTGTTGCCTTTGGCGAGTTGGTATCTACAACCATAATATCGAACTACCTAAATGGTCACGGGGTGAAGAACTGCTGGGTGGATATGCGTAGAGCATTCCTCACCGAACAGCGTCACAAGGATGCAAATGTCAACATTGAGGCTACGGCTGTGCGTCTAAAGCGTGAAATTGAAGACAAGGGTGTTACGGTATTCGTCGGTCAGGGCTTTATCGGTGGAGCACCTGATGGCACAACCACAACACTCGGACGCGAAGGCTCGGACTACTCAGCTGCTATCGTTGCCAATGTCCTCGATGCCGAGTCAATGAGCGTATGGAAGGATGTGGATGGTATTCTAAATGCCGACCCAAAGATATTCCCCGACGCAAAGAAGATTGACCGCCTGAACTACATGGATACCATAGAGATGGCCTACAGCGGTGCGCAAATTATCCACCCTAAGACCATCAAGCCTCTACAGCAGAAGAACATCCCGCTGTATGTTCGTCCATTCGGCAACAAGAGCGCCGCAGGCTCCATTATCACAGGCGATGTGGAGCGCGCCTACGAGCCGATAATGGTTCAGAAGAGCAACCAAGTGCTTCTAAATCTCCACTCGCGCGACCTCTCGTTTGTCCTTGAGGAGAAGTTTGCCAAGGTCTTCACTATCTTCGAGAGTCACCGCATCCGCACAAATCTCGTACACAACTCTGCGGTTAACCTCTACATGGCTGTGGATGCCTCATGGCATATAGATGATGCCATCTCGGAGCTTAAGGCCGAAGGCTTCGATGTAGAGAAGATTGAGGATGTCGAGATGGTGACAATACGCTACTACAACGATGAGTTGTATCATCGCTACGCCTTCGACGAGCGTATAATCATCAAGCAGACAACACCTCACTCACTGAGGTTTGTAAGACGAAAGTAATAGAAGAGGCTGACTAAAAAGTAACTTAGTCAGCCTCCATAACCTAAAGAGAGTGAATAAAAAGATGTAGTTTTAGGCTTGCGAAGCCCGAAAAAGCGGAGTTTACTGAGCGTAAATGAGCATTTTGAGGGCAAGCGTAACGACAAAATACACTTTTTATTCACTCTCTGTGTTATGAGAATAAAATGTAGTTATGTACCCACGGGCAAGAGTAATGCGGAAAGAGCCCTTTTAGAAAAGAGAGAGCGAGAAGAATAAACTTCTCGCCCAATCTTAGCGCCGAAAAGCGCCACTTTTTGCATCATTACCAAAAAAGTTATATCCATCATTACAAACTATTTGGCACCTATCGCCTGCGCCCACGAAGTCTTCAACCACTCATCATAAGTTACAGGGCAACCCTCCTGCTTGACATAGGTTGTAAGACCCGAAGAACGAACAACCGTAAAGTAATCCTCCGCGCCTGTCGTTGTGAGGATTGTATCGGTGTGGTCGGTATAGAGTACAACATCCTCCATAGCCTCACGAAATGCCAGCAAACCCTCAGTGGTTGCTATCTGCTCAACATAGCTCTCAAGGTCAAGAAATAGATGATTAGAGAAGTTGTCAAACGCCTGTATGGTCTCTATATCAGCATCTGACTCGTCGCCCGACGACAAAACATCTCTCATTGCCACCGCCAACTGATCAAACTTAGAGCAATCAACAAGCGAAATGGTACCCGAAGAGCCATTATAAAACTCCATGTAATCCTCACATATCTCCCTAAGCTGATGACCCTCATACTCGAAGAGCTTAGGTATCATCGTCTCATACGGAAATCCACTACCCAAAACCTCGGCAGGCGACGCAATGATATAGTCAGCACTATGACGCATATCATACAACGCCTCAACATTTCCCATGAAGCAAGCGTCGAAGATTATGTAGTTGAAGTGAATATCGCTTATAGCATCAACCAAGTCAGGGATATCCATACAATCATAGTCGTCCTGACCATAGAACATCGGGCGCGCCACAGGAGATTCAGCACGCGACCCCTCACCCAAAAGATATACATCATACAAATCTGCAGGCACCCAACCGCCACCATGTGACGATAAAATCAGACCATAACTCTCTGCAGGTGCAACCTCCTTGGCCTTAGCAAAAACCTCCTCCATAAACTCCTTGTCTACAGTCGAGGTGGATGTCGCATACTCCTCAATAAGTCGCTGTTTTGCCATGCCATCATTTATGTATAGCTCAGTAAGTCGAGTGTAGTTCCCACGGTCGTAGAATATTATCACGCGACCTAAATCTGCAGGCACCTCGTAATAAGCAGTAAGTATTCTCTGCAAATTGTTATCCATAAACTCCGCAAGACCATTATTACCCTGCATGTATATTATCAATGTATGACTCTCGGTAAGAGGTGTTGGCTCTTCGACTTGTGGAGGTAATATTGGCCCACTATCCCCACTTTCCTTAGCACAGGATACGCCCAACACTATTAAGCACTGCATAATAATGGCAAATAAAGCAAGATTTCTTTTCATATATAAATATAATTTAGGTATAGTAAATATGGTTAACTAAATTCTTTTGCAAAACTAAAAATATTTTTTTTAATTAGCAATAGGATTGCGCATAAAATCACTTTCTAAATGTTTTTAGTAATATATTAAATTAATTTATTATTCATTTATATTGAGAATATATTTGGATATTTAGTTTTTTTACCTACCTTTGCTCTCGCAGAAATAAACATATTATAAATATATTAAACTATTTTAGTACAGAAATAAACAGATATCCATTAGTCGGCATAAAGCTAACTAATTGATATACAAAGATAAAAACAATTTAGTATAAACCTATAATAACTACAAAACAATGAAAATGCAAAACTTTATGAAGATGGCGTTTGCGATTGTGGCAATGACAACAGCAAACGCATGTGCAAAGGATGACCCAACACCAGAGGTACGAGAAGTAACTATTGATGTTGCTATTACTGCAACAGCACAAGACTCAATCACAGCAACAATCACAACAACAAACGCTGACGATGTTGCATATATATGTTTGGCAAGCGATATTACGGCTCCAACAATTGATGATATCTTCTCGAACGGAACAGTGGCAGACGCAAACACTAATGCCAATGTTACCCTCACAGCGTTGGTGCCAGATACAGAGTACATCATATATGCAGCGGCAAAGAATGATGGCGGCTCACAGCTAAGTGCCTCAAAGAGTGCCAAGACCACAGCAGCGGCAAGTGTAACAGCAACCATCGGCAACGATATCGGCGTGGATTATATCACATTCACATACACGGCAACAAATGCAAGAGCCGTAAAGTATCTATGCATCGAGACAGGCTCGCGCGACATCACTGCAGAGCAGATCATGACAAACGGCGCAGAGCTTGACGCCGAGGCAACAGATCGTCTTGTTAAGATTGAGAACCTCAAAGATGACACCTCATACGATGTACACATCGCAGCAGAGGCAGCTGGTGTAGTATCAACCCCTGTGGTCCTTACAGCAAAAACACTCTTAGACCGCGTAACATATACTCTAAATGTTGATAGCGCGAGCAGTACTATCTCCTCAACAAAGACAAACTTCTATGTTACTCTTACAGATAATACAAGTGGCAGCAAGTTGTTCTTAGACCTCTACACCGCAGAGGCACATGATTGGCTTCCATCTGCAACTTACAGCACCAAGAGTAACAACGAAGAGTTCTACTTTAGCACTAACTACACTCGATTTGTTACTGCATCTTCAGAGATAAAGAGTTTTGCAGATGGCGAGATTACCGTAACCGCAACACCTAACGAGGAGACTCGCGAGATTGCATACTCAATCGATGGTAACTTGCTCTCTGAGGCTGGCGATTACGAGGCAACATTCACATATAGTGGCACTATTGAGGGGTTGTCGCTACCTGTTGTAGTTCCAGATGTTCCAGAGGGAGCATTTATCTTTGAGGTTTCGGGTACACCTTCACGCGTAACCTACAATGAGGTGGAGGGCGAGTATTACCTCAAGTTCTACGACACCAACTGGAATGAGCTGGCAATAGACCTTAAGCTCGACCCAGCTATTTGTAATAATGGTAAGGATGCCCTACCTGCAGGTACATACACCTTGGCTGATGGCACTATTGATCCATATACAAACTTAACACTCTACAACCCCTACTTCAATGGCAACTTCGAGACTGCAACTCTTGTGGTGGAGAAAAATGACTTAGAGTACACCCTAACATTTAATGCTACATATATTGACGCAGGTGAGAGTAAGGCGTTATATATGAATTATGTAGGAGAGATTTCTAATATTGCGAAAGAGTAATAAGTTATTTGTATTTATTAAGGGATTTCCACAAATCCCTTAATAAATAAATACAAAAAAAGAGAACTAAAATAACATCAGTATATGAGAAGATTATTTAGCCATTCGTTGATGATGCTAGCATCTGTTGTAATGTTTGCGACATCATGCCAGAAAAAGGAGACACCAAATGATACGACAAGCCCAAAGGTTAGTCTTGACATAAAGAGTGTTAGCGATAGCAGTGCGACACTTAGTATCACAGCACAGAATGCCGATGAGGTATATCTATACTGCGTTGAGGTTAGTGAGGTGTGTGATAATGAAACTATCAAAACAAAAGGAGAGCTTGTAGTTGGCTCGGAGGCTACAATTGACAACCTAAGTCCTGAGAGTGATTATGTGGCATACGCCTTGGCAATCAAAGGGGATAGAAGCGCAAAAGCCGAGAAGTCGTTTACCACACAAGCAGCTACAACTCAACCTTTCGAGGGTCATGAACTGAATAAACTTGTTGATGCAGTATATCGTAACGACAATAGCGCTTTGGCAGGCAACTACGAGATTACTTTTGGCAACACTACAAAACTTGAGTGGGCAGGAGATATTCAGATATTTCTTGACCTCTACAATGTGGAAGATAGCGACCCTCTAAATCCTGTATTGCCAAACGGTGTCTACGAGCCTGGCACAGATAACAAGCCATTCACCTATAACCCATCATACTCTTATGTAGATATCCTTGTAGAGGGTGGAGAGATAGTATCAACACCTATCATGGGTATCGTTACAGTGGAGCGCAGCGGTGCTACATATAGCATCACGGTTGAGGGTACACTTATGCTCCTTGACGACATGGAATTTTCGGCACGATATACAGGCAACATAGCATTTGTTCAGGGTGGCACCTCAGCGTATGAGTTCTTCGAGGAGGATGTAACCGTTGAGTTCAGCGACGCTCAGATGCGCTATTGGGGTGGCTGGTTCTATCCTTTTGCCGATAATGTCGGTATCGAGATGTTCTCAGGCGACTTCGACGAGAATGGCAACATCACAAGAGGTTACTACCTACACTTTAGCTCTGTATACATGCCTAAGTATGCTGATTATAACGCTGAGGAGGTCCCTCTTGCGGAAGGCACATACGAAGCTATTCGCCCAAGCGTCACAATACCTTATTTCCAGCCATATTGCTACAACACTGGTGCAATTGATGACTTCTACGGCGAGCGTTACTTCACAGGAACATACCTACAATATATTGAGGGTGGAGAGATTAAGAAGGTAGGTTTGGTCTCTGGCGGTAGTGTCGTAGTTGAACATACGGCAGATGGTTACAACATCACCATGAACTTCGTTGCAGATAATGGCGTTAAGTTCAACCTCAGTTTCAATGGCTCACTCATCTCTGTGAACCTAAATGACAACGATAAGACTATGACTCCAAGACCATGGACAACTCTTGCAAACGACCATGTGTACAACTTCCCTGAGGAGTCAGAATGTTATGTCTACTGCTTTGGCGAGATGATTGCAGAGGGTTACGACGCATGGATGATAATGATATTTGGCGCAAACAGCGAATATCCTGATGGTTATGGCGATATGTTCACATCTGAGTTCGTCACAGCAAAGGGCGACCGCACTACAATGCCTGTTGGAGAGTATCGCTTTGCATACGAGATGGGTGACCGTGTGATGTTCCCAGGAACTACATCATACGCTGGGTCTATACTATTTAGCTACTATGGAGACCTTACGCCAGATGCAGAGGGCTACTCATCACAAACAGCACCGATATCTTCTGGAAAGGTTGTTGTAGAGGAGGCTGCTGATGGCAATTATAGATTTATCTTCGATATGGTTGATGATGGTGGCAATAAGATTACCGGCGAGTGGTCTGGAAAGCCTTTGGTAGAGGATCTCTCTGAGGATGTTATGCAAACATCAACATTGAAGGCAAACAAACTTCAGAGATGTTCCATAAATTAGTATCGCTCTGATACGCTCATAAGCCTAAAAATATATTTAAGTATTGAGCCTCATCGTAAGGCGGGTGACTAAAATAGTCACCCGCTTCTTGTTTAGAGGTTGAAATGTAAGAAGCTGTTTGAATTTTATTTCGGGTAAAATAGTCACCCGTTTCTTGTTTAGAGGTTGAAGTGTAAGTCTCGCTCCCTACGCTTAAGCTTGCGTATCTGGAAGAAGAGTAGCATTCCCGCAACAAGCACCGACGCCGCATCTGCCAATGGCATAGATACCCACGCACCCATAGCACCATACTTAGGCGTGAGGATAAGCAACAGAGGCAAAAGGAAGAGCAACTGACGCGTTGTCGATAGGAACATAGCCAATGGCGCACGACCTATATATTGGAAGAAACCTCCCGCAACAATCTGGAAACCAACCAAAGGGAAGAGTGTCATAGCTATACCCAAGCCCTGAGCCACAACCTCGACCATTGCCTGATCTGCGGCACCATTGCTTGTATCTACAAAGGCTGCTGCAACCTGATGTGGGAAGAAGAAACCTATCATAAAGGCTACGGTAGTAACGCACGATGCACAGATAATCGTGTACTTAAGAGTCTTAATCACACGACCATACTGCTTAGCACCATAGTTATATCCAACGATAGGCTGCATACCCTGATTAAAGCCGTTGGCAACCATGATAAAGAGCAGCAACACTCTGTTCATAATACCGTAAGCACCTACATATACATCACCAACACTACCTTCGAAGGTCGCTGCCGAGATAACATCTAATGCACCTGTACCTCCATACTTAAGCAACGCCGTATTCATAAAGCGTGTCACCAATGATGCACAGGTATTGAGCAGGAACGGAGCCATACCTATGGAGATGATATTGTAGACAATACTCTTCTTAAAGCGAAAACTACGACGCTTGAAATGGATAAAACTACTCTCCGAGGTGTAGTGCTTCAAAAGCACCATCAACGACACCGATTGAGCAATAACTGTGGCGATAGCTGAGCCCTCGATACCCCAACCAAAGCCGAAGATAAATAATGGGTTGAGGATGGTGCAAAGGGCTATCGAAAGGAGCATGATGAACATCGCCTTACGGGGATAGCCCGAAGCGCGCAACTGCTCATTAAGTCCCAAATATAGGTGTGTGATGATATTACCAAACATGATAATACGCATAAACCTACGCGCATAATCTAAAGTCTCAGCACTTGCCTCACCACCCGAGAAGAAGATCAATATCGGGTCAAGGAAGAAGAGAAATACCAACATGATGCTCACACCGAGCGTTAAGTTGAGTAGTACGGCATTACCGAGAATATCCTCAGCAGCACGCTTATTGCCCTCGCCCAAACGGATAGATATACGCGAGGCAGCACCTACACCCACCATAGCACCAAATGCCGAGGCGATATTCATAATAGGGAGTGTAACTGCCATGCCTGCGATAGCTGCACCGCCAACACCATGACCGATAAAGATACTGTCGATAATGTGGTATAACGATGATGATGCCATCGCTATAATCGCCGGAATAGAGTACTTCGCAAGGAGTTTACCTATGGAATCCGTTCCTAAGGATATTGTGTTGTTTGCTGTTGATGCCATTTTTTCAAATTAATGCGCAAAGGTAATCAAACTATCTGAATGTTGCCACCGCAACAACCACATCACCATCATGATGCGATAATTTTACCACGGCTTCAGCCATATTGACTATCCTGCCATATACGATCATATTGTTAGTGTCGAACTCTTCAAGCAGAAGTTCTTCTCGTAGCTCCACGCCGCGTCTGCCACAGAGCTTATATATCGCCTCTTTGGCACACCATGCGTAGCACGCCCAATTCTCGTCTAAGCTAAGTTCCAACTCTCTCTGGCTCATATATCGCTCCTTAGCCCTATTGAAATTCCTATTAACCGACTCAATATCTACCCCCACAGGCTCATCTGCGACGACAACTGCAACACTATCGCCACCATGCGCAACACTTATGTATCGCCCCGCAACATCGACCATAGGCGCGCCAACATCGTTATAGTCGATATGAACTCCTTGCCCTAACTCTCGGCGCACTATGCGCCGCCATGCCAGATGTTCTCTACGCCGCTTCTCATTCTGAAAGCGCATTGCCGAGGCTATATCCTCGGCTGCGATAAGCCTGTCACAACATAGATAGACCAGTGGCAGCGACTCTACAAATAGGTTAACCATTAACCTCAACCTTGATTTTATCTACACGACGACCATCCATCGTGGCGATGAAGAATTTAACGCCATGCGACTGTAGCTCATCACCTCGTCGAGGAAGGTCGCGCTTAAGCTCCATCATAAGACCTGCAAGCGTCTCGGCATGACCCTCAACATCCGAGAAAGCCTCCTCATCGTAACCTATAGCGCGAACAAACTCGCCTATATGTATCTTTGCATCGAAGATGTAGGTATGCTCACCAATCTTCTCATAGAGCTTATCCTCATCCTCATCACTCTCGTCGGTAATCTCTCCCACGACCTCTTCAAGGATATCCTCTAATGAGATAAGTCCCTGCGTTGCGCCATACTCATCTACCACAATGGCGATATGAATCTTCTTCTTCTGGAACTCCTTTAGAAGGTCATCAATCATCATGTGCTCATGCACGAAGTAGGGTTTACGCAGCAACTTCTGCCACTCGAAACCCGAAGACTCGCCAATATAAGGGAGTAGATCCTTGACATAAAGTACACCACGCACATCATCCAAATCATCACCATATACCGGAATGCGCGAATAGCCTGTCTCTACAATAATCTTGCGCACCTCATCGTACGATGCCTCAAACTCCAAGCCTGTGATATCTACGCGCGAGTGCATAATCTCCACTACCTCGGTCTGTCCGAATGCCACGATACCCGAGAGCATCTTCTGCTCCTCCTCCGAGCCTGTTTCGGTGAGGTCCACAGCATCTGCAAGCTCCTCAATGGAGATCTCGGCATTGCGCATAGCAAGACGGCTAACCTTGCTCGATGTACGCATAAGAATAAACGCCAAAGGGTATACCAACCAACGCAAGAACTTTAGTGGTAAAGATAGAAGTGTACTAATCTTTATTGGAGATGACTGTGATACCACCTTAGGCATAATCTCTCCAAAGAGCAACAAGATAAAGGTGATAACCACAGTGTTGAAGACAAACTCCCATACACCGCTAAAAGTAAAGACCTCTCCCACGAGCTGCGTTACAGTGATAACCAAACAGATATTGACCATGTTGTTGGTCACAAGAATTGTCGCCAACAACCTATCAGGATTGCCAAGAAGGTCTAAAACACGCTTCGCCCCCATATCGCTACGCGCCTCCAACTTCTCTATATCCGCGCGGGTGAGCGAGAAGAAAGCTGTCTCCGAGCCTGAGGCCATGGCCGATAACGAGAGCAAAACAACAAATATGAGCGCGTACACCACAACACTCATAATATCTATACTCTCGTTTATAATTATTGCATCCATCATCTACACATTTAGCTTAGAACTCAAGTCTGCCACTTGATGGCAACTCCGCCTCCTCCTGCGCACTATGAAATGATGGCTGGAATATGGTGGTTGACACCTGCTCGTTCTCATCAAGGAAGCTGGCGCCATGGCGCACATACGCAGGCTTAACAAGCTGCAACTCAATACTCTTATAGCGATCTCGCTGAGGATTGATAGTCTTAGGTGCTGCAGGTGGAATTATCTTTGTCTCCTTGGGAGTCATAGGTTTCTCTGGCTCCTCTTTCTTAGGCGCATCAAAGGGGTCAACCTCTACATATTCGGTCTTTATTTTGAGCTTATCTCCATCCTCAAAGCGTGTTGCAACAACAACCAACTCCAACTCATCATCCTCCAAAGTACTCTTCTCGCTTGCTCCCCAGATGATATCTGCCTGATGAATGATACCATCCTCATCCGTATAGCTCGCGCTCTTTTGAATATACTCCATGGCGATGGTTACATCATCCTGAGTAAGGTTGTTAAGATCGTTCACAGCAAAACTTAGAAGTATCTCCTTGGCACCCACAATATGGTTATCATCCAAAAGCGATGACTCCAAAGCCCTCTCGGCAGCCTCCAAAGCACGATTCTCTCCCGAACCCTTAACCACAGACATGTGCGCACGACCACTGTTACGCATAACCTTATTCACATCAGCAAAGTCGACACGCACCAACGCAAACTCCACGGTTATAAGCTCCGCGATACCCTTTGTTGCCATACCGAGGACATCATCCGCCTTACCAAAAGCCTCCTTCAACGGCAGCTTACCATACATCGAGCGAACACGCTCGTTGTCGATAACCAACAATGAGTCTACCCAAGGGTTGAGTTCATTAAGACCACTCACAGCGTTCTGGTAACGGCTTGGACCCTCCATTCTCAAAGGCATGGTTACAACCGCAACGGTGAGAATACCAAGGTCATGAGCTATCTTTGCAATTACAGGTGATGCACCCGTACCAGTACCACCACCCATACCAGCAGCAATAAAGAGCATCTTAACCTTTGAGGTCTCCAAGAGACTTCTGAGCTGCTCCTCGGTCTCTATGGCATATTTACGACCTTTGGCAGGGTCGTTACCAGCACCAAGACCGGGACCCATCTGTATCTTATTCTTTACAAGGCAGTTATTCAACGCCTGAGCATCGGTATTACATACCACAAAGTTAACTCCTGCAATACCCAACTCCTGCATGTGATTTACAGCATTTCCACCTGCACCACCTACACCAATAACCATAATGTTTGACCGATAGTCAATCTCTAAATCCGAGAGCTTATCATTCGTTACAACAATATCGAAATCGTCTACCTCGCCCTTTTTATCTATCTTAGTCATAATATTTTACAATATTAGAATTTATATTCATCATCTTGACCCATGATTATATCCTGCAGCTTCGAGAAGATTGAGCCAAACTTTCCTCTCTGCTTCTTGCCATCTTCAACGACAATCTCTGCATCATTATCAGTGGTCTCTGGCTCCACGCTACCCAAGGTAGTTGTCTTAATCTCCACCTCCTCTTGCTTTGGTGTCACAGGCTTCTGTACAACAGGGCGTTGCGAAGTTTCACCACTCTGCACAGAGCTACTCTCTCCTACATTACGGCTATAGGTATCTTCAACAGGCGACTGCTGATGTTGTGACTGTGGACGCTGAGGCTCTGCGCTCTGCTGACGCACCGCAACAGCACACATACCACGCTTGGCACCATAGAGTAATAGCGATGCTATGGTTGCATGCGCGCGCGTTGTGATGTGTTCTGCTATGTTATCCGTAAAACCATACTCAGGATATACCGAACGGACCTCATCAACCTTAAGCTCACGAGCAAAGAGACTCTCAATATAGCTCATCTCGGCGCCACCACCCGTAAGTAAAACCACAGGTGCAAAGCGGCTACCACAACCAGCCTCCTTAATCTCCTTACGCACCCACTCGGCAATCTCCATAAGACGCTCCTCAATAATCTTGGCAAGGTTCTTTCGACGGATGCTCTTGACCGTACCCTTGCGTGCATGAGGGAACAAAATCCTATCATCCGTAGCCAACTCCTGCACGGCTGAACCGTAGTTTACCTTCAAGGTCTCGACATAGCTATTTGGAATACCATAGGCGCGAATATCGTTATTGATTACACCCACACCCATAGGTATTGAGGCGAAATAACGCACCTTACCACTCTGGGTGACTGTCACATCGGTAAGACCTCCACCAAGATTGATAATCACAGCTCCATCCTCCATATCATCCACGGTAGCTACACCCAAATGCGCAATTAAGGCGTTGGGAACAAGCTCCTTAATTACAATATCCTGCTTGTTAAGGCAGATACGCAAACGCTCGCGCATCTGTCTATCAGAGAGTACAAAGTTATAGGTTGCAGACAACACATAGCCATATTCGCCTATTGGCTCCTTGACAATCTTCTCATCGACCTTATAGCTTAGTGGCTCCTTGGTGAGAATCTCCTCACGGTCATCTGGGAGGTTTACACTCTGCATACGGCGATCCAAATCCTCAATATCGCGCTCAGCAATCTGACTACAGCCACTTCCATTCTCATCACGAACATAGACATGGTCTGTAACCTGCTCACATCGGATATAATCTCCAGAGATGCCGACATAGGCCTCAGTAATCTTAAGACCGAGTTTGTCCTCAAGGCGCTCCTTGGCAGCACGCACTGCACGACCTACTGTCTCGCTATTATCCACACGACCGGCAGTGATACCCGTTACAGGCTCGGTTGTGACACCCATAATTTCAACGCGACCATCATCCTCGACAGCTCCCACTGCCATGACTACATTTGTCGAACCTACATCAATTGCTACAATCTGCTTACCTTTCATCGTTATATCTTTTTATCATTATCTACATACTACCTGACCATCATAGCGCAAACTTATACGACTATATCTATCCCAACCTATACGGCTAAGACCTTTGTCGTAGAACCTACGAAGCGTCACCAACTTCTGCTCCAACCTCTCGGCACTACCAAGGTCAACCACAAAATCACCAGAACGAGGAATGACCGCAAGCTGCAATGGCTCACTCTCACCCCCTGTTGCAACTATCTGTACAATCTCATCACCAAGGAACGCATCATTGATGATATAGCGTATCATTGCCACCATGGAGTCAAACTCCTCGGCTTGTCTAAGAAGCCCCCTGCGTAGACCGAGCGCCCACTCTTGTTCACGCTCAATAGCCGCTATATCTGCATCAATGGCGCGTTTGTTGGTCGTGTGCTGCGCTATAGCTTGGCTAAGATGCTCGTTATACGCCGTAACAAGAATGGCATGTTTATCTTTCGAATCGAAGATACTCTTCTTGGGCGAGGAGCGCTTCACCTCTCTGAGTGCCTTATTATTCTCGATATGGCGCTTCAAATGGGGGATTTTACCCCTCTCCAACTCAGCAATATATCGCTCAAGCGAGGCTATGGAGTCCTGCACAATACTCTCCACATACCCTGAATATTGAGCATCGAAGAGAGGTTTATAATCTCCTGTTATCACCTTCACATAGGCTGAATGACACCCCTCGGCAGGCAATAGATAGCCATCATCCGTAAGATACATATCATAGTCCGATATACGCAAACGCGCTATAGGCTCTCGCTGTCTGATATCGACCCTGACACCTCCATCATAGCATGTGTATACATTTGCCTTAGCAATAGCACTATGACTCTCTACAATATGCTCGATGGTTGCTATATCTACCTTCGAGAGGATATTTCCCTCTGGATGTACACCCTGCTGCTTAAGCCACCAATCAACACTCTCCGAGGCGATAAGAGAGTTATCGCTTCCGCCCTCAATATCTATCTCTGTAGCACTTACCAAGCTACTCTCCTTATGGCTCTTGGATAGCATAGCAGCCCACACCACAGCAGCAATGATTGCACACCATAGCACCAAGTGTAGAAAATATTTAGCTATCCTCTTAAGCATCTCTCCTCTACTTTAGCTTCTCGGTTAACACTTTAGCCACCGCAGAGCAGATAACATCTATATTACCCGCACCAAAGGTGACGGTAACATCAGTATTCTCGCTCTTAAGATACTCCGCAACACTATCTCGCTCCACAAGTTCCCACTCCACGGTGATATCCCTACCTATAAGCTCTGAGGTTACACCCTCGATAGGCAGCTCACGAGCTGGATATATAGGCACCATAACCACCTTGTCGGCCATCGACAGCACCTCGGCAAACTCCCCTGCAAAGTCGCGTGTTCGCGTATACAAGTGGGGCTGGAATACCGCGACAATTCTACGACCCGGGAAGATGCCACGCAACGACGATATTGTAGCACGCAACTCCTCGGGATGATGAGCATAATCATCGATATAAACCTGCTCTGAGGTGTTTAGGTAGACCTCCATACGGCGCTTTACACCCTCAAACTCGCGCAACGCACCACGCACCTTGTCATAGTCAAGGCTCTTACCCTCAATCCTTGCCGCACACCACAACATAGCCACTGCAGCTATAGAGTTTTCGATATGCACCTTGCCCAAGATACCGAGCGTGCAACCATCGATACGACCATCAGGCAGAACTACATCGTAGCGATAGTAACCACCCTCCATTAGCTCGATATTCTCGGCATGGAAGTCGCCGCCCCGATCACAAGAGTAGCGATACAACTCGCGCCCCGCCGTATCAAATCTAAGCTCCACCCCTTGTTTGAGTATCAAAGCACCGCCAACCTTAATCTGTGAGGCAAACTGCTCAAACGCCTCAACCATAGCCTCTGGTGTGCCGTAGATATCGAGGTGGTCGGCATCCGTAGCTGTGATAACCGCAACATTGGGATATAGTCTTAGAAACGAACGATCATACTCATCCGCCTCAACAACCAATCTGCGACCCTCGCCCAAAACAAGGTTTGAGCCGAAGTTACGCGATATACCTCCAAGGAAGGCACTGCCCTCACCCGCTGCAGCATAGTTGAGCCACGCGGCAAGGGTCGATGTCGTTGTTTTACCATGCGTTCCCGCAACAGCCATAACACACTTGCCCTCGCTCAACACGCCAAGCATCTGCGAGCGTTTCTCTATACGAAAGCCCTGCTCCCTAAGCCATGCCCACTCCTTGTGGTCGGTAGGGATAGCTGGAGTCAACACCACCAAGGTACTCTTCGGGTCGCGCATTATCGCTGGAATAAGCGCCACATCATCCTCATAGTGGATATCTGCACCCTCACTCTCCAAAGCCCTTGTCAGAGGTGTAGCAGTAAGGTCATAGCCCGCCACACGATAGCCCTCATGGAGGAAGTAGCGCGCCAAGGCACTCATACCAATACCTCCAATACCGAGAAAATATATGTTATCAAACTCGCGTTTCATTGTTATAGAGTCTTTTTTAGCTCCTTTTCTATCTCCATCACAACCCTATCTGCAGCATCCGATATTGCCAACTTCTTAATATTTGCCGAGAGCTGCTCCAAGCGCGCACCATCCATAGCCAACTCCACAGCCCTCTTCATACCACACTCCACAGCCTCGCTATCACGAACTATCTCGGCAGCACCCTTCTCTACCAACGCCATAGCATTCTTGGTCTGATGATCCTCAGCAACATTAGGTGAAGGGACAAAAATCGTAGGCTTTGCCACTAAACACAACTCCGATACGGTGCAGGCACCACTACGCGAAAGAACTACATCTGCTGCCGAGTAGGCGTAGTCCATACGCTCGATAAAGGCACCCTGCCAGATATTCTTCGTTGGGTGTGCCTCCAAAAACTCGCGCATCTCGCGCTCATAGAACTTTCCTGTCTGCCATATCACCTGTACGGGGGCAACACCATCAAGACTCTTTATCCACGCCTTCATCATCTCGTTAAGGGTACGCGTGCCGAGCGAACCACCCACAACCAAAACCACAGGCATGGAATCATTAAAGCCATAATAGCCGAGTGCCTCGCCACGAATATCACCATCAGCCGTAAAACGACCACGCAACGGGTTGCCCGTCATCACGATGCGCTCTGCAGGGAAAAAACGCTCCATCCTGTCGTATGCCACACATATACGCTTTGCACGCTTCGAAAGGAGCTTATTTGTAAGTCCCGCGTAGGAGTTCTGCTCCTGAATAATGGTTGGGATACCAAGACGCTGCGCTGCCCAAAGCACAGGTGCCGAAGCGTAACCTCCAAAGCCAACAACAATATCGGCCTTGAACTCCTTGATTACACGCTTTGCACGACGCACGCTCGCCACAACCTTGAATGGTAGAGCCAAGTTTTTAAGTGTCAACCTACGCTGCAAGCCAGCCACCGGAAGACCCTCAATACGATAGCCCAATGCGGGTATCTTCTCCATCTCCATCTTACCCTCTGCACCCACAAAGAGTATCTCTACATTGCTGCCATATTTACGCTTCAGGGCCTCTGCCACAGAGACCGCTGGATATATATGTCCTCCGGTACCTCCGCCCGATAGAATTATTCGTGTCATTATCTATATTTTTACGGCAATATTACCACCGTTATACAATTATACAAATACCTGATACATAGTATCTTATATTCCCAATATCTCACCAGAGGAGATATGTACGCAATTTCACACTACAAAAGTACACAATCCCCCTTAATTTTACAAATGTAAAAAGACCCTTTTTTCATTTTTTTTGATATGCGAAGGTACAACTTTGGTACTCGGTATTGAAATTGTTGCCGAGATTTTATATCTTGCAAAAAATTAGCTAACTTTGCCAAAATTTATAATACTAACACGATGAAGAGATTTACTATTTTGATGTGTGCCATGGCTGTAACTTTGATGGCTATTGGCTGTACATCTAAGGATAAAGCATCTGAGAATAAGAGCTTTATAACCGTTGAGAACGGACAGTTTATGCGCAATGGCGAGCCTTACTACTTCGTAGGTACAAACTTCTGGTATGGCGCAATTCTCGGCTCTGAGGGCGAGGGTGGCAACCGCGAGCGTCTATGCAAGGAGCTTGATTTTATGAAGGCTAACGGTATAGACAACCTTCGTATCTTGGTAGGTGGCGAGGGCGAGGATGGTCTTCTTGGTAAGATTGAGCCAAACCTTCAGACTAAGCCCGGTGTCTATAACGATGAGGTGTTGGCAGGTCTTGACTACCTTATGATGGAGCTTGGCAAGCGCGATATGACCGCTGTGCTATACTTCAACAACGCCTGGGAGTGGAGTGGTGGTTACACCCAATATGTTGCATGGGCAAATGAGACCCCTGTGCTTGTGCCACGCATCGACGGCTGGTTCTCGTACAACACCTTCGCTGGAGAGTTCGTGCGTAACGAGCGCGCAAAACAGATTTTTTATGACCATGTCAAGTATATCGTAAGCCGCACAAATCGCTATACAGGCATCAAGTATATCGATGACCCAGCTATCTTCTCATGGCAGATATCTAATGAGCCACGCGCCTTCAGCTCTAAGGAGATAAACAACCAAGAGGCCTTTGCTGAGTGGCTTGCTACATCTGCAAAGCTTATCCGCTCACTCGACCCTAACCACATGATTTCCACCGGCTCTGAGGGTTTCTACGGCTGTGAGTGGGATATGGAGCTTTGTGAGAAGATCCACGCCATAGACGAAATATCATATATCAACTGCCATGTATGGCCATACAACTGGAAGTGGATGCGTGGTGAGGCTATGCGCGAAGATTTGCAGCAGTCATGCGAGAACACCGAGGAGTACATCAATATGCACTTGGAACTTGGTCGTAAGATAGGCAAACCCGTTGTTGTCGAGGAGTTTGGCATGCCACGCGATGATATGAATTTCCGCAAGGGTAGCCCTGTTGAGTGTCGTGATATCTACTACACCTTCGTTTTTGACCTTATCGTCAAGGCTCGCGAGGCAAACGATGTATTTGCAGGTTGTAACTTCTGGAGCTGGGGTGGCTATGCCGAGACCAACCCAGATGACCATGAGTATTGGCATAGCTGGTGACTGGCCT
>JAFXBB010000139.1 GCA_017521945.1 Alistipes sp. | reverse complement strand
GGCTGCAGATGCAACGCTCAGCAAAAATCCCGACGATGGGCTGTACTTGAGGTACTGCTCATTGTCGGGACTTTTTGTTAGCGGCAGTAGATGTCTGCCTTATCGTGAGAAATTCACAAGAAATTACATTATTACCTCAACATTCCAATTATGAATATCCTCAACACGACCATACTGGATGCCCTGTAGGTGGTCGTACATCTTCTTGCAAGTCTCGCCAACCTTCATACCGTAGTCGTATGTTACATTGTTGTCAAGGTCATACAACGCACCGATAGGAGAGATAACTGCAGCTGTACCGCAAGCACCAGCCTCCTCGAATGTAGCCAACTCCTCAACAGGAATATCACGCTCCTCAACAGTTAGACCGAGGTCAGCAGCAATCTGACGCAAGCTCTTGTTGGTGATTGAAGGAAGGATAGATTTTGACTTTGGAGTTACATAGGTGTTGTTCTTGATACCGAAGAAGTTTGCAGCACCGAACTCCTCAACCTTAGAGTGTGTTGCAGCGTCAAGATACAATACATTTGAGAAGCCCTTAGTGTGTGCCTCCTCCAATGACCAGATAGATGATGCGTAGTTACCACCAACCTTAACATCACCTGTTCCACGTGGAGCAGCACGGTCCTGATCACGCATGATAAGAGCCTTGATAGCTGTCATACCGCCCTTGAAGTATGGACCTACAGGTGCGCAGAAGATGATAAGGTCAGCCTCGTCAACAGCGCGTACACCCAAGCAAGTCTTTGTACCAAGAAGAGTAGGACGCAAATATAGAGATGCACCTGTCTCGTATGGAGGGATGAAATCTGCATTGCGCTTTACACACTCAACGCAACCCTCAACGAACTGCTCAACGGTTGGAGCTGGCAAGCAAAGACGGTTAGCAGAGTTGATCATACGCTTAGCGTTCTCGTCTGGACGGAACAAACGAACCTTACCATCAACACCGCGGAATGCCTTAAGACCCTCAAAAATCTCCAAACCATAGTGCAAACAAGCAGCAGACATGTGCATCTTGATGTACTCGTCATCTGTTACCTGCATCTGGCTCCACTGACCGTTAGCGTAGTGGTAGCGAACATTGAAAGCTGTCTTGTAATATGCAAAACCAAGCTCTCCCCATTTAATGTTTTCCATAGTAAAAGTAAAAAGTTTTTAGTTGGTTATATTTTTAGGTTATATATATCTAACCTGTTAACAATCAATAATTTAACTATCCAATCATTGCGCCAGACATGGTCTTACCCTCTGGCTGTACAAGTACTAAACGACCGAGAGCATCCTCTGCCATAAGTATCATACCGCGTGACTCTATGCCTTTGATTTCGCGGGGTGCAAGGTTGGCAAGAACCAAGACCTGACGACCTATAAGCTCCTCAGGGTTGTAGTACTCAGCTATACCCGATACGATAGTGCGCTTGTCAATACCTGTGTCGATAGTGAGCTTAAGAAGCTTCTTTGTCTTAGCTACCTTCTCGGCGGCAAGGATTGTCGAAACGCGGATATCCATCTTCTGGAAGTCGTCGAACGACACCTCAGCCTTCTGCTCTGTGACATTCTGAGCTGCCTCGGCCTCAAGGTTTGCGCGGCGAGCTGCTTCAAGCTTGTCGAGCTGCTTCTGGATTACATCGTCCTCGATCTTCTCGAAGAGTAGCTCAGGCTCACCGATAGTGTGACCTGCTGCGATAAGCTCCATGGAGCCAAGCTGCTCCCAAGAGTACTTCGCCACGCCCAACATCTTAAGCATCTTCTCTGCTGAGAATGGCATAAATGGCTCAATAGCTATAGCTGTGTTGGCTGTAATCTGTAGTGCGATGTTAAGGATTGTCTTCACACGCTCAGGGTCGCTCTTAACCACCTTCCAAGGCTCTGTATCTGCCAAGTACTTGTTACCAATGCGCGAGTATGCCATGGCATCCTTCAATGCCTCGCGGAAGTGGTAATGCTCGATGTTGCGCTCCAACGACTCCTTAATCTTTTGAAGCTCCTCGATTGTAGCCTCGTCATACTCGGTCAATGTGCCACGCTCAGGCACTACGCCATCGTAGTACTTCTTGGTAAGTACCAATGCGCGGTTTACAAAGTTGCCAAGCACAGCAACAAGCTCAGAGTTGTTACGCGACTGGAAATCCTTCCATGTGAAGTCGTTATCCTTGGTCTCAGGGGCATTTGCGCAGAGAACATAGCGCAACACATCCTCCTTGCCCGGGAACTCATCCAAATACTCGTGGAGCCATACTGCCCAGTTGCGCGATGTAGAGATCTTGTCACCCTCAAGGTTTAGGAACTCGTTGGCTGGCACATTCTCAGGAAGAATATAGTCGCCATGAGCCTTAAGCATCGATGGGAAAACGATACAGTGGAAGACAATATTGTCCTTACCGATGAAGTGTACCATCTTGGTGTCCTCACTCTTCCAATATTTCTCCCAATCAGGCGTAAGGTCCTTAGTAGCAGATATATAGCCAATAGGAGCATCAAACCAAACATATAACACCTTGCCATCAGCACCCTCCACAGGCACAGGGATACCCCAATCGAGGTCGCGGCTTACGGCACGAGGCTGTAGTCCGAGGTCGAGCAAGCTCTTACACTGACCATATACATTTGACTTCCACTCCTTGTGACCCTCCAATATCCACTCGCGCAAGAAACCCTCGTACTTATCCAAAGGCAGGTACCAGTGCTTTGTCTCGCGCTTTTCGATCTTACCGCCTGAAAGTGCGCTGCGAGGGTTTATAAGCTCGTCAGGTGAGAGTGTAGAGCCACACTTCTCGCACTGGTCGCCGTAGGCCTTCTCGTTGTGGCAGCGTGGACACTCGCCTATGATATATCTGTCGGCAAGGAACTGCTGGGCCTCCACATCGTAGAACTGCTCCGAGGTCTGCTCGATAAACTTACCCTCATCGTACAACTTGCGGAAGTACTCCGATGCTGTGACGCGGTGTGTTGGCGATGATGTACGCGAGTAGATATCGAACGACATGCCAAGACGGCGGAACGACTTCTCGATAATCTCATGATAGCGGTCTACCACCTGCTGTGGGGTGATACCCTCCTTGCGTGCCTTGATAGTGATAGGCACACCATGCTCGTCACTACCGCATACCGAGATTACATCGTAACCCTTCAAGCGGAGGTATCTTGTATAGATATCTGATGGCACATACACGCCTGCCAAGTGTCCAATATGCACAGGACCGTTGGCGTAAGGTAGTGCCGATGTTATAAGATAACGCTTATACTCTTTGCTCACTGTTGAGAAATTTATAAAAATTATACCCAAATGCGCTATAGTCTCTTCGAGGAGCTAACCCTCTGAGCATTGGGCAGTAACACCTATTTGGCTACTACCATGCGCATAATACGAAACAAAGGTAATAAAAAAAACTGAAAAGTGAAAGGGGAGGAGGGGGAAATTAGAAATTAGTAAATAGTAATTAGTAATTAGTAAATCCTCTTTGATAGGGTTCTGCCTCCTAATCACCCTTAAACACCGTTAATCTCCCTAAAATAACCTCCCTTAGTGAGATTAGGGAAGTTAGTAATTAGTAAATCCTCTTTGATAGGGTTCTGCCTCCTAATCACCCTTAAACACCGTTAATCTCCCT
>JAFXBB010000138.1 GCA_017521945.1 Alistipes sp. | reverse complement strand
ACCATCTACAAGCTGCACAACCTTATCGATAGGCATACCGTAACGAAGAACGCCTGAGATAAGCTTTGCGTAGTTCCAGAACTCCTCGTCGAAGAGGCGAGAGATACCACCAATAGTGTTGATGTAACCGTAGCGATCCTGATACTGGAAGTCGTAACGCTTAGTGCCGTTAGCCTCAGTCACCTTGAGGATATGACCCTTTGTGATTGTCTTAGGGATATACATTGCATCCTCCTCAATCTTACCTGTAAAGATCTCGTATGGACGGTCATCTTGCTTACCTACAAAGGCAATCCAATCCTCCTTACCATTCTTGAAACGCACGATATCAGCAGGTATGGACTCTGGGCGGCGGATAGACTGCTCGCTTGAACACTTCTTCTCGCCACTCTTGTCCTTAACATCGAGCAACACACCATCACGGCAACCGTCACGATATACGGTGATACCCTTACAGCCTGACTCCCAAGCGGTACGATATACATCTGCTACAAGCTCCTCGGTAACCTCATGAGGGAGGTTTACAGTAACCGAAATTGAGTGGTCAACCCACTTCTGTATAGCGCCCTGCATCTTAACCTTAGCCACCCAATCGATATCGTTAGCTGTAGCCTTGTAGTATGGTGATGCCTTGAGCCACTCGTTAAGCTCCTCATCAGAGATATTCTGCAAACGAGAGGTGTCATAGCCGTTAATCTCAAGCCACTTGACGAACTGGTGGTGGAAGACATAGTACTCGATAAACTTCTCGCCTGTCTCATCCACAAATGATGCTGTCTGCTCCTTATCTGATGGGTTAATCTTACGGCGACGCTTATATACAGGGCGGAACACAGGCTCGATACCCGATGTTGTCTGCGACATAAGCGATGTGGTACCTGTAGGGGCAATTGTAAGCATTGCGATATTACGGCGACCATACTTCTTCATCTCTTCGCGAAGCTCAGGTGCTGCCTCATAGATACGCTCAACCATAGGGTTGCCAATCTCCTTCTCGAAGTTATATACACCAAAGGCGCCACGCTCCTTAGCCATATTTGTTGATGCACGATAAGCCTCCACAGCAAGGGTCTTGTGTACACTTACTGCGAAGTCGATAGCCTCATCTGAGCCATAGCGAAGACCCAATGCTGCCAGCATATCGCCCTCCGCTGTAATACCAAGACCTGTACGGCGACCCTTAAGAGCCATATTCTTAATCTTATGCCATAGCTCAAGCTCAACACGGCGAACATCGTCCTCCTCAGGGTCTGAGTCAATCTTCTTGATGATAAGCTCCACCTTCTCAAGCTCAAGGTCGATGATATCATCCATAAGACGCATAGCCATAGCCACATGCTTCTTGAAGAGGTCGAAGTTAAACTTAGCCTCCTTGGTAAATGGAGCATCAACATAGCTTAGCAGATTCAACGCCAAGAGACGGCAGCTGTCGTATGGACACAATGGAATCTCACCACATGGGTTTGTAGATACTGTGCGGAAGCCCTCATCAGCATAGCAGTCAGGCACACTCTCACGAAGGATTGTATCCCAGAATAACACACCTGGCTCAGCAGACTTCCAAGCATTGTGGATAATCTTATCCCAAAGCTTCTTGGCATCGATATCTTTCTTATATGTAGGCTCCTCGGCACCTACAGGGAACTGCTGACGGTATGTGCAACCCGAGAGGGCGGCACGCATAAACTCGTCATCAATCTTGATAGAGACATTAGCACCTGTAACCTTGCCTGTGTCAACCTTAGCATCGATAAACTTCTCTGCATCAGGGTGCTTGATAAGGAGTGAGAGCATCAAGGCACCACGACGACCATCCTGCGCGACCTCGCGCGTAGAGTTTGAGTAACGCTCCATAAATGGAACGATACCTGTAGATGTTAGTGCAGAGTTAAGCACAGGGCTACCCGATGGGCGGATGTGTGATAGGTCGTGACCTACACCACCACGGCGCTTCATGAGCTGTACCTGCTCCTCATCCATACGGAAGATACCGCCGTAGGAGTCAGCAGGGTTCTTGTGACCGATAACAAAGCAGTTGGATAGTGATGCCACCTGCATATTGTTACCGATACCTGTCATAGGACCACCCTGTGGAATAACATAGCGGAAGTGGTCGAGAAGTTCGAAAATCTGTGCTTCGCTAAGTGGGTTGGGATAGTTCGCCTCGATACGCGCCAACTCCTTAGCAATACGGTTGTGCATATCTACGGGAGTAGTCTCGTAGATGTTGCCGAATGAGTCCTTAAGGGCATACTTACTTACCCACACCTGCGCCGCAAGGTCATCACCCTGAAAGTACTCCTTGGCAGCTGCCACAGCGTCCTCATATTTCACCGTCTTAAGCTGTTCATTGTTAGGCTTTTGAGTCATGTCTATATATATATTTAATTTTTATATTTTCTTTCGTTCTTCTCGTTTATGCCTCCCCCCGCATCCACATTTGGGGGATTATTCAGGCATACAAAATTCGTGATTTTTATAACATCTTTCCCCTCTTTGAACTACTATTTTTCGACACTTTATTCACAAAAAATAAAAACACGCGCCACAGCTATCTGTAGCGCGTATTACATCTTTTGAACAGGCAAAAACAGAACTTACCTATATTCAATACGGAAGTAATCGAGCAGTGATTTGTAGTTATCCTGCGCCGTTAGACAGGTATCTCGAAGATACTCCCTTATTTGTGGCCACTGCTGCAATCCACGATAGTAGAATAGTTTTAGTTCGTCGGTGATTATAAAGGGTACTATACCATTTGCCAAGCACTCCTTAAACATTATCAATCGCCCCACGCGACCATTACCATCCTGAAATGGATGTATTGCCTCAAAACGCTGATGGAAGTCGATAATATCATCCAAACATTTAACTTTCAATGCATTATACTCCTGTATAAGAGTTCGCATCTGCTGCTTTACCTGCTCCGGTGGCGTTGTTTCACTACCGCCCACCTCATTTGGCAGACGCTTATACTCGCCTACGGCAAACCACTCCTTGCGACTATCCGATGTTCCAGACTTAAGCACCGAGTGTAGCTCTTTGATAAGAGCCTCCGAGAGTCTCTGCTCGGCACGCTCAATAATCATATCAATACAGCGAAAGTGATTTACGGTCTCGATAATATCATCAATTCGCAAGTTCTCGTTTGCAAAGCCAATCGTATTGGTCTCGAAGATATATCGTGTCTGGTCGTGCGTGAGACGGCTACCCTCAATATGGTTGGAGTTATATGTAAGGTCTATCTGTGTGCGATGATATATACCGCCGCTCAATCGCGCCTCTTTCTGCTCTCGCAAAGCTACAAGGAGAGGTGATTGCTTACGCCTGCGCGAACTGCGCTGTGGTAACAACGCATCCTTCGGAATACTCCAAGTCTTACCAATTAACACAGCACCCTCTATCTTACCCACAGCACAATAGTTTCGAGCAGTGCGCTCCGAAATGCCATATTTATCGGCAAACTCCACAACTGATATATACTCCATAACCACTCTATCGGCAAGTTTAGTTCAAAATCACGATGCAAATATAGCAAAACTTGCCGATATCGGCAAGTTTTGGGTGGTTGAATAGGTTTTCTACAGGTAAAAAGTTGCTAATACAAAAATGTTTTGTTAATTTTGTATTGTTGAAGGTGCGCCTTCGGCTGACATATTTTTGATGAAAGTGTATTAGCTTTTATCCTTGACGCGAAATCTGGAAAATTTCACATTGACCAAGGAGAGCAACACACTCATCACTCCGTATTGCATAGTCTGGGGCGATTCTTGCCCTATACTCAATACGAGTGTGGGGTATTGTTTATTTGGTCCATAGGTATTCCAGAACCTCTACGCAGATAGACTAATCAACTCCACACTTTCTTTTTATATTAACCCCGCGCGTAGGAGTTGGAGCGGATACAAACACTTTTTATTATGAAAAGAGCAACATCTATTATCTCCGCGTTCTGCTTGGGACTATTTATCAGTATCGGCATCTTAGCCTGCGCTGTGGATGATTATGCTACGCCTAATGCAAATAATCCATCATCGGATTTACAGCTATGCACGATGGAATTTAATGGTAATTTGGGATATGGACAGACAAATATATCATACGGAAATGATGGGCGAATATCAGCTATAACTAGTATAACTGATTATAATGAATACACATGCAATATCACATACGACACAAACAAGATAATATTTTCAGTTGGTGACAAAGAAACAGATTTTATTTTTAACAACGAGCTACATTCTTATTCAGCTGAAACAATAAACAATCAGGTATTTCACTGTATTTCAATAATCAATATGTAGTAACTGACCAAATAGTAGGCGACAGAATCAAACAACTGTCGCCTATTTCATTTTATAATCTCGCGCAAAGTTCACCTTTCAGTTTTCCCTTTAACCCAATGAAACAGCCCCACGCCGCAGAGTGCCGAGATAACACCAACACCTGCACCGAGGAGTATATCTTGTGGGAAGTGACAAGCAAGATAGATGCGCGAATAGCAGACAAGCAGAGCCACCACGACCATAAGGATAGTAAACCATTTGCGTCTGATAGTAGCTGCCGAGAGGAGTGCTATAGCCCAGATAGTTGCCGAGTGACCCGACACCGTGCCATAGAGGTTGCCCGTATGGTAGCCATTAGTAAAAAACTCCAGACCCTCAGGCGTATGCATAGGTCGTAGGCGCGCAGGGAACGATGCCCACACATCGGCAAGGATACCCTGATGCTTAAAGATACCCGACACAATATCTGCCATACCGATAGCCACACCCATAGCCACGACAAAGGCGAGCAGACCGAGCCACGAGTAGCGTCGCCATACCATATATATAATAAGGAGGTAGAGTGGTGTCCACATCTTTATTCCCGACACCAACTTTAGCGTAGCATCCAACCACGCAGGGCCATCGAAGTTAAGCATCTCAAACAAGCCCCAATCCCAAGTTATACTATTCATACACACCAATATTAAAAGTTAGCATACATAGGCAATCCGCCACCCACGCCTGTATGGAGCATAAGCAACGCATCACACTGCATAACAAGCCATATAGCCACCACAACGATAAGCCACTCACCCACAAAGCCAAGGCGCGTAATACCGCGCACAGCACTGTTATTTAGCGACTTAGGTAAGAAGTGCATCAGGTAGCCTACCGCCATCATTATCATCGCCACCTTTGACTCCTCCACCATAGGCACGAACTCCGCAAATGAGAAGTTATAGGCTATACGACCGAGCATATCCCCTACCTGAGCCATATCCTCAGCGGTAAAAAGCAGCCAGCCAAACGCGACCAAATTAAATGTTAGAAATGTCGCTCCGATACGCCTCACCACACCCATATCGCGACCCAAAGTCTTAGCCCATGGCACAACCTTTAGCCACACCTTATGGAGTGCCAACGCCACGCCGTGAAGAACTCCCCAAGCAATAAAGGTCAGACCAACACCATGCCACAAGCCGCCAAGGAACATAGTGATAATAAGGTTAAGGTAGGTACGGAGCGTACCCTTACGATTACCGCCAAGCGATATGTAGAGGTAATCCTTGAGCCAAGTAGAGAGAGATATATGCCACCTACGCCAGAACTCTGTGATTGTCGCCGACTTATAGGGGGCATCGAAGTTATCAGGAAGGCGGAAGCCAAGCATCAGGGCCACACCCTGAGCAATGTCCGAGTAGCCCGAAAAATCACAATATATCTGCAGCGTAAAGCCATATATAGCCATAAGAGCCACTAAGCCGCCATCGCCCAACTCTCCCGCAAAGGCAGGGGCAACAAAGAGTAATCCGAGCGACTTAGCAATAACGGCATACTTGACCAAACCGCGCGCCACAAGCATAACAGCGCGAGCGAAATCCTCTCTTGTAACCACAAGATTGCGGCTCTCTATCTGTGGGATAAACTCCTTGGCCTTAACAAGTGGGCCAAGAAACATCTTGGGGAAGAAGGAGAGCAAAAAGAGGTAGTCCGAGAAACGCCTAAGTGGTGCTATCGTACCTCGCGATATATCAACCACATAGGCTATAGACTGAAAGACGAAAAACGAGACTCCTGCAGGCACCACAACACTCTGCCAATCGAGCGTACCAGTGCCATAGAGGTCGTTGATAACACCCACAAAGAAGTTCGTAGCTTTGAAGTAGGCGAGGATAGCGATGTTTATCACGACACTCAGCGTAACCCACCACTTTGTCTTACCACCTCTATCGCGCGCCTTAGCCACACGACGACCTATAAGGAAGTCACTGATAGCAACACCCAACAATAGTAGGAGATAAAGCCCTGAAAGTTTGTAGTAGAAGTATAGAGAGAAGAGTACTACATACCATGTACGAAGATGCGCACGATGACGCACAGCAACATAGCCAAAACTAAAGAGCAGAAAAGCAAAGATAAAGAAACCTGTTGTCAGTGTCAGAGGCGCACCACCATCATAGACCAACATAGCAACAATGCGGTGCCACACATCATCGGCAAATCTCAACAACTCGGTCATAACCTCTACTCAGTAACACTCTGTTGAACGCCCTCAATAATTGGCAATACAGCATCTATCTGCGATTGAATATAACGCTTAGTAGCCTCACGACGCTCACGCTCAATCTCGGCAAGACGCTTTGCCTCCTCTTCGCGCTCCACAACAAGGGCATAGACCTCGTTAATAATAGAGGCTGCAAGCTCCTTGGCTATACGCCTACCACCCTGAAAGTTGATATGGGTGTAATCCTTAGCTGCCCACCCCTTAGATACGAACGCAGGCATACCACCCAACTTCTCCATCGCCTTAGCAGTACTCCAGAAGGCAACATTTGTGCTATCAGCAGCAGCTCGCTGGTAGGAGCTAAGGGCATCTACAGAGCCTATAGGCTCATACTTAGATGTCTCCTCGTTCTTGACCCAACGGTCACTCACACCCATAACCACAATTGCAGCATTGGGGAAGCAACGCTCAGCGTAGGCAATCATATCTCTTAGCTGGTCTCGATAGCGAGAGTAGCCACGCTGACCCTTCTGCATAATATTTAGACCATATTGCAATACCACCAAGTCGTAACCAAGCATATCATCTGCCTGACGATTTATCTTAGCACTTGTACCAAATATCGCATGACCATTATTACTACGCACCGAAAAGTTGTCGACCATAACACCGCCATCACCCTCCAACGAAGCACCATAACATAGCACCTCGCCGCGCTCTACTCTTAGGCGCAACGAAGAGATTGGAGCCTCGATATAGAGTTCTCGAAGCATATCTGCACCCTCTATATCGAAAGATTGGCGCAGTGAGTCGTTAACCTCAACAATCACAGAGCTACTATCGCGGCTATATAGGAACACTCTTGCGCGACTACACGAGTCGAGCGTTGAGAATGCATCCGTACTACTCCAGCGCGTTGTAGCACCCGCCTTACCCTCAGCCAAGTAGCCCGACACAAAGAACTTATCCTTAACCCTCTCGGGGAGGCTCTTAGGTTTCATCACACTATATGCTATCCAGCCCGATGAGCTACGCTTGACACTCTTGCGTACCGTAGCAAATGGAATATCACACGCCACGAAACCTACACCTCGACCACCAAACTGCTCCTGCATTATAGCTCTAAAGTCCGATGTGAGAATATCGCCCTCAATAAACGAGTCACCCATAAAGGCTATGCGCACATGCTCGCCATCGGCAAGTTTCTCAATAAAATGGTCGAACTTTCCGTGTGCCAAAGTATCGAAATCCTCAATGGCAATTACACGGCGTGTTGTGTCTACCGCAAACTCCTCGCTACGAAGCGGGCGATGCTCTTGTGTTGCTGGTGCCGCCAAGCTCCACTCATAGCGAGTGACAGGAGGCTCTGGAAGTCTATCCACAATAGCCGCGCTATCCACAACCTCCATAGTAGCAAGCTCCTGCTCTAAACGCTCAATATCGGCGGTATACTCCATAGGCGCCTCATCTGCAAGGCTCTCGGCACGAAGCTCCGAGAGTAGATCAACTCTTGCTGTGAGCATACCAAAGAGCTCAAATGGTGGGATAAGAGCAAGTGCCATAACACCAAGCACAACGCTCAGTGTAAACCACCCCACGCGTGACGATCTGTCTGATCTGTTCATCTACCTTCTTCGCATTATGAGTGATACATAATAGAGCAGCGTAGCAATAGCACTCAACGCAGCAACAAGATAGGTGCGCGCTGCCCACCTAAGTGCCTCACTTGCGTTATTTAGCTCCCTGCCATGCATCATACCGCTACTCTGCAACCACGCTATAGCGCGCTCCGAGGCGTTATACTCCACAGGAAGTGTTACTATGGCAAAGAGTGCAGATACGGCAACAAGAGCTATACCTACCCAGCAAAGAAACGCACTTCCCGTAGCCGACATAAGGGCAATACCGATAACAATAACCCATGTTGCGAGGCTTGACGATAGGTTGACCCATGGAACAAGTTGTGAGCGTAGGCGTACAGGGGTATATCCCGTAGCGTGCTGCACAGCGTGACCACACTCATGGGCTGCTACAGCCGCAGCTGTAATCGAGTTCGAGAAATAGACATCATCACTGAGGTTAACCGTCATGGTGACAGGGTTAAAGTGGTCGGTGAGATGCCCCTTAACATGGGTTACTTGCACATTATATATCCCATGGTCATGGAGCATCTTTTCGGCAATATCCTTTCCGCTCATACCCGCAGGGGCAGGCACTGTGGCGTATTTTGCCATAACGCTTCTTAGGCGCGATTGAACAACCACACCAGCTATAGCCACCACAATCATAAGCACTATTGCTGCGGAGTAGGAGAGACCCACGCCATAATCCATGTATGGATTGTATGATGAAAAGATGTGTATCATAATCGTTTATAGTAACATATAGATATAAGTTGCATAGATAGCCACGAACACAAGACCCTCGAAGCGAGTAATCTTCTTATCTCCAATAAAGAGTGCCGAGAGCAGAAGTATAAAGGATGTTGCAACCACAACATATATATCCGACATCGCCACACCATTCATGGTTAAGGGCGTAACTGTCGAACATGCACCCAAGATAAGTAGGATATTTGCGATATTCGAGCCTACAACATTTCCGAGTGCTATAGCCGCGCTACCCTTGATGATAGATGCAAGGCTGGCTGCCAACTCTGGCAGCGATGTACCTACAGCAACCAAGGTTATGGCAATAACAGCCTCCGAAACGCCCCATGATAGTGCAATGTTGGTTGCCGAGTCCACAAACATATCTCCACCGAAGATAAGTCCTGCCAAACCCGCGACAATCATTAGCAGCACTCTTAGCATCGATATATCCTCCTTTGAAACCTCCTCCCGACTCATCGCTTTACGGTCAGAACGCACAGAGTAGATAATCATAGCGACATAGCCCATAAGCAACAGAATACCCTCGATGCGACCTATAGAGGCAGATGTGAAGGTCACCAACAACAGAACTAACGACACAACGATATTGAGCGGCAGATCGCGACGAATATTACTCTTAGTAAACGCTATAGGTGCAAAGATTGCACATACACCGAGTATAAGCAGTGCATTTGCTATGTTCGAGCCAACGACATTTCCTATCGCCATATCGCCATGCCCACCAACGGCAGATATCATACTCACCGCCATCTCTGGCATAGATGTACCAACAGCTACAACCGTAAGACCAACGATAAACTCAGGTATACGCAACCTACGCGCTAACGCCACAGAGCCATCTGTAAGCAACATAGCTCCTCCTATAATAAGACCAAGAGCAACAACTAAAAGCAAATAATCCATCTGTGCCAATTAAAAAATCGCGCAAAGGTAACAAAAAGAGAGAAATAATCAAAGATTATTTAAGTGATGTTTTATAAATTAGTAGATACACCGTTCGTTGCTGATAGGATTTATTGTGGGAGCTTTCACATCTCGACCTAATTTACAGAATATCCCTTAATCCCGTTAGTCGGGAAACTGCACGATAACCCTCTTCGCCCAACGATAGCGAGAAGTTATTTACAAAGAGAGCTATATGGCTATCAATAACCTTGTCATCAAGCTCCTGTGCATGTTGCTTTATATAATCGCGTGATATATTGGGATTTGCAAAGGCATACTCAACACTCCGACGCAAAAGAGCCTCAAATGCCTTCTTAACATCCTCGCCCATATCGCGAGCTATAACAATAGAACCCAACGGTAGGGGCAAGCCCGTACGCTGTTCCCACTCTATACCAAGGTCCGAAACAAGCTCAAGATTAGAGCGTTGATAGACAAACCTACCCTCATGGATAAGCACACCGCCATCATACTCACCACGCTCCACACACGAAGCAATCTCCGAGAAGAGGCGTGGCGTGCGCTGCTCAATATTTGGAAATAGCCTCATAACCAAAGCATTTGCTGTAGTATGCTCGCCCGGTACTGCAATATGTTTTAGCGGGGTAGTTTCACCCTTACGCCTCACAAGCAGAGGACCGTTGCCGCGACCCAATGCCGAGCCACTATCAAGTAGCCTGTAACGCCTATTTATCGCGGGTAGCAACGCTGTACTACACTTTGAGATATCATATTTGCGCTCTAAGGCTGCAGCATTAAGTTGCTCAATATCAAGGTATGACACCTCGAAATCGAAATCTCCAAGGTCGATGCGACGATTTACAATAGCATCGAACATAAAGGTATCATTCGGACATGGCGATATTGCCAATCGTATAACTCTCCTACTCATAGTAACAAACAAGCTCCTCTGCCAATGAGTTTAACGCATCATATATAGACCAATGTACGAACTCCTCGCCCACATAATTGGATATGGCTCTAAGCTCCACAGCCCTAAAGCCAAGTTCTTGTGCCATAGCAAAGAGTGCGGCACCCTCCATATTCTCAACCTCTCGACCACACGCCGTTACACCCTT
>JAFXBB010000137.1 GCA_017521945.1 Alistipes sp. | reverse complement strand
TGCCGAGCGTTGTATCTGCAGCCTTCTAATCAAAAATTATAATTTCTTGTGATAAGCCGCAATCTGCGGCACATTCCAAAAACAACACTCTGGGCTGTACCTCTTGTACTATCCCTTAGGTGCTACTTTTGTGATAGGCCACATCTGCAACCCTTCTAATCAAAAATTCGGTCGTGGTGCTGATTAACCTTATTTTGTTTATACGATAGAACAAATCTGCTCCTCTAAAATCAAAAATAGGGTCGTGGTGCTGATATATTTTTAGTTTTCTTTATTTATTTAAGTTTGGGTTAGTAGTTTTTATTTCTTATCTTTGCATAGAGTTAAATTTATTTGAGATGATCGTAAAAGCTAACTGTAAAATTAACCTCGGTTTGAATGTCCTTCGTAAGCGTGAGGATGGGTATCATGAACTTGAAACGGTGATGCTACCCGTGGAGAAACTTTACGATGTTGTGGAGGTGGAGTGCATCGATAGTGGTATTGTGTTTAAGGGTGTTGGCATTGAGGTCGATTGTTCGGATGAAAATAATCTATGTGTGCGTGCTGCGCGTCTTATGCAGGGGCGTTACAAGGTGGGGGGAGTTAGCATAAAACTCGACAAGCGTGTGCCTTTTGGTGCTGGCTTGGGTGGTGGCTCTTCGGATGCTACGGCAGTAATCGTGGCGATAAACAAACTCTACAACCTTGGACTTGATAAGCCATCTTTAGCATCATTGGCTGCGGAGCTTGGTAGCGATACACCATTCTTTGTCTATAACCGTGCGATGCTCTGCAAGGGGCGTGGCGAGATTATGGAGGTGGTGGATGTTGACCTTAGTGGTCTATGGCTTGTTGTGGCAAAGCCCGAAGGTGGCGTATCCACAGCCGAGGCGTATCGTGGTGTAAAGCCACAACTACCTGCCGTGCCTCTTACTGAGCTACTTAAGCGACCTATAGAGGAGTGGCAGGCAAGTGTTGTAAATGATTTTGAGCCTCATATTCTTGCTGCTCACAGAGAGATTGCCGATATAAAGACCTCGCTTATGGATGCGGGTGCTATATACGCCTCGATGTCAGGCTCTGGCTCTGCGGTATTTGGGTTGTTCCCAAAGCAGCCACATCTAACCCTTCCTGACAATATCTTTGTGCATATCGAGAGAATTTAATCTATGATGCGTGGAATGTGATAGACCTTCAACTCTTTGTTGAGGGTCTTTTCGTTGCCCGCTACGCAGCTGTTAAGAAGAGAGTGAAAGGCGACAGAGTGGTTATGGTGGCGGGTGTGGCAGAGTTCGTGGAGGATGATAAACTCGCGCAGATGCTCAGGCAGGAGCATGAGAAAGAGTGATAGCGATATGCCATTCTTGCCACTACATGATCCCCAGCGTGTATGTGCCGAGCAGATGCGTAGCGATGTGAAGCTAAAACCGTGGCGAGTGGCGAGTGTCGCAACCACACTTGGTAGTACTCGGTGTGCCTCTTTGCGTAGCTCTTCGACCTTGGCGCGTGTAATAGTCGGGTAGTTCTCTTTGCGTTCGGCAAGGCGTTGGCGTGTAGTCATAATCCACGCCTCTCTACTCTCAACAAAGGCGATAGCCTTATGCTTAGATGCAAATTGTGGGTAGGTGACACGCAGTGAGCCATCCACACGCACAACGAGACGAATAGAGTGCGCACGCATTGAGCGCACACACTCTATATCTCCGAATTTATGATGCCTAACAATCTCCATTACTCGCCAATGCGCTGGCGTACAACCTCAAAGAGCATGATAGCTGCTGCTGCTGATACATTCAACGACTCGGTCTTGCCGATAAGTGGAATAGCAAGTTGTTCGTCACAGAGCTTGAGTACCTCCTTTGAAATGCCTGTATCCTCGGCACCCATGACGATAACCGTAGGCTTGCGAAAATCTGCATCGTAGAGTAGCTTGCGACTCTTTTCTGTTGCAGCAACAACTTGGAAACCATCAGCTTGCAACGCCTTTAATGTGTTGCGTATAGAGCCTACGCGGCAGACAGGGATATTCTGCAAGGCGCCTGCTGATGAGCGTATAGCATCACCATTTACAGGCGCAGAGTTCTTTAATGGTGTGATAAGACCATGTGCGCCAGCACACTCCGCCGAGCGAGCGATACCGCCGAAGTTGCGTACATCGGTAACGCCATCGAATACCACGATAAGAGGCGTCTCGTCCTCTGGTACGCGCTCCAATATATCCTCAACGCTTACATAGTCGATAGCGGCAATCTGTGCCACAACGCCTTGATGGTTGCCTTTGGTTAGGCGGTTGAGCTTCTCGATAGGTACCTCCTGCCAGCGTAGGTGGTGGCGTGCCATAAGGTCTTTCAAATCGCCCATAAGCTGACCCTCGGCGCCCTTCTTTATATATATACGCTCAATCTGTCGGCGTGCCTCGATAGCCTCTGCAACGGGGCGAATACCAAAAATAATGTTCTCCTTATCCATATTTTGTTTTAACTTTGTTCGGTTATCTCCAACTCGTATGATGCCTTCTCCCACTCATGCATAAGGTGGTCATATTGCTCCTTGAGTGCATTGTATTTTGTGTAGTCATCGGCGTTATACTCTGTAGCAACGGCAAAACGGGCATCGTACTCTGCAATCTGCTTCTCAACATTTGCCGTCTCCTCCTCGATGCTCTCTACCGTCTTGCGGAGCTTGCGAATTAATTTTTCCTGCTCCTTCTTCTGCTCGTAAGATAACTTACCTGCAGTAGGTGCGTTGTTACTTTTGTAGGTAGAAGCAGGCTTATCATGACGCTCAATATCCTGCAAAGACTCCACCTTGCGCTTCTCCAAGAAGTACCAGATGTCGCCTAAGTACTCCCTTACGCCACCATCCCTAAACTCATAGATGCGGTCAACAAGACCATCCAAAAACTCTCTATCGTGCGAAACTACGACCACCGTGCCGTCATACTTCTGCAACGCATCCTTCAATATATCCTTCGAACGCATATCCATGTGGTTTGTTGGCTCGTCGAGTACAAGGAGGTTGTATGGCTCAAGCATAAGACGCGCCATAGCAAGACGCGAACGCTCGCCTCCCGACAATACCTTAACCTTTTTCTCGATATCCTCGCCACGGAAGAGAAACGCTCCGAGGATATCGCGTAGGCGTGTGCGGATATCGCCCACAGCCACGCGGTCGAGAGTATCAAATACGGTGAACTCGCCATCCATCAGATCGTCCTGATTTTGTGCGTAGTAGCCGATGTTTACATTTGCGCCGAGCTTAATATCTCCCTCGGTTGGCTCCAATTCGCCTATGAGCATACGGGCAAAGGTTGTCTTACCCTCGCCATTGCGACCTACAAGGGCAATCTTCTGACCGCGCTCAATGGTGAACTCCGCACCAGAGAAGATACGCTTCTTATCAAAAGCCTTACCCACACCCTTAATCTCAGCAACGATCTGTCCTGTGCGTGGCGCAGGTGGGAACTTGATGTTTAGGCGCGATAAATCCTCCTCGTCAACCTCTATACGCTCCAACTTATCGAGCTGTTTGATGCGGGATTGTACCTGATTACTCTTTGTAGGCTTGTAGCGGAATTTCTCAATAAACTCCTCGGTCTTCTCTATGAGTCGCTGCTGGTTTTCATAGGCTGCCATCTGCTGTGCGCGACGCTCTGCACGCAACACCACATACTTCGAGTATGGGACCTTATAGTCGTAAGCCTTGCCAAGCGAAATCTCAACGGTGCGTGTCGTTACATTGTCAAGAAATGCTCTATCGTGTGAGATAAGAAGCACTGCGCCGTTGTAGTTCTTCAGATAATCTTCGAGCCACTGAATACTCTCAATATCGAGGTGGTTGGTAGGCTCATCAAGAAGAAATATCGATGGTCTTTTCAAGAGTAACTTAGCCAACTCGATACGCATACGCCAGCCTCCAGAGAACTCTCTGGTTGGACGCTCAAAATCTGAACGCTTAAATCCAAGTCCGAGCAGCGTACGCTCAATATCAGCATCACGCGTATCGCCACCAAGAATATGGTAGCGGT
>JAFXBB010000136.1 GCA_017521945.1 Alistipes sp. | reverse complement strand
TAAGGAGTAACACGACCTATGTTGTGGAGTAGGTTTGCACTGCGTTATATGTTTTCACCGAAGTCACACTCGGTGATAAACATCATTGCGTGGGTGAGCCTTGTGGCTGTGGCTATTCCTACGGCAGCCATGATTATTCTGCTGGCAATGTTCGATGGTCTTACAGGCAGTATCGAAGAGCTAAACACCGCCATAGATGCCGATATTGAGATTGTTGCCAAACGCGGTCAAACATTTGATAGTGAGGCTATCAATATCGAGGAACTTGTTAATATCGATGGAGTTGAAGCTGTAGCCCCATACATCGAGCAGAGTGTCATGGCCTCATCGGCAGGACGACACTACCCTATTGAGGTTAGGGGTATTGATGCGCGATATTTCGATGCGAAGACCATTGGGGATTACATTGCGCGAGGCTCCATGGAGTCGATATATTCTGGGGATATAATCCTCGGCTCAGCACTCGCCTCGTCGTTGGGAGCCTACGGTATAGGCACCGAAATAGATCTCTATGCCCTAAATCGCAAGCAGATATCAACCCTACTACCAACAAGCGGTATATCGAAGCTAAATAGCCGTTTAGGGGGCATTATCTCGGCAAATAACCAGATAAACGAGAGTGTCGCCTTGGTAGAGTTAGAGCGTGCGCAACAACTTCTCAACCACAAAGATAGGATTTCGGGAGTAGCAGTTAAACTTTGTAACTACAACGATGCAGAGCATATCGCAGAGAGGGTATCAACCCTTGTGGGTGAGGAGTTTGATGTTGTGACACGCCAGAGAAAGAATGCCTCGATAAACGCCATTCTCCGCATGGAGAAGTTTGCTATAGTGCTTATCGGTGCGCTTATTGCGCTTGTTGCGACCTTCGCGATTGTTGGCTCTGTGGTGATGCTTATGACCGAGAAGCGTCGAGATATCTCAACTCTACGCGCCATGGGTGCATCGCACAGCCTTATATGTAAGATATTTGTGGGTGAGGGTCTTCTACTCACCTCCGCAGGAACTATCTTAGGAGCTGTACTTGGTGTACTTCTCGCCTTTGTGCAACAACATTGGGGGGTAGTAAAAATCCCCGGAGGTAGCATCTTTGAGGCTTACCCCGTAAGCCTCAGTATTGCAGATGTTGCTGTTGTCATTGTCATAGTTATGGCTATGGGTGCAACAGTATCGACACTAACCGTAAGATCAAGATTTAGATAGATATGAAAGCGTGCAAAACAATACTACTCATTGCAACACTCTTTGTTGTGGCGTGCTCAGGTCGTGCCAAGGTTATTCCTGACAACGATTTGGTCAACATCTTCCACGATGCCTATATTGCAAATGCCTATATGAGAGAGGCAGACATAACACAGGACTCCATATATCTCTATGAGCCGATATTTAAGCGATATGGCTACACTATGGCAGACCTTCAACACACCCTCACGACAATAAACGAGCGTAAGAGTTCGCGTATCAGCGACATTATGCACGAGGTAAACTCTCGTTTAGAGAGGGAGTATAAGGCTGAGCAACGCAAAATCGTAGTCCTCGACACTATAGATAACTACGCTAAACGCGCCTACACACGCACGATGTATAGCGATACACTTATTCGTGTCACGGAGCTGCGTGACACCAATAAACTGCGTATCACCCTCAAAGATCTTGTCGAGGGCGAGTACACCGTATCGTTCGACTACCTCATTGACACACTCGATGAGAATCACAACTCACGCGTGGAGGTATATCTTGTTGTCAACGACACGACACATAACTTGCGCCACACGATGATGCTCAGCCGCTACCGCGAGGGTAAGTACTCACGCAAGTTCAAGGCCGACACACAACATAAGGAGCTATATGTGAATATGTATTATCACCCCAAACTTGAGACATCAGAGAAGCCAGATATCACAATACGCAACTTCAAAATTGTACGAGTTCTGCCAACGGAGGTATCTGTTGATAGCCTCTACCAAGAGCAGCTGAACCTCAGCATCATCAACCATGAGCTGATGACAGCCTTCACGCGTGATACTATAAAGATTGTCGAGATGCAAGATTCAATACTTTTAGAGGAGCAGACACATGAGCAGAAGGATAGCATCGCACTACACTCTAATTAACGGCGAATTAGAGCGAAACATCATCGTAGATATTGACCCAAGTGGCACAATCACAAATATCTCTCACGCCGAAAATATCGACTGCGAGGCGAGTGTGGAGTTTTACCCCGGAATTCTTATTCCCGGGATGATAAACTCCCATTGCCACCTTGAACTATCCTACCTTCGAGGAGCCATTGCCGAGGGTGGAGGATACGCGACTTTTGCAAGCGAGATAGGTCGTGTGCGCGGTGGTTATACCGCAGAGGAGCGACTAAGGGCAGCATCCGTAGCAGATGCTATGATGTGGGAGCAGGGTATTGAGGCTGTGGCAGATATTGCCAATGACGACCTTGTGATGCCTGTCAAGGAGCAATCAAAGATTGAGTATAAGAGCCTCTTTGAGTTCTTTGGGCTTAACAATCACGATACTACCTCACTTGTGAACTTAGCCTCGAAGTATAGCAACGCATCTGTTACACCACACTCAACCTATTCGGTGCAAGATAGGGAGTTTTGCGATATATGCTCAAGGTATAGTGAACTACTATCGCTACACTTTCTTGAGTCCGAGAACGAGGCACTCCTATATCACTACACTGGCTCGCTCCACGCATGGTATCACAAGATGGGGTGGAAGTGCGACTTTCTTGGTTATGGCTCACCTGCAAAGCGTGTTGCAGAGTGCATACCACACGATAGTAGGCTCCTGCTTGTACACAACACCTTGGCAACAGCCTCAGCTATTCAAAATATCGAGAGGGCTATAAGCGGTCATGTCACATGGGTTTTATGTCCTGAGTCTAATCGCTACATATCAAACCTATGTCCACCCGTTACACTCCTCGACGAAATGGGGGTAAATATCGCCATTGGCACAGACTCCTTAGCTTCGGCACGCTCACTCTCCATGGTTGATAATATGCGACTGCTCAAGGGCATATCTCTTGAAAAGTTACTTGGCTACGCCACAATCAATGGAGCAAAGGCGCTCGGCATTGATAGCACTAAGGGAAGTATCGAGATTGGTAAAAAACCGGGGTTGGCGATAATCGAGGGCGTGGACTTCGCCACGATGACGCTCACTACCGACTCACGCTCATATCGCATATTATAAGTATCGATGTACCAGCAGAGCATAAATCATATTCATCACTCGGCTGTTGTTATAGCCATAGATTGTTCTCTATCCATGCTAAGCTACACTCATCTGCATGGTACCCGTATGCGCAAGATTGATGCAGCGACTCTGATAGCCAACTTTGCCATTGACGAATTAGTTGCGCGAGCCACACGAGGTAACGAAGTGCGCAACTACTACGATATAGCAGTTATAAGCTACTCAGGTGATGGTGTGGAGACGATAATCGGCAATGAGTATGGAGAATTTATCGATATCAAACCGCTTGTGGAGCATACTCCGCAGCCTACACTATACACTATCGAGCAACAAGATAGCAAAGGTGAACTAAAAACTACACCCATAACACTCCACGAATGGGTAAAACCAAAGGCTTGTGGCGATACCCCTATGTATGAGGCGCTGATAAGTATCAAGAACTTACTTAGTGATTGGTGCGACAACCCGCATAATAGGGAGAGTTTTCCACCGTTGGTTATCAACATCTCGGATGGCGGATATAGCGATGCTGATGAGAACGAAATACTCGATATTGCAAGAGATATACAGGAGCTATCTACGGCAGATGGCTCAACATTATTTGTCAATATACACCTTGCGACAGAGTCTAAGAATACGAATCATTGTCTGGTATTTGCCACTGATAGCGATATGATATCCATGGATGAGGAGGATACTCTTCTCTATAAAATGTCAAGCATCCTACCTTCAGAGTTGGAGAGGGTAATAACTGAGCTTACAGGGCGCAAGAGAAGAACACTATTTAGATGTTTTGCTCGCAACGCCTCGATATGCGAGGTACTTGCAATGGCAGATATAGGCACTGAGGGGTGTCACGGCATTAAATATAGATAGGCGTTATGGATATATGTACCATCACACAATTTAGAGACAGTCTTAACTCGCCCGAAACACTGCTCAGAACACAACATAACATAATCTTTGAGCCAGAGACACTCTGCTGCAGTAAGCACTTTGCCGAGGCACGCGCCACCATTGATGGCAGAAGTGTTATGCTCTATGCCCCTATAACCCTGCAAGCCGCCAATATGGCACGCCAAGCAAATAGATTGATTGTGGCTACAAATGCAAAGAAGGGCGATATGCAGATACTGGACAAGGAGATATTGTATAGTGGTCTGCTCTCAGGTAAGTGCTGTATGCTTATGGAGAGCATCCCTTCAGGTATCCCTCTAAGCGAGGCTATCTATACGCACTCGCGCACACACCTTCTTATGGGTCTTAACAAGCTAAAAGCCCAACTCAAACATCACGACCTAAGCCATAACTATCTCAACATCTATAATATCATTGTAGACAAAGACCACACATGGCATACTATTCGTAACTATCATGTTACACAGGGCTATGGAGAGGATATAACAATGCTTAAGGAGTTGGAGAGACACATAAAGACAACAGCTCTCCCAGATTGCGACTACACATCTGTTATGCAACAGGAGCAACTACTCCTAAACAGCATCGTCAACGATAACCACGGCATAATCCTCCACCCTATCAAAGAGTCACGCCGTCGGTTTGTAACTCCCAACGGCGTGGGTTTTCAAGATAGACATGGCACAATAATTATTCAAGATATCTATAGCTGGGCAAGCGACTTTGAGGAGGAACGCGCCGTTGTACGCCTTAAAAGTGGCAAGATGGGTGTCATCGACCGCAAAGGGAACTATATCATAGAACCACTCTATGACAACATCGAGTACAACTCCTATACAGGCATAAGCGTTGCCAATAACGGCGAGCAACAGACCAAATTCGACTATATGGGGGAGGTAATCAGCAAGTAAATGGCTACTCCCTCTGCCTTGAGATATGCGATGGTGTTGTACCAAAGCGACGCTTGAAGGTCGCAATAAAGTGCGAGACATTTATAAAACCACACAGCGTAGCAATATGCCTTGTCGGAATATCCGCATGACGAAGTATCATCGCCGCAATATCCAATCGACAACCCAGAAACCACCTGTGTGGCGATGCGGAATAACGCTCTCTAAAACGACGCTTAAAGGTCGATGGCGAAAGACAGCAGATGCTCGCAAGCTCTTCGATGGATATGTTTGAGGATATACCCCTTAGTATGGCACTCTCGAAACGCTCCTGCTCCCTTGACGAGTGACGCAGACGCCCGAAGAGCTGATCCTTGTCTATGTGAATTATAATCTCCTGAAATAGACCTTTAGTCCCTATGCGTGTGGTAATAGAGTGATTTCCTGTGCCAAATATGTAGGCATCATTCTCATATAGCTCATGCTCCGCGCCTGTCTCAACAAAACGACACGACCCACTTATCACACACACAATATCGTACCCCTGAGTAACTAACACCTCCGAGGCATCACTCTTGCGACATACATACTCCATTACCGCGCCACAAAAAGGGCAATTATCATTCAAGCTATCCATAACACCTTTAGATTTGTTTACTAAAACAAAGATATAGTGTATAATCCATCCATCCAACCCCTTTGAGGTCAATGGGCGGTTATCAATACTATATTGGTCGTTAATAGATAGCTATGAGCTATTTAGCGTAGCTTGTGGGCATGGAAATGTGGCGTTACAACACGCACAAAGATGAACAACGCCACAATAACAAGTCCTGCACCCAACACATAACAATAGGTATATCCATACTCCGATATAGCACCACCTATAAGCATACCTGCGCCGATACCTACATCCCAACCTGTAAGATATGTGGCATTTGCCGTAGCACGACGCGAGTTAGGTGCAAGATTTATAAATAGTGTATTGTAGGCTGGGAACATCGTACCGTAGCCATAGCCAAATAGGAAGGCGGTGAGGAAATAGGTTATATATGCTGCCATAACACCTACGCTGCCCGCAGTCGATAGCAATGCCTCACCTAAAGCTCCAACGAAGGCTATGCAGATACCGCGACGAATGGTCTCTGTCACAAAGCCTCTGTCCACCTGTTTTCCTGAGTTAAGGCGCGAAGCTATAAGTCCTGCAGCCATGACCGTAAAGAACAGACCCGCATTGTGCGAAATACCCGACTCCTTGGCATACAACGCCATGTAGCTTGTAGTCATACCATAAGGTATTGCAAGAAGCATAAAGGCTATGCAGGCACGAATACCCTCCTTAAGAAAGAAACGATCTGCCGAGAGCTTAAACTCGGTCTTCTCTATTGGTTTCTTTGGCGCACGCACCAAAGAACCGAGTATCAATCCGATCGTACCCGTCACAAGCGAAGTTGCAAATAGAAGGTTGTAATCTCCCAATGAGATAACAAACAGACCTACCATAGGGCCAAATGCCATGGCTAAGTTGTTTGTCACACCATAGTAGCCAAGACCCTCGCCACGACGCGATGAGGGCATCACATCGATAACAAGAGTATTACCCGCTGTTGTAAGCATACCAAAACTAAAACCATGAAATATGCGTAACAATATAAATAGTGCAAGCGTCTGTGTTATAAAGAAATAACCTGTAAAAGATAGGGCAAATATTGCGTATGCAACAATGTACACTCTCTTTCGTGGCAAGGCATCGGCTACAAATCCCGTCATCGGTCTTATGCACAACACCGCAATAACATAACACGACAATACAAAACCAACCATGGCTGGTCCAATACCAAATGTATCTGCTAAATATAATGGAAGTGTCGGTACAAGAATAAAAAACGAGAAAGACATCAAAAATGCAGCAACGCAGACAAAGATATAATCTCGTGTCCAAAGCTTATCTGTGGTATTACTCTCCATGATATCCGTGTATTTTTGGTTATACAAAGGTAGCACAAAATAGATAAAGTTATCCTTAAATATATCCACTTTACATATATATTAAATATAACATATAGCTCATTCTGATATTTTCATAGCATTTATATTGCATATTTATTATATATTTCATATTTTTGCATTGTAAAACAACTGGATATGAGTATTACAATGGTTACAATATCTGTCGATATAGAGAGTATTGATGGAGATAACGAATTGGCAAGTCGCGATAATCAACGATTAGCCCAAGCGTTAGAGTATGGTATTAGGAATAGTGCAAGCATTGAGGAGCTTGCTACGATATGTTGTCAATCGGTATCGACCTTCAAGCGAAAGTTTCGCGCACGATATAGCATGTCGCCACACCAATGGCTGCTAATTCATAAGTTGGAGCTTGCGCACCGCATCATTGAGGCTAAGGAGATACCTATATCTGAACTGACAAAGATGTGCGGCTTTAATAACACCTCACACTTTATCCACCGCTTCAGAACGCGCTATGGCATATCTCCCTCGCGATTGGGCAAGATGCTACGAGGCACAAAAGCGGAGGACACCAACACCCCTGACGAGCTGGATAAAGAGCCTCTATAGTTATGCGTCAAAATATGGGGGACTAAATAGTATATTATCCAGCCCTATTTTGGTGTTATAAGGCATCATCTACTTCCACTAACGAATTATCTTAGCAATGGGGGATGACTTAAAAGCAAATTCGCCATTCCCGATGCGTGATTGAGGTTGAATAAAAAGATGTAGTTTTAGGCATGCGAAGCCCGAAAAAGCGGAGTTTACTCAGGCGTAAATGAGCATTTTGAGGGCGAGCATAACGACAAAATACACTTTTTATTCAGCTTCTTTGTTTTTATTGCGCTCTGCTAAAGGAGAGGGGCACAAGGGGTCAGAAGGCATAAGAGGCAAAAGGGAATTTAGTGAGTTTAAGGAGTGTAGTGAGGTTAGGGATAAATGTTGGTAGCGCTCTTCACTAATTTCTCTAAATTCCCTAATTTCCCTAAACTCTCTTTTTTAATGCGCCTCTTTTACCCCTCAGAACACTTTTGCCCCTTGGGCTTTAGCCCGCAGGCGAAACGCCTGCT
>JAFXBB010000135.1 GCA_017521945.1 Alistipes sp. | reverse complement strand
GTAGGGTGCATGTTATGGTTGCCCTTGTTATGGTAGCCATAATCGTGGGTTTTAATCGTTGGAGCGAGGCGGGGGCTATAACGCTGATATTCACTATGGCGAGCTATACATACGGTCCGCTGTTGGCGCTCTTTGGTTTTGGCATACTCACCGCACGCGAGCTTCGTGGTTGGGCAATACCCGTAGTATCGATTTCTTCACCAATCCTAAGTTATATAATAGCTTCGCACTCTGAACAGTGGTTTGGAGGGTATGTATTTAGTTATGAAATACTTATACTTAATGCAGTCATAGCCTTTGTAGGGTTGTTTATAGCCTCGTACCGCAAGGTTTGATTTTTGTGAATGGCAAAAATCGTATATACATTTCTACTTGTATAGTTTTTTTTGTATATTTGTGGTGCGAGATAAGAAATTGTTTGCAAACTTGTTTTATAAAACCCAAAACAGCTTTTAATAATTATTAACAAAAATAGCATAAAACTATGAGAAAATTATTTTGCCTATTTGCGCTTGTAGCAATGGCGTTAGTCTCTTGTGAGGACCTAAAGTCAGATGACAAAGGTAAGAAGCCTGATGTACCTCCAACAATTGAGTTTCAGATTACCTCTGGCACCTCGATGAGTATTGGCGCTGAGGGTGGTGCACTTGTTATAAGATATGCAATCACCAATCCCGATGAGTCGTTGAGTGTAACAGCTGCAACCGATGTGGATTGGATCTCTGAGAGTGATGCTTTGGATGCTCCTGAGAATGAAATTCATTTTGTTGTTGCGGCTAACGATGTTGAGGAGTCTCGCTCTGCAACCATCGTAGTTACCTACGACAGGGAGTATGAGGTTGTGGTTAATCAAGAGGCTTTGTATATACCTCCTGTACCAGATCCAGAGTTTACAATTACCTCACAAAATCCTGTTTTGCCTGTGGCAGATGGTGGTTTTTACTATTTCGAGTATGAGTTGACAAACCCTGTTGAGGGGGTCAATGTTGAGGCAAAATGCGATGCAGAGTGGATCACCGAACTTGTTGTGGATACTGATATCATCTACTTCACGGTGTCGGCTAACCGAACAACTGATGCGCGCACTGCCACTATCGAGGCAACATACGGCGATATCAAGCATGAGTTGGTTGTAAATCAGAGTAACGATCCTAATCTACTCCCATACCTTTCAGGTATATACTTTGGTAGCAATTATGGCGCAACAAAAGATGACTACAACTACTCGTTGGTAATTGCTACTCGTCCCAATGTTTTTGATATAGTTACAGGTGAGTCAATTATTGTTGAGGGTAACAAGTATCTCTTTATTGATCTATACTCGGATGTTGCGGCCGAGAACTACAATATCAGCTTTACTGTCCCTGCTGGAGAGTATACCTTAGATGTTGAAGATTCAGCAGTTGCAGGTACCATCGGTGCGCGATATACATCCCTATATGATGCTACGGGCGAGGGTGTTGAGACCTTCTTTGTAAGTGGCAAGGTTGAGGTTACAGATAGCTGTATCACGGCACAGCTTGTAGATGAGGATGGTGTGGAGTATACATTCTTCTCTGAGCAGGTCTCTGTCGATAACAGTAAGCAATTTAATGGTAGTGGCTACTTGGGTGACTTCTCAACACTTGAGGGTGACTTAAATATCTCATTTGCAAACCCTTCTCTCTATGCTGAGTGTTACGATGACTACTATGTGATTGGTAAGAATTTGTGGGTTGTTAGTTTGGATGACTACGGTGATGATTGGCATAACCTTGTTTTGGAGATTTTGGCTCCTATGGGAGAGGACCCTATTGGTGAGTTTGAGGTTGGCACAGATCTCAACGACGAGCGCATGCTCCTCCCGGGCTTTGTGGATAGCTACGGTGTTGCGACATGGTCATGGTACTATCTTCGCGATTTAAGCCTTGAAGTTCTGGGTAAGGCTCCAATTATAGAAGGTAAGCTTATAATCACTGATAATGGCGATGGTACACATACTGCGACAGTCGACCTTGTCGATAGCTTAGGAAATAAGATCACAGGAGAGTGTACGGCATACTATGAGTATGGTGCGACTCGCAGCAATGCTGAGAAACGCTTTGTTCTCCCATCACGCAAATAATTTTCAGGCATGAAGATGTTTCGTTACATATTGATGTTGGCATTGGCTTTCACATTTGCGTGTGAGCCAACGCCAAACAATGAGCCTGTGGATCAGACTCCAGAGTTTCAGATTACTTCTGCCAACCCAATGGTCGTGTCGTACGAGGGTGGTGACTTCGTTATTGAGTTTGTTAGTTCAAATCCCGATATTATGACTATTCTCGGTGCATCTGCTGAGGCTGAGTGGATTAGGGTGAAGCAGTTGTCGGCCGATTATCCGAATAAGGTTCGTTTTGCTGTTGAGGCAAACGAGGTCGAGAAGTCGCGTTCGTCTAAGATTATCCTTACCTACGACAAGGAGTATGAGGTTATCGTAAACCAGCTCCCTGCCCCAGAAAAGCCTAAGGAGATTTTATCTACACTTGAGCGCGATGTGGATATGGTTATGAACGGGGACAACACTTTGGCCTATGCCGACTATTTGGGTAATGACTACAATAGTGATCTTGGTGTATGGCAGTTCTGGTTCTTAGAGGTGGTTAGCAAGCAGATGATTGTTCTTGAGGTGTTGACCGAGAGTCAGGGAGATGTTCCATTTGAAGAGTTGTATGTTCCTACAGGAGAGTTTACAGCCTCTGATGATATCTTCGAGGAGAATGCTCTCATACCAGGTTATCGTATCTACGACTCGGATGGCCTCTATGATGGTGGCTCATGGTACACTGAGCTGGATGAGACGGGTGTAGCAATTGCTGCAGCTGCACCTATTGCGAGTGGTAAGCTTAATGTAGAGCTAAATGTTGATGGTGTGAGCTTCTCTGTTGATTTTGATGTTTTGGATGATGTAGGCAACAAAATCACAGGTACTTATAGCGGCGATATAATCATCGAGGACTTTAGAAAGTAGGGCTTTTAGCTATAAGGGGGGAGCTATAAATTATGATAAGAAGGGCGTTTCGAGGATACTCCTTAACTCTTCTTGAAGGCGCAATGTGAGCATTGTAACAAGAGAGCTAAGAAAGATCCCGTAATAGGTTCAAGAGTGACCGAGGTGTAATCTTAAGTGCGGCGAATAGTTTTTGCTCTTTTATAGAATTTCCCGTAATATAATAGGCTGTCGTTTGATGCGGCAGCCTATTATTATTCCCCTATTCTATTTGTATGCTTTGGCTGAAAATGCGCCCAAAACGATCGGTGGCAGTGATGACAATATCGCTGCTATCGCTTGTTGGTTTACAACGGTAATAGTGTTTGTGCGGGTGTGCAGACTTGCGTAGACGCTCCACATATTTTTTCTTGTATTTAGCCTCATTCTCAACATATTGCATATAGTCGGGGTCGATAATCTCTATCTGCTCCATTGCGCCCTTAAACTCTCCGTTTTCGCTCCACTCCACGCTCCATTTGTCATCCCAGCCAATTACCTTCACAACAACATACTCCTCGTGATCCTTAACCACACCTTGCCCCCACACTACGAGTTGCTTATCCTTCTGCTCGCCGAGAATGCGATGCTGCCACTGCCACACACCATTGCGCTCCTCTATGCAGAATACACCGCGTGGTGTGCCGTCTGAGCATATTGGTGCATACCATAGATTTCCATTCACCTGTGCCACATTATGCTCAATAATCTTATCGCTTATATCTGCTGTGTCGTGATTGTGGTGGTGACCTGTTATGAAGTGTATCTCTCTATCGCCGAGAATGCTTACAAGAGGTTTTATATAGGGTTTGAGACTGCGCTCTGCCATATTTGTCGCTGTGGCGTGCATACACACCGCAACGCGTTGATTACTTGGCACGCTCTCCATAAGCTCCGACAGCCATATTAGCTGTTTGCTATCTATCTCCTCGGAGTAGCTACGGTAGAAACTGATATTGTCGAATGTGAGGAATAGTGTCCGACCCAACATGAAACTGTGGTTACGCGAGCCGAAAGTCTTATTAAACCTCTTTTCGGCGCGCTCCTCATTGTAGCGATGATAGCGGTTGTGGTCGTGGTTTCCGATAACGGCATAGACGGGGACGCCGAGGCTCTCGAAGGACTCCTTTACGCGTGGTAAAAATCGCATTGTGTCCCAAACCACATCGCCCGTGATTAGTATTGCTGTTGGGTAGCCTGTTGCGCGATACTCTTCGACAATAGTTCCAATTTGTGGAATTATAACCTCTTGAAGCTCTTTGAGTTGTTTCTTTGTCTGAGGCTGCGAGTCTCCCACAACAATAAGATTAAATCCTTGGTTTTCGCTCTGCTGAGCAGAGGCGCTATTGTATAGTAGTAATGTGGCAAAAAGAGCCAATAATAAGTTAATTTTTCTCATAGCTATATAGTTAGTTTTACGGTGCAAAGATAGGCAATTTATATAATAAACGAGTGGTGGTGTGAAAAAATTACGCGTGCGTGCGTATAGCGTGCGAAAAAATTGATTATCTTTGTCGAGTTATGGAGAATTTTATTGTTTCAGCACGCAAATATCGCCCGGCAACCTTCGCATCGGTTGTGGGACAGCGTCATATAACTTCGACCTTGAAGAATGCTATCGAGCGCGGGCAGTTGGCTCATGCCTATCTCTTCTGTGGACCTCGTGGCGTGGGTAAGACAACCTGCGCCCGCATCTTTGCTAAGGCTATCAACTGCCTTAACCCACAGAATGGTGAGGCTTGCAACGAGTGTGAGTCGTGTCGTTCGTTTAACGAGGGTCGCTCGCTTAATGTGCATGAGTTGGATGCTGCATCTAACAACTCGGTGGATGATATTCGTAACCTTATAGAGCAGGTGCGAATTATCCCTCAGCAGGGTCGCTACTCGGTATTCGTTATCGATGAGGTACACATGCTCTCAACCAACGCCTTCAATGCCTTTTTGAAGACCTTGGAGGAGCCTCCCCACCATGCAATATTTGTCCTTGCAACAACCGAGAAGCACAAGATTATCCCAACCATCCTATCGCGTTGTCAGATATATGACTTCAACCGTATCAAGGTTGAGGATGGTGTTGAGTATCTACGCTATATTGCAGATAAGGAGGGTGTTAAGGCGGATGATGAGGCGTTGAACCTCATCGCCCATAAGGCGGATGGCGGTATGCGCGATGCGCTGTCGATGTTCGATAAGGCGGTGTCGTTCTGCGGTACAGAGCTTAACTATAAGGATGTGGCGGCAACGCTCAATGTTCTTGACTATGACACATACTTTACGGCGACAGATATGCTTCTTGCAGGCAAGTATGTCGAGGCGCTGATGCTCTTCGACAATGTACTATCGCGAGGTTTCTCGCCTCAAGTATTTATCTCTGGCTTAAATGCCCACATGCGCGACCTGCTTATGGCAAAGGGTCCGGCAATTTCGCTTGTGGAGTTCACAGGAACGCTCGTAGAGAGGTATAGGCAACAGGCGGCTTTATGCAGGGAGGAGTTTTTGTTTAGTGCAATATCGCTTCTTACCGAAGCGGATGGTAAGATACGACAGTCGTCAAATCAACGATTGCTTGTGGAGCTGGGACTTATGAAGATTGCGGGTCTCGGTCAAAAAAAAAATGACGAGGTAGCTGAGGGTTCTATCGAAGGGGTTACGGAGGAGAGTTTTGAGACAAATTTCGCTCTACCTCAGCTGGTGACAGCACCCGCCCCGCAACCTGCACAACAGGCGCAGCAAGCCCCACGCTCGGTAGAGCAGATGGCGCAAGCCCCACAACCAAAGGTTGAGCAAAAGGTTGTTTCCGAGGAGCCTAAGTCGAGAGTTCGCCCTACGGCACAGAGGTCGCTATCGAGTTCCGTGTCGCTTAGTTCTCTTTTGGGGGGTGAGGCAAAGACGGCAACTGAGCTTGTTGCTGAGGCGGAGGCCGACGCACGCAAGATAGCATCATCCGTAGACCCTGCGTGTGCCGAGAAGATACTATCATCAAAGGAGCGAATAATCGAGGTGTTGACCAAGACCCGTCATAGATACGGTGTGTTCTTTGATGGTATGACCGTGGAGGGCAATGTTGTTCGTGTCACTGTCCCCTCTGAGGCGTTAGCCGATGATATCAGGCGCGATAAGGCGGAGCTACAGAAGATATTTGCCGAGCAGAGTGGCGCTAAGGGTCTTATAGAGATTGAGGTTATTGTCAACGAGCGAGTGAAGATATATCGTCCTATTACTCTTGAGGATCGCCTCAAGCATCTTGTAGATAAGAACGAGCGTCTTAAGGAGATGATAGAGACTCTTGAGCTTGATGCAGAGTAGAAGGTATAGATTAACAGATAGGATATTAACAAATTAAGATATAAACAATGATTAAGGATTTTGTACAGGAACTTGAATGGCGTGGTATGATACATACTATTATGCCAGGAGCTAAGGAGCAGTTGCAGAAGGAGATGACAACAGCATATTTGGGTATCGACCCAACGGCTGACTCGCTACATATAGGTCACCTTGTAGGTGTAATGATTTTGAAGCATTTCCAGATGTGTGGTCACCGTCCTATCGCCCTTATTGGTGGTGCTACGGGTATGATTGGCGACCCTTCGGGCAAGTCACAGGAGCGTAACCTTCTCGATGAGGCTACCTTACGCCACAATCAGGAGGCTATCAAGAATCAGCTCGCAAAGCTTATCGACTTTGACTCTACAGCCGAGAATCATGCCTTGCTTGTGAACAACTACGACTGGATGAAGGAGTTCTCGTTCCTTGACTTTGCGCGCGATATTGGTAAGTGCATCACCGTAAACTATATGATGGCTAAGGACTCTGTCAAGAAGCGTTTTAATGGCGAGGGTGACGGCATGTCGTTTACCGAGTTTACATACCAGCTTCTTCAGGGCTATGATTTCCTACATCTTTACAACGAGTACAACTGTAAGGTGCAGTTGGGTGGTGCTGACCAGTGGGGTAATATCACCACAGGTACTGAGCTTATCCGTCGTAAGCTTGGCTCGGAGGCTGAGGCTTTTGCTATCACCTGCCCACTTATCACCAAGGCAGATGGAACGAAGTTTGGCAAAACAGAGAGCGGTAATGTATGGCTCGATGCGCGCTACACATCTCCTTATAAGTTCTACCAGTTCTGGTTGAATGTAAGCGATGATGATGCTAAGCGTTATATCAAGATTTTTACACTGCTCGACCGCCAGACAATAGAAAACCTTATCAAGGAGCATGACGAGGCACCACACTTGCGAGTGTTGCAGAAGCGTCTTGCTGAGGAGATTACAACCATGATTCACTCTAAGGAGGAGTTGGAGAAGGCTCAGGCAGCATCAAACATCCTCTTTGGTAACGCCACATCGGATGCTTTGCGTTCGTTGGACGAGGCTACCTTGTTGCAGGTCTTCGAGGGTGTGCCTCAGTTCACTATCTCGCGCGATAACCTCGGCAAGCCGTTCATTGATATTGTTGCGGAGTCATGTAAAGTCTTCCCATCTAAGGGTGAGTGCCGCAAGATGGTGCAGGGCGGTGGCGTTCAGCTCAACAAGGAGAAGGTCACAGACCCTATGCGCGAGGTAACAGATGCAGACCTCATCGCTGGCAAGTACCTTCTTGCACAGAGAGGAAAGAAGAACTACTACCTAATCACCGTTGAGTAGTGGAGAAGTTATATACCATACGCCTTGATGGTATCTATGTTCGAGCCTTTCATGGTTGCTACGATTTAGAGCAGCAGGTGGGCAACCGTTTCCGTGTTGACTTGGCGATACGCACACCTTTAGGTGATTTGCCAAAGACGGATGATGTTACGCAGGCGGTAAACTACCTCACAGTATTTGAGATAGTAGAGCGCACCATGCAGCGCACACAGCGTACCATTGAGGCTGCGGCAACAAATGTTATCGAGGCTGTGAAGGAGGCCTTCCCTCAGATTGTTGAGGTGGAGTGTACCGTGGCGAAGATTGCGCCCCCACTTGGTGGTAAGATTGATAGAGTTAGTGTAACTTTAATAGGTTAGAAATTTATGGCTAATACAGAAAAACGCGGAGGTTTTGGTGGTAAGTTGGCTGCCATCCTTGCCGCAGCAGGATCAGCTATTGGTCTTGGAAATATTTGGCGTTTCCCATACATCACCTCCGAAAATGGTGGTGGCGCCTTTATCCTCATCTACTTGGGTTGTATCCTCTTCTTGGGACTCCCATTATTGATTGCGGAGTTCGCCGTGGGACACAACACAAAGAAGAATCCTATAGATGCCTTTGCAACAATCAAGCGAGGCTGGGGCTGGCTTGGTGCTATGGGGCTTATATCTGTTACCCTCATTATGGGCTACTACTTCGTTATTGCAGGTTGGACACTGAACTATACCATTGCCTCGGCAACAAATGCTATAGGTGGAGATTTTGGTGGTTTCTTCACTTCGTTTACAACAGGAACATGGATGCCACTCCTCTTTGCTTACCTCTTCATCTTTGCCAACCACTTTATCATTGTGGGTGGCGTGCAGGGCGGTATTGAGAAGGCTTCAAAAATCATGATGCCACTCCTCTTTGTGATACTTATCGCTCTTGCTATCTACTCATTGTGGTTGCCTGAGGGCCGCGAGGCGCTTACCAATGTCTTTACTCCTGACTTCTCGATGGTTACGGGTAAGTCCTTCTTGGCGGCTATGGGACAGGCATTCTTCACCCTATCTATCGGCATGGGTGCCATGCTTATCTATGGATCATACTTCAAAGATGGAACTAAGATTGCGGGTACAGCCATCAGCGTGGTGTCACTTGATACCATTGTAGCTCTTATGGCAGCTGTCATTATCTTCTCGGCAGGTGTTGAGAATGAGAGTGGTCCGCAGTTGGCGTTTGTAGCTATGCCTAAGGTCTTCTCAACGATGCCTATGGGTGGCGTGTGGGCTACACTATTCTTCCTTTTGCTGGGTCTTGCAGCGTTGTCATCGACAATCTCTATGCATGAGGCTGTAACCTCATACTTTGTCGAGAAGCGCGGAATGTCAAGAAACAAGGGTGCGTGGGTTGTGACAATCATAGCCCTTGTCCTTGCTACAGCGGCATCGTTGTCGTTGGGTGACTGGAGTGGCTTCACCATTGCAGGCATGAACATCTTCTCATTGCTCGATAACTTCACATCTATCGTGATGTTGCCACTGCTTGGCATCCTAACAGCAATCTTTGTAGGCTGGGTGTGGAAGAAGGAGGATATGCGTGCGGAGCTTACTGCCGAGGGTGGTGTTGATAAGACTACATACCCGGTTATTCGTTTCCTACTGCGCTATGTATGCCCTGTGTTGGTGTCTGTAGTCTTTATTTTCGGTATTATAGACTTTATTCAGAAGCTGTAATTTATTTAATATCAATATACTAAAAGATTGAAACTATGGCTGAGTTTATCTATCAGGAGCCTTATCCAATCGAGGAGGATAAGACTGAGTATCGCCTTCTTACGAAGGATTATGTAAAGGTCGTTGAGTGTGACGGTCGTAAGATTCTTAAGGTCGACCCTAAGGGTCTTGAGCTTTTGGCCAAGGAGGCATATAGCGATGTATCGTTCTATTTGCGCGCCTCACACCTTCAGAAGCTATCTAACATTCTTGCTGACCCTGAGGCTACAGATAATGATAAGTTTGTGGCATACACAATGCTTATGAATCAGTGCGTAGCTGCCGAGGGTGAACTTCCAACATGTCAGGATACAGGTACTGCTATCTGCATCGGTCATAAGGGTGAGGATGTATATACAGGTGCTAACGATGCTGAGTGTATCTCTCGCGGTGTGTATGAGACTTATAAGGAGCGTAACTTGCGTTACTCACAGGTTGTACCTTTCACCATGACCGAGGAGAAGAACTCTGCAACTAACCTCCCAGCACAGATTGATATCTACGCTGGTCACCCAGGCATGGAGTATGAGTTCTTGTTCATCACTAAGGGTGGTGGCTCGGCAAACAAGACCTTCCTCTATCAGCAGACTAAGGCACTCCTTAACGAGGAGTCGTTGACCAAGTTTATCAAGGAGCATATCCTCGACCTCGGTACTTCGGCATGCCCACCATATCACCTCGCTATATGTATCGGTGGTACATCTGCTGAGATGTGCTTGTCAACAGTAAAGAAGGCATCTGCAGGCTACCTTGACGAGCTTCCAACCTCTGGTAATGAGGGTGGTCGTTGCTTCCGTGACCTTGAGTGGGAGGCTAAGGTACAGAAGATTTGTCAAGAGATAGGTCTTGGAGCGCAGTTTGGTGGTAAGTACTATGTACACGATGTACGCGTTATCCGCGCACCACGCCACGCTGCATCATGTCCTGTGGCTATAGGTGTTAGTTGCTCGGCAGACCGTAATATCAAGGCTAAGATTACCCCTGAGGGTATCTTCCTTGAGCAGTTGGAGAAGAACCCAGCGCGCTTCCTACCAGCCGAGGCACCTGCAATGTCGCCAGCTGTAGATATTGACCTTGACGAGGGTATGGATAAGGTACGCGAGATTTTATCTAAGTATCCTATCAAGACACGCCTAAACCTTAAGGGTACACTTGTTGTGGCACGCGATATCGCTCATGCTCGCATCAAGCAGATGCTTGACGAGGGTAAGCCTATGCCAGAATACTTCAAGAACCACCCTGTATATTATGCGGGTCCTGCAAAGACTCCACAGGGTATGGCGTCAGGCTCATTTGGACCTACAACAGCAGGTCGTATGGACTCTTATGTAGACCTCTTCCAGAAGGCTGGTGGCTCACTTGTTATGGTGGCTAAGGGTAACCGCTCACAACAGGTGACAGACGCTTGTAAGGCTAACGGAGGCTTCTACCTCGGCTCAATTGGTGGTCCTGCAGCTATCCTCGCTAAGAACTCAATTAAGAGAGTTGAGGTTGTGGACTTCGAGGAGCTTGGCATGGAGGCAGTACGCAAGATATATGTTGAGAACTTCCCAGCATTCATTATTGTGGATGATAAGGGTAATGATTTCTTTGCAGATTTTGCGCACTAAGCAGAGTTAAGAGGTGTGGTGTGTAGCTTCTATGCCACACCTCTTTTACTACAATAAAAACGCTTACCGAGGCGTTATATAAGCATCGGAAAGGAAGAAGAGTAGTTTTGATGATGAGAGTATTACAAAGAGTTTCACTTGTGCTTGTGGCGTTGCTTACGACAGTTGCCACTTGGGCGCAGGTATCATTCAAGGCCGATGTGCCGACAATCGTTGCGTTGGGACAACCCTTTCGCATAGAGTTTTCGGTGGATGCTGAGCCTGAAAGAGATAGCTTTAAGGCTCCCGAATTTGCTGGCTTTGATGTACTTGCAGGACCTTCTGTATCTACGGGTCACTCAGTACAATTTATCAATGGCAAGAAATCGGCGAGCTATAGCTGTACATATACCTATGTGCTTATGCCTACAGAGGCGGGTAAGTACACCATAGGTGCAGCAACAGTTACGGTTGAAGATAAGAGATATACGACAGAGCCTCAGCGTATCGAGGTTATAGCCGAGAAGGAGAGTGAGCGCCCTCAGCAGGGAAGTGGCAAGGCTCATGGTAGCACCTCTGCCGAGAGTCGCATATCCAAAGATGATATACTCCTACGCCTCAAGGTGTCGGATACGGATGTCTACAAGGGTGAGGCTATTCGTGCGTCGTTGGTGTTGTACACGCGCGTAAGTATTGCCGATGTGTCGGATATAAACATCCCGTCGTTCGATGGCTTCTGGTCGCAGGATTTGAGTTTCGACAATGCTCCTTCGCGCGAGGAGTACAATGGTCGCATATACGAGACACACAAGATTACAGAGCTACTGCTGTCGCCACAGCAGAGCGGTAGGATAACCATTCCTGCCGCAACGATGAGTGTTCGCACGCCTGTTGAGGTGCAGAGCAACCGTGGGTTTGACCCATTCTTCGGAGGTAGGCAGATACACTATGTCACCAAAAATCTCAGCAGTAAGCCTGTGACAATAGATGTCAAGGAGTTTCCACAGGGTGCGCCACGCTCATTTAAGGGTGCTGTGGGCGACTTCCGTATATCGAGCAGTATGCCAAACTCTGAGATTGAGTGCAACTCTGCCGACCAACTTGAGTTGACAATATCGGGTAGTGGCAATCTGAAGTTTATCACTGCACCGAAACTTTCGCTACCTGATAGCTTTGAGGTTTACGATACAAAGATTGTAGATAATATCAAGGCGTCAGCATCGGGTACATCGGGAAGTATCACATATACCTACCCATTTGTGGCACGCTCGGCAGGAGAGTTTACAATTGCCCCAATAGAGTTTAGCTTTTTTGACCCCGCTACAGGAGAGTATAACTCTTTGAGAACAGAGCCATTCACTATTATGGTTGAGGATGACGGCTCGAGTGTTACGCAGAGTGTTGTGGGTAACTACACGAACTATGGCTCTACGATGCGTCAGCTCGACAGGGATATACGCTATATACATATTGGTCTTCTCCCCGATGTTGCTGGCTCGGTGGTAATATTCAGCCCAATATATTGGTTGGTTGTAGTGGTGTTGGTGGCGATATTCGTTGTTCTCTACATTCTGCTACGCAAGCGCATACGCGACAATCGCAATATTGTGGCACGCCGCATGAAACGGGCAGATAAGGTGGCTATACAGCGTCTGCGTATGGCGGAGCGTTCCATGGGCGAAGGTAATCGTCACGCCTTCTATGAGGAGATGCTTAGGGCGATGTGGGGGTATATAAGTGATAAGTTTAATATTCCTCAATCAAACCTTACCAAGGAGACAATACGCGAGGAGCTATTCCGCAGGGGTGTGGCTATGGCAGTGGCGGAGGAGTTCTGCGAGATTATATCGCGTTCCGAAGAGGCTCAGTATGCACCGTCAACAGATGGTGAGATGGGTGTTGTATATGCCGATGCGATAGATGTGATATCGAAGATTGAGGATGTTGTAAAACACTAAAGGATGAAACGAATATATAATATAATAAGTGTGGTGGTGGTGTTTGCGACGCTCTTACTCCCCTCTAAGCTCATGGCAGCAGATGCTAAGACCACGGCTGAGGTGTGCTGGAGTGAGGGTATAGCGGCATACGAGGCTAAGGAGTACAGCGAGGCTGTAAGATGCTTTGAGCAGGTCGCAGAGCTTGGTTATACCTCTGCAGACCTATATTACAACTTAGCAAACAGCTATTTCAAACTTGGTGAGCAGCATGCCGAGGAGGGTAATCGTAAGTTCTCTGGCGGAGAGCTTGGTCGCGCGGTGTTGAACTATCATCGTGCGCTACGAGAGGACCCAGCGTTGGAGGATGCACGCTACAATTTGGAGCTTGCGGTGGATTATACCAACGACACGGAGCCTCTTCCAGAATCGTTTATTGTGACCCTGTGGCGTGGTGCGAGAGATACCGCAACATCGAATAGCTGGGCTATAGCATCGTTGGTGTTGTTCGGCTTGATGCTCGGGTTGATAATTTTCTACCTTTTGTCGAACAATATAGCACTGCGTAAGCTAAGTTTCTTCGCAGCGTTGCTCCTATTTGTTGGCTTTATATTCTCAACAACCTTTGCGCTATCGAGTCGTTCGGATGTAGAGCATGATAACCGTGCCGTTGTTATATGTAGCGATACAACACCTGTGCATGCCTCGCCAGAGAGTGGCTCGAAGGTTATACGCCAGCCATCACAAGGTGTTACTGTAAGGGCATTGAGAGAGCATGGAGAGTGGAGTGAGATTTCGTTTGCCGATGGCGAGAAGGGGTGGATACGCAGTTCGAAGTTAGAGAAGATATAGAGTATGTCACAACTATTGGATAATGTATGTAGTGAGCTTCAGCGACTCCCTGGTGTGGGTCGCCGTACGGCATTACGCTTGGCTATGCACATTCTCAAGATGGAGCCTCAGTGTGCCGACTCTTTATCATCGAGCATAACGCGCTTTCGCCATGATATACGCTACTGTATGAGTTGTAACAACCTCTCGGACAGCGATATATGTCCTATATGCTCGGATATGCGCCGTGACCGTTCTACAATATGTGTTGTTGAGCAGGTTCAAGATTTGATGTCTATCGAGAATACTGGACAGTACCGCGGTCTATATCATGTTTTGGGAGGCGTTATCTCGCCTATGCAGGGGATAGGGCCCTCCGATTTGAAGATAGAACTTTTGGCAGATAAGCTCCTTACGGGAGAGGTCAAAGAGGTGATAATTGCAATATCTACTTCGGTGGAGGGTGAGACCACACTCTTCTATCTGCTCAATAGATTGAAGAGCTTTCCCGATGTTAAGATTTCGACTATCGCGCGCGGCATAGGTTTTGGAGATGAGTTAGAGTATGTAGATGAGCTAACGATAACCCATGCCTTGCGTAATCGCCGCGAGGTTGAAAGGTAGCTTTGGCGTTTCAGGGTGGTAAATAGGGCGATTCGCCCCCTCTTTGGGCTATTTCACCCTATGTGGCGGAGATATTATGGAAATTGATGTTATATTTGTAATAAACAAAACACTAATAGATATTATTATGAAAAGATTACTTCCTGTTTTATCGCTCCTTGTAGTTGCTATGCTGAGTGGCTGTACGGCGATGATGGAGTCATCGTCATATGGTTCAAGTGATCTCTATGTTACAGATAATCGTATAAAGGTTGCTGAGGCGTTAAAGGCTCAGGCTGAGGCAGAGCGTGCCGAGGCGGAGGCTCGTAAGGCTATGTGGGAGGCACGCCTTGCTGAGGCCAACTACTACGCTGCAACAGAGGAGAACTACTCATCTATTGTTGCGGATGATTATGAGAGTGCTTATGCTCGCCGTTTGCGTGGTTTCCAGTCTCCAACATACCGCTTGCCATCAAGTTATTACAACCTGTCAACAAGTAATGCTATGCGTTATGCTACCGCCTATGACCCAGCATTCTACAATATTATGGTGTCGGGTGACCAGGTTTGGGTGGAGCCTAAGTATGTAACCTCTATGTTTGGCTCATGGGGAGCTACAAATGTGTCGTTTGGTATCTACGCCTCGCCTTGGGTATTTGGATGGGGTATAAGTTATTCGCCATTCTTCCATACATGGTGGGGTTATCCTCAGTACTCATGGTATGATTGGAATTGGAATATGTGCTATAATCCATACCATTGGGGCTACTACCCAGGATACCATCATCACCACTATTATCCTCATCATGGGCATCATCCATACCCTCCACACTATAACCCTGGGCCATCTCAAAGGCCAGGTGGAGGTAATATGAGTCATACAGCTCGTAGCGATAGGCGACACTCGGCATCGCGCTATACATCGCCTACATCGAATAAGAACTATGGTAAGAACCTCAATGGTACTCGTGTAAGTACAGCCATTCGTAATAGTGGCTCTACATCATCGGGTATAAACCATAGTACGGTGAATAGAGGTAATAGTTCGTCACGAACAAATACTCGATACTCGACATCTAATTCAACTAATAAGCGTTCGGAGCAGTATAATAACTTCCGTAGTTCGTCATCGTCAAGTCGTTCGGGTAGTTCGTCCTCTTCGTCAAGCTATCGTTCAGGTAGCAGTAGCTCATCATCGAGCCGCTCAGGAGGAAGCACAACCTCTTCACGCCGCTAATTCATAGGCAGGGGGTATGGTGTAATTAAACGGCATACTCCTTGCTTTAACCACATAAAACCTGTATGCTATGAAACGAATATTTATATCGGTAGTTGCCACTTTAGCACTAACTATTGCAGCTGTTTCACCTGCAAAGGCCCAGGACCCAAAACCCGATTTTGGTGGTACGATGATAAATAATGATATTGCCACTTGGCTCGATTTATACGATATGTCGTTCACATCACATAATTTCGGTACGGCACGCTCTATGGCTATGGGTAATGCCTTTACAGCCCTTGGTGCAGATATGGTGTCGTCATCGTTGAATCCTGCAGGTGTAGGAATGTATGTGGGTGGTGATTTTAGTTTTTCGCCAATGATGAGCTTCTCGAAGTCAAGAACGGAGGGTGGAGATCCATACTACTCATCGTTTGATTATGGGTGGTTTGATGATCATACGGAGCGCTTTGCTATCCCAAGTTTTGGCGTTGTATCTCCTATATACATGGGTACGGGAGGTGTTACTAATATCAACTTTGGGATAAGCTATAACCGTATTGCCGACTTTAATCAGGAGAGGCTTATGGCGTCATACGACAATGATGTTGTGAACTCTATGGCCAACTACTTCTGTGAGTTGGCAAATGCCAATAGGGGTGACTTTATTTTTGATGATGATAGTGGTAGGCTGTTATTTGGCGACCCACACTTTTGGGGTTCGGTGCTTGCTTATAAGAATGGTTTGATAAATGTCGATGACCAAGGTTGGTTTATTGATCGTATCGGTACAAATGCACTTGTTGACCACTACTCAGCTGTCCAGACAAAGGGTTCGTTGGGAGAGTGGGCATTTACCGCAGGTTTTAACATTGTTGATAAGCTCTATCTCGGTATATCATTGGGTATTCAAGACCTTAATTATAAGAGAAGAACATATAGTGGCGAGAATTACCACTATGGCGAGGGTGAGCAACCCAATATCTCAGACAAGCCGCTCGATTATGAAATGCAGTATGCCAACTATATTCAAAACACCCGTTATTCAGGGGCGGGTCACAACTTTAAGATTGGTGTCACAGCGCGTCCTTTTAATTGGTTGCGTATAGGTGTAGCCTACCACACACCGACATACTATAGCATTGACCTGAGTTACAGTGCAGAGATGAATAGTGAGACCTTCAGTGCTGGCGATAATCCAGATGGCTATACAGGAATAGGTCCCAATGGCTACTTTGAGGATTATGTAGAGTCACCGTTGTGGGAGGATTATGGCGCATACTCATGGGATTTCCGTTCGCCCTCACGCCTTCTTACAGGTGTGGCATTGACAATAGGTAGGCGTGCTATTATCTCTGTTGATTATGAGCGTAGCTGGTATCAGACAATACGCCTTCAGGATTCACCCATAGAGCAACTTGATGTTATCTATAAGCAAAATTATAAGGATATATTCAAGGGTAGTAACACTCTACGCCTCGGTGCAGAGTTGTATATATTGCCCGCTGTGGCTCTCCGCGCAGGATATATATGGAGCGGCAAGACTCTACGCAGCGATTATGAGCATGCAATATTTACACGACCTATACCTACTGAGCAGTCTCTCCTTACAGCGGGCTTTGGGCTTCATTTGAACAAGACCACAACCCTCGACTTTGCTTATCAGTATGGCCAGACACACTATACCGCTGAGCAGATATTCTATGTTACAGAGACTGTAGGTGGTATTACAGAGCCTGTTATTGAGAGCGCTGTATTCAACACTAAAACCGACCGTCATCATGCAGTGGTGACTATAGGTTTTAGATTTTAGACCTGATGGCAATTTTGCTTTGTGCATACCTTAGGTATGATTTTAGATAGATAGATGCCTGTGAATTTATTTACAAGGCATCTATCGTTCTAAAATTAAAGCGCAGCTTCACAAAGCAAAACAATTTAGGACAATATTGCCTTTAATAGGATTTTTTTGGTTCTATATTTGCAGAATTGAGATATTTTGCTTATCTTCGCTTATTATTGATGTATAACCGTACTAAAACGATACGATTATGGCAGAAGAGAAGACCCGTTACAATGATGCTGAACTTGAAGAGTTCCGTATATTGATAGAGCAGAAATTGGCATCAGCGCGTGCTGATTATGAGATGCTACGCACAGCGATAAATAACGAGAATGACACTGAGGACTCGTCGCCAACTTTCAAGGTATTGGAGGAGGGTGCAACAACACTCTCACGCGAGGAGTATGGCTCTTTGGCACAGCGTCAGGCTAAGTTTATACGCAACTTGGAGTTGGCTCTTGTGCGTATCAACAACAAGACCTATGGAATCTGCAAAACAACAGGTAAGCTAATACCTCGTGAGCGTCTCTTGCGCGTGCCTCACGCTACAGAGTGCATAGAGGCTAAGACTGCGCGCAAGTAGGAGTATAGCCAAATAAACCCTTGTGCCACCAATGAGGCGTACTTATGTACATCCCATGGTGGCACTTTGTTTTTGAGTTGAGGGTGGAAGCCAGCCACATGGGTTCTAAAGGGTTGCTATGGGTTCTCATGGAGTGCTATAGGTGTAGTGCTATCAGCAAAAGCATAAGAGCCACAACCCCCAAAGGCTATGCCTTTCAACCATTACTAATTGCTAATTACTCATTACTAATTGCTTATGTCAGTAATACGATTAACAAAAGAGTTTACATTCGAGGCAGCACACATGCTTGAAGGGTATGATGGGTTGTGTCGTGAGATACATGGTCACTCATACCGTCTATTTGTCACCGTCAAGGGTAAGCCTGAGGCTGATATGGAGTCGCCGAAGCTCGGTATGGTGATGGACTTCGGGGTCTTGAAACGCATTGTTAACGAGCAGATTGTCGAGCGTCTTGACCACTCGTTTACCATGCGTAATACCCCTAATGCGATGAACATCATCGAGAGCTTGGGCATAGGTTGTGACTTCTCGAAGATTGTACTTGTGGACTACCAGCCCACTTGCGAGAATATGTTGAGTGACTTTGCAGAGCGTCTACTTGGTGCTTTGCCTGAGGATATCGAGCTATACTCGTTGCGCCTGCATGAGACTGCAACATCCTATGCAGAGTGGTTTGCAGAGGATAATTTCTAATAACACTTATGAAGAAGAGCCTATATCTTATCGATGCCTACGCATTGATATTTAGATACTACTATGCCTTTCTTGGGCGACCTATGCGCAATCGTGACGGTATGAACACCTCGGTGGTCTATGGCTTCACGAAGTTCCTGCGCGATATACTTAAGCGCGAGAAGCCCGACCTTATAGGCGTGGCGTTTGACCCTCCCGGAGGTTGCTTTCGTAGGGAGATAGCCGAGGATTACAAGGCTAACCGCCCACCTACGCCTGAGGATATCAAACTCTCGGTGCCTTATGTTAAGAGGTTGTTGGAGGCGATGTGCATACCTATCCTTGAGGTTGCGGGCTATGAGGCAGATGATGTTATCGGAACACTCGCAAAGCGTGGTGCTGAGGCGGGCTACAAGGTCTTTATGGTTACTCCCGACAAGGATTATGGTCAGCTTGTGGATGAGAACTGTGTTATCTACCGACAGAAGGGCGACAGCATAGAGATTATCGACAAGGCGGCCATAGAGGCGAAGTATGGTTTTACCGACCCCGCCCTTGTGTGTGATATGTTGGCACTCTGGGGAGATAGTGCCGATAACATTGCTGGTGTGCCGGGTGTCGGTGAAAAGGGGGCCTCGAAGTTGGTGCGAGAGTGGGGTACGGCGGAGAATATCTTGGCAAATGCCGATAAGATTGGCGGTAAGACGGGCAAGAATATCGCTGAGTGGGGCGATAGGCTACTTCTGGCAAAGAGTTTAACAGCTATCAGGTTGGATGTCCCTATAGAGTTCTCTGCTAAGGAGCTTACCATGTGTGCGCCAAACTATGCAGCACTTCGAGAGCTATATCGCGAACTAAACTTCTCATCGTTCCTACGCGAGTTGGAGGGGGGTACATTGGTGGAGGAGCCTACTACATCGCCTACAACTATGCAAGCTCCACAAACACAGCTTGCTACCATAGCCCAACAAAAGAGTGAGGCTAAACGGCGCGCACAGTTGGAGGGTCAGGGTGACCTCTTTGCGATGTTTGCACCACCTACGGTGGAGAGTACTCCTGTAGTAGAGTCGCTGCAAGAGGCGGCGATGGTTGTTGAGAGTGGTGACATTACAACTACGCCCCACGAGTATCACACTATAACCTCGGAGCAGGAGTTGCAGGCTATGTGTGACTATCTTCGTGGCTTTGAGGAGTTTGCCGTGGATACAGAGACTACTGGTGTCAACGCCATGGAGTGTAAGATTGTAGGTATTTCGTTTGCGGCAGAGCCTTTTAAGGCGTACTACCTACCACTCAATGTGGGTGGCAGTGGGCGATACCTCGATATGGTGCGTGAGTTGCTTGAAGACGAGCGTATAGCCAAGATAGGTCAGAACATAAAGTTTGATATCATAGTGTTGCGCAGAGTGGGTATAGAGCTTCGAGGTCGTAAGTACGACACGATGTTGCTCCACTACCTCATAGACTCTGAGGCGCGCCACAATATGGACTTTATCTCGGAGCAGTACCTTGGTTACAGACCTATAAGCATCGAAACGCTTATCGGCAAGGGTAGCAAGCAGCTAACTATGGATATGATAGCCGTAGAGCGCGTTGCGGAGTATGCTGCCGAGGATGCAGATGTGACCTTGCGCCTCAAGGATAAACTCTATCGAGAGGTTGAGGCGTTGGGTATGGCGGAGCTATATCACACGGTCGAGGAGCCGATGATTGATGTGTTGGCAGATATGGAACTTACGGGTGTGCGCATAGATAGCGAGGCGTTGGGTCGCTACGGGGTGGAGCTAAATACCCACCTGCAGCGTTTGGAGCAGGAGATATGCGACTTGGCGGGAGAGCCAGCACTCAATATCAACTCCTCGCGTCAGCTTGGTGAGGTGTTGTTTGGTAAGCTACGCATCACCGAGAAACCCAAGATGACCAAGACCAAGCAGTACTCCACCGAGGAGGAGTACTTACAAGGCTTTGCAAAGGAGTTCCCTATCGTTAGCAAGGTATTAGAGTATCGTGGAGTGAAGAAGTTGCTCTCGACCTATGTTGAGGCACTCCCAAAGCTTGTGAATAGAGAGACAGGGCGTATTCATACCTCGTATAATCAGGCGGTTACGGCTACGGGTCGTCTGTCGTCAACAAACCCTAACCTGCAGAATATACCTATCCGCGATGAGTTAGGTAAGCCTATACGCGCGGCATTTGTGGCCTCTGAGGGTAATCTTATCGTTGCGGCTGACTACTCGCAAATTGAGCTACGCCTTATGGCACATCTGAGTAGGGATAAGGCGTTGATAGATGCCTTTCTCGGTGGCGAGGATATACACTCGGCAACTGCAGCACACCTCTATGGTAAGACCCCTCAGGAGGTGACTGCCGATGAGCGCCGTAGGGCAAAGACTGCTAACTTCGGTATTATATATGGTATCTCAGCCTTTGGTCTTGCACAACGCTTGGATATCGCCAACAGGGATGCCAAGGAGCTTATAGAGAGTTACTTTACCTCATATCCAGATGTCAAGCGTTATATGGATGAGGCTGTTGCTAATGCTACCCAGAGTGGTTTTGTGGAGACTATGTTCCTGCGCCGCCGTCAGCTACGCGATATACAATCCTCAAACCGCACGGTGCGTGGTGTGGCGGAGCGTAACGCCATAAATGCACCAATACAAGGCTCGGCAGCCGATATCATGAAACTTGCGATGGTGGAGATAGCTCGTCGTTTTAAGGCTGAGGGCTTAGCCTCAAAGATGATTATGCAGGTGCATGATGAGGTGGTTATCGACACCCTACCTGAGGAGCTTGACAAGGTGTGCCGCGTGGTTAAGGAGGCGATGGAGTCGGTAGCATCCTTGCGTGTGCCTCTTATCGCGGAGGTCAACCACGGTAACAACTGGCTCGAGGCTCATTAGACCTCGTGATAACGATGTGAGAATAACGACGGCTGAATATAAAGCCGCATTTTTTGTTGTTACGCTCTTTTCATTAAACAGAACAAAAGTGGGTGACTAAAAGTAAAATAGTCACCCACTTTTTGGTTGCCCTTTTATTGCTATGCCTTAGTTACTGCAATCTTGAGTGGCACCTCGTCAATATCTGAGTCAACGACAAACTCGCCTGCAGGGGTGGCTACTGCCTTGACCTCTACGGCCAAGGTCTGTCCGCCGATATACTCGGCAAAGCTCTCGATAGCTGGAGTTGTAAGCTCGGTTGCCTCAATCTCAACGCAAATCTTATCTGTAACCTCGAAGCCAGACTCCTTACGGATGTTCTGGATGCGGTTTACAAGCTCGCGGGCAACACCCTCACGGCGTAACTCGTCGGTGATGGTGATGTCGAGGGCTACGGTAAGCTTACCCTCAGAGGCTACCAACCAGCCCGGCATATCCTCCGAGGTAATATCGAAGTCGGCAGGGGTGGTGACAAACTCTACATCCTCAACCTTAAGCACTGTCTCAGCATTAGCCTCAACAGCAGCAATCTGCTCCTGAGTAAATGACGCTACAAGTGCTGCCACCTGCTTCATATACTTGCCACACTTCGCACCAAGGGTCTTGAAGTTTGGCTTGATACGCTTGGTGATGATACCTGTGGTGTCGGTGATAAGCTCGATATCCTTAACATTAACCTCGCCCATGATAAGTGCGCGTACAGCCTCGATATGCTTAGCCATATCCTTATCCAAAACAGGAATGATAATCTTTGATAGTGGCTGACGCACCTTGATATTTACCTTACGGCGGAGTGCCAAGACCATAGATGATGCGCGCTGTGCAAGCTCCATCATAGTCTCCAACTCGCTGTTGATAAGCTCTTCGTTGCACTTAGGGTACTCTGCGAGGTGTACGCTCTCCTCTGTGTGGCGACCGCTTACAGCGTTCAAATCGCAGAAGATGCGGTCTGTGATGAATGGCGCAATAGGTGCTGCCAACATAGCCACACTCTCCAAGCAAGTGTAGAGGGTCTGGTATGCTGAGAGCTTATCAGTTGTTAGTTCGCCACCCCAGAAACGCTTACGGTTCAAACGAACATACCAGTTAGATAGGTTCTCATTAACGAAGGCGTCGATGCAGCGTGCTGCAGGGGTTGGGTCGTAATCCTCCAAATACTTGGTCACATCCTTAATGAGGGTGTTAAGCTCAGAGAGAATCCAGCGGTCAATCTCTGGGCGCTCGCTAACAGGAACCTCTGCCTCCTTGCCTGTGAAACCATCGATGTTGGCGTAGAGGGCAAAGAACGAGTAGGTGTTGTACAAGGTGCCGAAGAACTTGCGGCGGCACTCGTCAACGCCATCAACATCGAACTTAAGGTTATCCCAAGGCTGCGAGTTAGAGATCATGTACCAACGAGTAGCATCAGCGCCATATTTCTTGAGTACCTCGAATGGGTCAACAGCATTACCCAAACGCTTAGACATCTTATTGCCGTTCTTATCGAGGACAAGACCGTTAGAGATGATATTCTTGAACGCCACTGAGTCAAACAACATTGTAGCGATAGCGTGCAATGTGTAGAACCAACCGCGAGTCTGGTCAACGCCTTCAGCGATGAAGTCTGCAGGATATATCTGGTCAAAACCCTCCTTATTCTCAAATGGGTAGTGTACCTGAGCGTAAGGCATAGCACCTGAGTCGAACCATACATCGATAAGGTCTGGCTCGCGACGCATAGGCTCGCCCTTAGCGGATACCAACACGATATTATCTACATAAGGACGGTGGAGGTCGATGTTCTCGGTTGAGTAGTTCTCCTTAGACATATCGCCCACCTTGAAGTTCTTATATGGGTTTTCTGTCATCACACCCGCCTTTACAGCCTTCTCAATCTCCGCAACAAGCTCCTCGATAGAGCCTATACACTTTAGTTCTGAACGGTCCTCAGTAGCCCAGATAGGGAGTGGTGTTCCCCAGAAACGAGAGCGTGAGAGGTTCCAGTCGTTGATATTCTCAAGCCACTTGCCGAAACGACCTGTACCTGTACTCTCTGGCTTCCAGTAGATGGTCTTGTTAAGCTCCATCATACGCTCGCGCAATGCCGTAGTGCGGATAAACCATGAGTCAAGAGGGTAGTACAACACAGGCTTGTCGGTACGCCAGCAGTGTGGGTAGTTGTGGGTGTGCTTCTCAATCTTGAAGACCTTGCCAGCCTCCTTGAGCTTGATAGAGATGTAGATATCAAGGTTCTCGGCAGCCGCTGCAGCCTTCTCGTCGTAGCGACCATCCACGGTGTACTGTGGGTCGTAGGCATTCTTCACAAAGCGACCCTCATACTCCTTGTAAGCCTCCTCTACGCACTCGCCCAAGAAGCGCTCGTCAAGCTCCGACTCAAGGTAGAACTTACCTGTGAAGTCAACCATAGGACGAGTCTCACCACGCTTGTTAATCATGAACAACGATGGTATACCTGCCTGACGCGCTACAAAGGCATCATCAGCACCAAAGGTAGGTGCGATATGTACGATACCTGTACCATCCTCGGTGGTTACATAGTCACCCAGGATTACGCGGAATGCCTTTGCTGCGGCCTCCTTCCAGTTGCCCTGCTCATCAGCCTCCACAGGCTTAACCCATGGCAAAAGCTGCTCGTAGTGCATGCCACATAGCTCTGTACCCTTATACTTGCCTACAATCTCAAATGGAATGAGCTTGTCGCCAGCCTTGTAATCCTCAAGCTTAATCTCCTCGGCCTTCTTGTTGAAGATAGAGTAGATAAGTGGCTCGGCAACAACGGCAGTAATCTTCTCTGAGTTGTATGGGTTGTAGGTGCGAACGGCTACATAGTCAATCTTTGGACCTACGCAGAGCGCAGTATTTGATGGAAGTGTCCAAGGTGTTGTGGTCCATGCAAGGAATACAGGTGTACCCCAGCCCTCCATCTCAGCCTTAGGGTCAAGGATGCGGAACTGTGCAGTACATGTGGTATCCTTAACATCGCGGTAGCAACCTGGCTGGTTAAGCTCATGTGTCGAGAGACCTGTACCCGCAGCTGGCGAGTATGGCTGAATGGTGTAACCCTTGTAGAGGAGTCCTTTGTCGTAGAGCTGCTTTAGAAGCCACCACAAAGTCTCGATGAACTTATTGTCGTAGGTGATATATGGGTCATCCATGTTAACCCAATAACCCATCTTGTGTGTTAGGTCCTCCCAGATGTCGGTGAACTCCATGACAGCCTCACGGCACGCCTTGTTGTAATCCTCAATCGAGATCTTCTTGCCGATATCCTCCTTGGTGATACCCATCTTCTTCTCCACGCCAAGCTCCACAGGCAGACCGTGTGTGTCCCAACCCGCCTTGCGGTGTACGAGATAGCCCTGCTGTGTCTTGAAGCGGCAGAATACATCCTTAATGGTACGCGCCATAACATGGTGAATACCCGGTGTGCCATTTGCTGAAGGTGGACCCTCATAGAAAACGAAGGTTGGATGACCCTCGCGTGTTGTTATGCTCTTGTGGAAGGTGTCATCCTTGGTCCAGCGTGCCAATACCTCATCAGCTACGCCCGCCAAGTCAAGAGACTTATATTCGTTAAATTTGCTCATAATTATCAATTGATCAATGTTGTAGCAATTACTAATTACTCATTACTAATTCCTAATTGACTACTCTTCCTCCTCGTCCTCGTCAGACTCGGCCATTGTTGTATAGACATTTGTCACATCGTCATCCTCCTCAAGATGCTCGATGAGCTTATTTACAGCCTCGCGCTGCTCAGGGGTTAGCTCCTTAGTGTCTGTTGGGATGCGTACTGACTCACCAGATACAAGCTCAAAGCCCTTCTCCTCGATCCATGTTTGAATTTGACCGAATGACTCATAGGCAGCATATACTGTTACCTCACCCTCCTCAGCGTAGAACTCATCTACACCAAAGTCAATCATCTCCAACTCCATCTCCTCAAGGTCAGCACCCTCAGTAGGCTTGAACTTGAAGACACACTTATGCTCGAACATGAAGCCTACGGATCCTGATGTGCCGAGAGTGCCACCATACTT
>JAFXBB010000134.1 GCA_017521945.1 Alistipes sp. | reverse complement strand
ATCCCTACAGGCTCTATGGAGAGTACGCTTATGGCGGGAGACTATATCTTGGTGAATAAGGTGAAGTATGGACCTCGTGTGCCAATGACACCTCTATCCTTCCCTTTTGTGCATAACACCATGCCACTAAACCCTGAAAAGCAGTCCTTTACAACGACTTGGGAACGAGAGTATCGTCGTCTTGAGGGTCGTGGTCAGGTGGAGCGTGGCGATGTAGTGGTATTTAACTTCCCTGAGGGTGATACCGTGGTTATGGAGATGCCAGCTATGAGCTACTATGAGTTGCTTAGGGATAAGAGCCTCGGTAGAACGGAGGTGGAGCGGCGTAGGACTATAATGGATAACTTCACGGTTGTTGTTCGCCCAATGGATAAGAAGGAGAACTATATCAAGCGTTGCGTAGGTATGCCGGGTGATACATTGACAATCGTAGATGGTGCTGTGTATGCCAATGGTGTTAAGGAGGCCTTCATTCCTAAGCGACAATACATCTATTATAACGAACTCACAGGTAAGCCTCTTAAGATGGGTATAGATAAGCTTTCGGGTGGCTATGTTGAGTTGCCTGTTACGGATGATGCTCTTGGCGAGTATGCCAACGAGGAGAGGTATAAGCTTAAGAAGATTGGCGGTGCTGTGTATGGCTCAGCGCTTATTCCTCACACGCCACAAAACCAGAAGTGGACAATTGATGATATGGGTCCATTCTGGGTGCCAAAGGCTGGTGCTACCATAGAGCTTACGCCTGAGAATATGGCTATGTATGGTCGTTGTATTGCAGTCTATGAGCAGCGTCTTGTCGAGCAGCGTGATGGTAAGATATATATCGATGGCGTTGAGGCTAAGGAGTATACATTCCTTATGGACTACTACTTTATGATGGGTGATAACCGTCATGGCTCTCTTGACTCACGCTTTTGGGGCTTTGTGCCAGAGGATCATATCGTAGGTAAGGCATCGTATATTTGGTTCTCTGTCGATCCTGCGGGTGAGGGCGTTCGCTGGGAGAGAATGTTTACATCTATCGAGTAATAGGCTATGGCACAAGATAGCTATAAGACTATAGCCCGCCCTGCGGAGACTACCTATCGCCAGCTAAGCAGTAAGTTCTTGGTCTATGCCTATCCTGTGGAGACAGAGGCGGAGATTAAGGAGCATCTTGACGCACTGCGTAAGCGATGGTTTGATGCTACTCACCACTGCTACGCATGGCGACTTGGACCTAAGGGCGAGCAGTTTAGGGCTAATGATGATGGTGAGCCATCCTCTACAGCAGGTAAGCCTATCTTGGGTCAGTTACTCTCGCAGGAGGTGACCAACTGCCTTGTTGTTGTGGTGCGCTACTTCGGGGGTACAAAGCTCGGTGTTCCGGGTCTTATTGCAGCCTATAAGGAGTCCACAGCACTTGTATTGTCGGAGTGTGAGATTGTGGAGCGTACGGTGGATGTCGTTATAGATGTGTCGTTCTCCTATATCGCCATGAACGATATAATGCGTATAGTTAAGGATATGCAACCCAAGGTCATCAATCAGGTGTTCGATAATTTGTGTACTATGACCCTCTCTATTCGCGAGGGTGACTCCGAGCAACTTATAGGTCGCTTGGAGAAGGTTGAGGGTGCGACGGTTGAGGTTCGTGGTGCTTAGTCGTATGGCTGCGTTGGTGGATATGTAGAGATAAGTAATAAGGAGAACTTTGGACAACAAAATCAAAATAAAGGGGGCGAGGGTGCATAATCTTAAGAGTGTGGATGTTGAAATACCGCACTCTAAGCTTGTCGTGGTTACGGGTTTGTCTGGCTCTGGAAAGTCGACTCTTGCCTTTGATACAATATTTGCGGAGGGGCAGCGTCGCTATGTGGAGAGCCTCTCGGCGTATGCACGACAGTTTTTGGGGCGTGTTGAGAAGCCTGATGTAGACCTTATCGAGGGCATAGCCCCAGCTATTGCCATTGAGCAGAAGGTTATATCGCGTAACCCTCGTTCAACGGTGGGTACAACAACCGAGATTTACGACTATCTAAAACTACTCTTTGCGCGTATAGGTCGTACCTTCTCGCCAAAGACGGGTATGGAGATACGCTGTTATGAGGTTGACGATGTTGTGGCTCATATCCTCGATATGGAGGATGGAGTGCGTGTTGTTATCGCTGCACCACTTCTTCTAAAGCAGTCGGAGGGTATTGTGGAGCGTGTGTTGACCCTTATGGAGGATGGTGTTAACCGCATACGCTACCAAGGTGAGGTGATGCTTGTTGAGGAGTTTATGCCACGCATCACCCAAGATATGGCAACCGAGGATGTTGAGGTTATTGTCGACCGTCTTGTACTTAGCCATGAGCAAGATACCGTATCGCGTATCTCGGACTCTGTGGCTCGTGCTATGGGTTATGGCTCTGGTCGGGTGCATGTTATCACAGATATCGTTGAGGTCTTCACTTCGCGATTTGAGGAGGAGGGTATTACCTATGAGCGTCCTACAGAACACCTCTTCTCGTTTAATAACCCTATGGGTGCTTGCCCTGTGTGCGAGGGGTATGGTAAGATTACGGGCATAGATGAAGATTTGGTTATTCCGGATAAGTCCAAGAGTCTCTATAATGGTGCTGTGGCGTGTTGGAATGGTGCTTCTATGGGTCGTTGGAAGAGTGAGGTGGTGCTTAACGCATCTAAGTGCGGATTTCCTATCCACACCCCTTACTACGCCCTTACCGATGAGCAGAAAGCCATGCTATGGAATGGCAATGAGTTCTTCTATGGCATAAATGACTTCTTTGCCTATGTCGATACGCAGCGCCATAAGGTGCAATATAGGGTCTTGAAGGCTCGCTATATGGGTAAGACACTATGTCCTGAGTGTCATGGTGCGCGCCTTAGAAAGGAGGCGTTGAATGTGCGTGTTGGAGGTAGGAATATTGCCGAGATTGTGGCGATGACCATTGGTGAGTTATCCGAGTTCTTTGACAATTTGTCCCTTGATGAACACGATGCGAAGACAGCGGAGCGCGTCTTGTTGGAGATACGCAACCGTCTAAGTTACCTTATGGATGTGGGTCTACACTATCTTACGCTTGATCGTATGTCTGTAACATTGTCGGGTGGCGAATCGCAGCGTATAAACCTCTCTACATCGCTTGGTAGCAACCTCGTAGGCTCTATGTATATCCTCGATGAGCCAAGTATCGGTCTACATCCACGCGATACCAACCGCCTTATCGGAGTCTTGAAGCAGCTTCGCGACTTGGATAATACGGTTATTGTTGTGGAGCATGAGGAGGAGGTTATGCGTGCTGCCGACTGGATAGTAGATATGGGCCCAGAGGCTGGTATCTGTGGCGGTGAGGTTGTATATAATGGCGAGGCTAAGGATATCGAGAGCGCAAATAACTCTCTTACGGCAGACTACCTGTCGGGTCGAAAACGCATAGCCATCCCTGAGCGTCGTAGAGCCTCGGCAGGTAGCGTGCGTATTCATGGTGCAAGACATAATAACCTGAAAAATATCGATGTTGAGATTCCTCTTGGTGTGCTTACTTGCATTACGGGTGTCTCTGGCTCTGGTAAATCGTCGTTGGCGGATGATATCCTCTATCCAGCTCTAAAGCGAAAACTATCGGAGACAACACTCACCCCCGGTGACCACGATAGTTTAGATGTTGATACCAAGCTTTTGCAGGGGGTTGAGATGGTGTCGCAGTCGCCTATAGGTAAGTCCACACGCTCAAACCCTGTGACCTACATTAAGGCGTATGATGAGATACGCAAGCTATTTGCCGACCAGCCATACGCCAAGCATACGGGTATTATGCCTACAGCCTTCTCGTTCAATATGCCGGGAGGTCGCTGTGAGGAGTGCGAGGGCGAGGGTGTTATCAAGGTGAGTATGCAGTTTATGGCGGATGTTGAGCTGCAGTGTGAGGCGTGTGGAGGTATGCGCTTTAAGCCTGAGATATTGGAAGTTAAGTATAACGGCAAGAGTATATACGATGTGCTGAACATGTCGGTAGATGAGGCTATAGAGTTCTTCTCGAAGGATTGCTCAAATTCTACTTGCAAGCGTATTGTTGAGAGAATTAAGCCACTGCAGATGGTGGGGCTTGGATATGTTAAGCTTGGGCAATCTTCGTCGACCCTTTCGGGTGGTGAGTCACAGCGTGTTAAGCTCGCTTCGTTCCTTACCAAGGAGCGTAGCACCGAGAGGTTGATGTTTATCTTTGATGAGCCAACAACGGGTCTTCACTTCCACGATATAGGTCGCCTTTTAGGTGCGTTTGATGCACTCATTGAGCGTGGTCATACGGTCGTTGTTGTGGAGCATAATATGGATGTTATCAAGTGCGCCGACTGGGTTATTGACCTTGGCCCTGAGGCGGGCAAGGAGGGTGGCAAGGTCGTAGTCGCTGGTACCCCTGAGCAGGTTATGGAGTGTAAGGAGAGTTACACGGGTGAATATCTAAGAAGACACAATGAGAGAGTTTGAGACATATACACTGTCTAACGGTATAAGAGGCATCCACCGCCAAGTTCGTAGTGGTGTGGCGCATTGTGCATTGGTGGTTAATGCTGGCTGTCGCGATGAACTGAAGGGCGAATATGGCATTGCCCACTTTACGGAGCATGCCCTATTCAAGGGTACGCAACACCGCAAGGCGTATCAGGTGAATTGCCGTTTGGAAAATCTTGGCGGCGAGCTTAATGCCTACACCACAAAGGAGGATACCACGCTCCATGCTACAGTGCTGCGCCGAGACTTTAGACGCGCTGTGGAGCTTATTTCGGATGTAATCTTTCGTTCGACATACCCCGAAAAGGAGCTGAAGAAGGAGCGCGAGGTTATAGCAGATGAGATAAACTCATATAAGGACTCCCCCTCGGAGCGTATATATGACGACTTTGAGGATTTGATGTTCAAAGGCTCGGAACTTGGACACAACATTCTCGGTTCTAAGGCATCCATTGCCCGCTTCGATACGGAGGCTGTAAGGCGATATGTGGCGCGCTGCTATACTACCGACCAGATGGTCATCTCCTCTATAGGTAACTTCTCGGTGGCTACGGCAAAGGCTGTGGCTGAGGAGTATCTTGGTGGTTTTGAGTCTACAACACGCACCTTTAAGCGTGCTGAGCCACTTGCGTATGAGCCATTTAATGTTACACTCTCTCGCCATACGCACCAGCGTCATGGGCTTATAGGTACACGAGGCTATAGCATTGCTGATGAGCGTCGCTTGCCCCTCGCTCTGCTTGTAAACATCCTCGGAGGTCCTTCGGCTAACTCGTTACTCAACATAGAGTTGCGCGAAAAACGCGGTCTTTCCTACAATGTTGAGGCTACATATACGCCATATTCGGATTGTGGTATTGTGGGTATCTACTTTTCGTCGGATCATGATAATGGTGAGCAGTGCGTAGAGCTTATTGAGGAGGCAGCACACCGTATGATGCGTGAGCCTATATCGGCTCGCAGGCTTGCCATTGCAAAGCGTCAGTTTGTAGCACAGATGGCTATATCCATGGAGTCCAACGAGGGTTATATGCTCGGTGCTGGAAAGAGTTTCTTGTTGTACAAGGAGATAGATACTCTTGAGGAGGCGTATGCTAAGGTTATGGCAATCACTGCCGAGCAGATTATGGATGTGGCGAAGGATAAATTTAGTAATCTGTCACGATTGATTTATAAGTAGTTATGGATAAGTTAGAGCAGTACATATTGGACAATACCAAGCCCGAGGAGGCTCTTCTACACGAGCTTGAGCGCGAGACCTACCTCCGTGTCATTAACCCTCGCATGATATCGGGTCATCTGCAGGGTAAGCTCCTTGAAATGCTTGTGCGTATGATGCGCCCTAAGCGTGTTTTGGAGATTGGAACATTCACAGGCTACTCAGCTCTTAGTATAGCGCGTGGTTTGGAGGATGATGCCATACTCGATACTATCGAGGTGGATGATGAGTTGGAGGATATAGCGTACAGCTTCTTTCAGAGATCTGAGTATGGCCACCGTATTCGTCAGCATATAGGCTCCGCTCTGGATGTGGTGCCACAGCTTGGCGAGGTCTACGATATGGTCTTTATTGATGGCGATAAACGCGAATATCCAGCATACTATAATATGCTTCTTGATGGTGGTTATGTGCGCAGTGGCTCGGTGATGTTGGCGGATAATATTTTATGGTATGGCAAGGTTGCAGAGCCTATCGCCCACAACGATAAACATACCGAGGCCATCGTGGAGTTTAACCGTATGGTTAAGGAGGATAGCAGGGTGGATAATGTAATCGTTCCGATACGCGACGGTATCAATATGATATATGTCAAATAAAAAAGGTGGCACGCCACCTTTTTTATTTGATACCCACGGTGTTACTCCCTTTTCTTAGGTAGCAACTCCGTTAGTGAGCCGAGTGCGCCTACGAGGTTGCTTGCCTCGAATGGTAGGAATACTGTCTTAGACTGCTCGCCTGAGCCTATCTCCTTCAAGGTCTCTACATACTTCATAAGGAGCATATAGGTTGCTGGGTCGGTCTTAGACTCTGCGATAGCCTCGGCAACCTTGCGGATAGCCTCAGCCTCAGCTGTAGCCTGCAAAACCTTGGCATCTGCCTCACCCTGAGCCTTCAAAATCTGTGTCTGCTTCTCAGCCTCCGCCTGATTGATTTGTGACTCCTTCTCACCCTCAGACTGCAAAATCATAGCCTCCTTCTGACCTCTTGCCTCCAAAACCTTAGCACGGCGCTCACGCTCAGCCTGCATCTGCTGCTCCATAGCGCGGCGTACAGACTCTGGAGGTGTAATGTCCTGAAGCTCAACGCGGTTTACCTTAACGCCCCACTTGTTTGTAGCTTCGTCGAGAACGATGCGGAGCTTAGAGTTGATAGTGTCGCGCGATGTTAGGGTCTCGTCCAACTCCAACTCGCCGATAACATTACGCAATGTGGTCTGTGTTAGTTTCTCTATAGCATTTGGCAGATTATCAATCTCATACACAGACTTCACAGGGTCAACAATCTGGAAGTAGAGCAATGCGTTGATTGTTGTGGTAACATTATCCTTTGTGATAACACTCTGTTTGTCAAAGTCGTAGACCTGCTCACGGAGGTCGATGCGCGATGTGGTGCGCATAATAACGCTCTTCGAACCATCACCATACTTAACCTCATCACGCTGTATAACCTCGCGTGCGTGGTCAATAATAGGGAATATGAAGTTAATACCCGACTGCAAGGTACGATCGTAACGACCAAGACGCTCAACAACACGAGTCTCCGACTGTGGAACAATCTTAAAACCCTTCAATACATATATCACCGCAATAGCTGCAATGATAAGAAAAATTACCAATGTAGAGTCCATATTTATAGTTTTTTAACGGTTAGTACAACACTATCAATAGCTACCACAACGACCTTTGTACCCTTAGGTAACACCTCATTATCAGCAGCTAAGGCTCTCCAATCAACACCCTCAATCATCACTCTGCCCTGCTCATCATCACTCACCATATCGCTACACACAACACCGTGCTTGCCAACCATAGCCGAGGCATTAGTAGCCACCTTCTCGCCATCCTTATAGAAGTAACGCTTCAGAAGTGGGCGCACACATAAAAGAGCGATAAGTGACACAACGGCAAAGGTTAGAAACTGCATCTCCAAGGATGCATCACACGCCGCAGCTATAGCACCTCCACCAGCGCCAATAGCAAGACAGATAACTGCAAGACCAGCGGTAAATAGCTCAATAATAAAGAGCAGCAAAGCTGCAACCACCCAATAGATCCAAATCTCCATATCTCAATTACATTTAATAGTTATATTAGACTATCCAAAGATAATATTATTTTACGGATTATACAAGCAAATCATAATTTATTATGATACACATTAAAATAATTAGTTTTCATAGCTACAAACTCGAAAAATCTTTGTATATTTGTTCGATTGTTGAAAATTCAAAAAACTATAATATGATACGACATATCGTTATGTGGAAGTTCCGCCGCGACTTAGAGGAGACTCCACAGCAAATAGCACAGGAGATGAAGAGCCGCCTTGAGGCTTTGAATGGTAAGATTGATGGTCTTTTACGCGCTGAGGTTGGTATCAACCTAAAAGAGACAGCATCATCATTCGATGCCGTACTCACTGCCGACTTCCCAACATGGGAGGCTATGGAGGCTTACAAGGTTAACCCTCTCCATGTTGCTGTTAGCGACTATTGCAAGAGTCGTCGTTTAGAGTGCATAGATGTCGATTATTTGTTGTGATAAGGAGCAATCTTTGACGCTTTGCTTGTTTGAAAAATGCTCATTTACGCCGCAGTAAACTCAGCTTTTCAATCTACATCTGCCCCCTACTAACAATCAAACGATTCTCTACAACAACACCGAGAACAAACAAAACTTAAAACTATATAAACTATGCAGAAAAGAATTATCGAGTGCGTACCTAACTTCTCAGAGGGTCGCAACATGGAGACTATCAAGCAGATTACAGATGTAATCGAGGCATCTAAGGGTGTAAAACTTTTGGATGTTGATCCGGGTGAGGCTACAAACCGTACTGTTGTAACCTTTGTAGGTGAGCCTGAGGCTGTATGCGATGCTGCTGTAGCGGCTATCAAGCGTGCTACCGAGCTTATTGATATGCGTCAGCACAAGGGCGCACACCCTCGCATGGGTGCGTGTGATGTATGCCCATTGATTCCTGTATCAGGCATCACTTTGGAGGAGTGTGCTGAGCTTGCTCGCGCTCTTGCAAAGCGTATCTCTGAGCAGACAAATGTGCCTACCTACTGCTACGAGGCGGCTGCATTCACTCCTGAGCGTCGTAACTTGGCAGTATGCCGTGCTGGTGAGTATGAGGCATTGCCAGAGAAGATGATGGATGAGCAGCGTAAGCCAGACTTTGGCGCTCGCCCATACGATGAGGGTGTGGCAAAGACAGGCGCCACTGCTGTGGGTGCGCGCGACTTCCTTGTGGCTGTAAACTATAACCTCAATACTACATCTACACGCCGTGCCAATGCTATTGCGTTTGATGTTCGCGAGAAGGGTCGTCCAATGCGTGAGGGCAACCCTATCACCGGTAAGATTATCAAGGATGAGAATGGCAACCCAGTGATGAAGCCTGGTACATTGAAGGCTTGTAAGGCTATCGGCTGGTTTATCGAGGAGTATGGCATTGCTCAGGTATCTATGAATATGACTAACCTCTCTGTAACTCCTCTTCATGTTGCATTCGATGAGGTATGCCGTGCGGCGGATGCTCGCGGTGTGCGTGTTACAGGTGCTGAGATTGTAGGTCTTGTTCCAAAGAGTGCGTTGGTAGATGCAGGTCGTCACTTCCTACGCAAGCAAAACCGCTCTACAGGTCTTCCTGAGCGTGAGCTTGTACGCATCGCTGTGGAGTCTATGGGTCTTGGTAACTTGAAGCCATTCAACCCAGATGAAAAGGTTGTTGAGTATATTCTTGAGGCTGAGGAGCAGAAGGGCGTTAAGAAGCTTGTTGATATGACCTGCACAGGCTTTGCTGAGGAGACTGCAAGCGAGTCACCAGCACCCGGTGGTGGTTCAATCTCGGCATATATGGGTGCTTTGGCAGCTGCTCTCGGCACTATGGTTGCTAACCTATCATCACACAAGGCTGGTTGGGATGACCGTTGGGAGTACTTCTCTAACTGGGCAGACAACGGCATGGCAGTAATGAACGAGCTACTCTACTTGGTTGACGAGGATACTGCAGCATTCAACAAGATTATGGATGTATTCGGTATGCCTAAGGGTACCGAGGAGGAGAAGGCAGCACGCGCCGAGGCTATGGAGGTAGCAACACTCTACGCTACACAGGTACCTCTTCGCACTATGAAGGCTGCATATAAGGCGTTCGATGTTGTTCGCGCTATGGCAGAGGAGGGTAACCCTAACTCAGTATCAGATGCTGGTGTAGGTGCTTTGGCTGCTCGTTCAGCCGTTATGGGTGCTTGCCTCAATGTTAAGATTAACGCTGCAGGCTTGAAGGACCGTGCTATGGCTGAGGCTTTGGTTAAGGAGGCAGAGGAGATTCAGGCAGCTGCACAGAAGGCTGAGGCTGAGATTTTGGCAGTCGTAGAGTCTAAGATTAACTAACAACTAAAAATATACGACAATGACAGATTTCCAGAAAGATATATTGGCTGGTATTCCTGATCCACTACCAGCACCACGCCCTTACGACCCACAGGCAAACCATGCCCCAAAGCGTAAGGATATCCTAACCGACGATGAGAAGAAGCTCGCCTTGGCAAATGCTTTGCGTTACTTCCCCGAGAAGCACCATGCAGAGCTTGCTCCAGAGTTCTTGGATGAGCTTAAGAGATATGGTCGTATCTATATGTACCGTCTTCGTCCTCAGTATGAGATGTATGCACGCTCTATAGATGAGTATCCAGCGCGCTCGCGTCAGGCAGCGGCTATTATGCTCATGATTCAGAATAACCTTGATAAGGCTGTTGCTCAGCATCCACATGAGCTTATCACATACGGTGGTAATGGTGCAGTGTTCCAGAATTGGGCGCAGTATCGCCTCGCTATGAAGTATCTCGCTGAGATGACAGACGAGCAGACTCTTGTAATGTATTCGGGTCACCCACTCGGTCTCTTCCCATCACATAAGGATGCGCCACGCGTTATCGTAACCAACGGTATGGTTATCCCTAACCACTCATCTCAGGATGATTGGGAGCGTTTCAATGCTATGGGTGTGTCGCAGTATGGACAGATGACCGCTGGCTCATATATGTACATCGGTCCTCAGGGTATCGTACATGGTACAACTATTACCGTGATGAACGCTGCACGCAAGCGCATGAAAGAGGGTCATAAAGATTTGCGAGGCATGTTGTTCGTAACAGCAGGTCTTGGTGGTATGTCAGGCGCACAGCCTAAGGCGGGTAATATCTCAGGCGTTGTGAGCATCACTGCCGAGGTAAATATTGCAGCTGCCGAGAAGCGTCATAAGCAAGGCTGGGTGGATGAGCTATACTCATCGCTCGATGAGCTTATTCCTCGCGTTAAGCAGGCTGTGGAGAATAAGGAGGTTATCTCATTTGCCTATGTAGGCAATGTTGTGGACCTCTGGGAGCGTCTTGCTGAGGAGGATATCAATGTTGACCTTGGCTCTGACCAGACCTCATTACATAACCCATGGGCTGGTGGCTACTACCCTGTGGGCTACTCATATGAGGAGTCTAACCGCATGATGGCTGAGGAGCCAGAGCGCTTCCATGAGTGCGTGCGCGAGTCATTGCGTCGCCATGTAGCTGCAGTTAATAAGTTGGCTGCACGCGGCATGTACTTCTTCGACTATGGTAATGCCTTCCTTTTGGAGTCATCACGCGCAGGTGCAGATATCATGACCGCAGATGGTAAGTTCCGCTACCCATCTTATGTTCAGGATATCATGGGTCCTATGTTCTTCGACTACGGCTTTGGTCCATTCCGATGGGTATGTACATCAGGCAAGGAGGAGGATTTGGAGATTACAGACCGTCTTGCTGCTGAGGTGTTGGAGCAGATGCTTAAGGAGTCGCCTAAGGAGATTCAGGGACAGATGGAGGACAACCTCCACTGGATTAAGGAGGCTAAGCAGAATAAACTTGTTGTAGGCTCACAGGCGCGTATTCTTTATGCCGACTCAGAGGGTCGTACACGCATCGCTTTGGCATTTAACGAGGCTATCAAGCGTGGCGAGCTATCAGCACCTGTAGTTCTTGGTCGTGACCATCACGATGTGTCAGGTACAGACTCACCATATCGTGAGACCTCAAATATTTATGATGGCTCGCAGTTCTGTGCGGATATGGCTGTGCATAATGTTATTGGCGACTCATTCCGCGGTGCTACATGGGTATCTATCCACAACGGTGGCGGCGTAGGCTGGGGTGAAGTAATGAATGGTGGCTTCGGTATGGTTATCGATGGTTCGGAGGACTCTGCACGCCACATTGAGGAGATGCTTTTGTGGGATGTTAACAATGGTATCGCTCGCCGTAGCTGGGCGCGTAACGAGGGCGCTATGTTCGCCATTAAGCGTCAAATGGAGCGTACACCACTCCTAAAGGTTACAATGCCTAACCTCGCAGATATGGATTTCATCAATAAGGTTTACAACGAAAATAAGTAAAATATAAAGCTATGATTCATTATATTAGTGCTGAGCGTTTGACTATCGCTCGCGTTGAGGAGATTTTAACTAAGGGTTACAAATTGGCATTGAGTGAGGATGCTAAGGCTCGTATCAACAAGTGCCGCGAGTACCTCGATAAGAAGATGGAGAATGCTGGTCGCCCAATCTATGGTGTAACCACAGGCTTCGGCTCGTTGTGCAACATCTCGGTAGAGAAGGAGGGACTTTCACAGCTTCAGAAAAATCTTATGATGTCACACGCTTGCGGTACAGGTCAGCGTGTGCCATCTGATATCGCTCGTTTGATGCTTTTGCTCAAGGTACAGTCACTCTCATACGGACACTCAGGCGTACAGCTTATAACCGTGGAGCGTCTTATTGAGATGTTCAACAACAACATTATCCCTGTTGTTTATGAGCAAGGCTCTTTGGGCGCATCAGGTGACCTTTCACCACTTGCACACATGTGCTTACCACTGCTTGGATTGGGTCATGTGGAGATTGATGGTGAGGTTGTTGAGGGTAGTGTGATGATGGAGAAGATGGGCTGGACACCTATCACTCTCTGCTCTAAGGAGGGTCTTGCCCTACTTAATGGTACTCAGTTTATGTCAGCATACGGTGTCTATTCACTTATCAACGCCGAGCGTCTAAGCCGCTGGGCAGATTATGTAGGCGCTATGTCACTCGATGCTTTCGATGGTCGTATGGAGCCTTTTGAGCATAATGTACACGCCATCCGCCCACACAATGGACAGATTGAGACTGCGCGCAACTTCCGCGAGATTTTGGCAGGCTCGGAGATTGGCAAGCAGCCTAAGCAGCATGTTCAGGACCCTTACTCATTCCGTTGCATTCCACAGGTACATGGTGCATCAAAGGATACTATCGCCTATGTAGCATCTGTATTGGAGACTGAGATTAACTCTGCAACTGATAACCCAACAGTATTCCCTGATACAGACGAGGTTATCTCAGCAGGAAACTTCCACGGTCAGCCTATCGCTGTAGCTATGGACTTCTTGGCTATCGCTGTTGCTGAGCTTGGTAACATCTCGGAGCGTCGTACCTATAAGCTAATATCTGGCGCACGCAACCTCCCTAACTTCCTTGTAGCTAACCCGGGTCTAAACTCTGGCTTTATGATTCCTCAATATACTGCGGCATCTATCGTTAGCCAATCTAAGGGTCTTTGCTGGCCAGCATCATGTGACTCTATACCTTCATCACAGGGTCAGGAGGATCATGTAAGTATGGGTTCAAATGCAGCAACAAAGCTCTGGAAGGTTGTTCAGAATACCGAGCGTGTGTTGGCTATTGAGCTTATGAATTCGGCTCAGGCTTTGGAGTTCCGTCACCAAATGACCAACCTTCGTTCATCAGCAGCCGTAGAGGCTATGTTCGAGGCATACCGCAAGGTTGTACCTTTCGTGGACAACGATACAGTTATGTATCCACATATTGCAACATCTGTAAAGTTCCTAAACGACTATGAGCTTGCTCGTTAAAAATATAGGTACGCTCGTTGGTATCGACGAGAGTGGTCGCCTTAGGGTCGAGGGCAAGGACATGGCAGAGATCACCACATTGGAGAACGCATGGCTGCTAACCGATGGTGAGCGCATCAAGGATTATGGAACAATGGACAAATGCCCAAGCGTCGAGGACTGCGAAGTTCTCGACGCCAAGGGTGGCTGGCTCTTCCCTTCGTTCTGTGACTCACACACCCATATCGTCTATGCTGGCAGCCGCGAGCAGGAGTTCCTCGATAAGATTAATGGTCTATCGTATGAGGAGATTGCCAAGCGTGGCGGAGGTATTCTAAACTCGGCAGACCGCCTGCATGAGACCTCTGAGGATGAACTTTATCGTCAGGCTATGGAGCGTGTCGATGAGATTATCCGCATGGGTACAGGTCTTGTAGAGATAAAGTCTGGCTATGGTCTAACCTTAGAGGATGAGCTTAAGATTTTGCGCGTCATCCGTCGTATTAAGCAGAGTTCGCCTATCGAGGTGCGTGCCACATTCCTCGGCGCACACGCCGTAGGTCGTGCATATAAGGGTCGTCAGGCTGATTATGTTGACCATGTATGCAACGATATGATTCCTGCTGTTGCAAAAGAGGGGTTGGCAGAGTTTGTGGATGTATTCTGCGATAAGGGCTTCTTCACTGTTGAGGAGACGGCAAAGATTATGGAGACAGGTGCAAAGTATGGTCTTCGTGCCAAGATTCATGCCAACGAGTTGGCTGTATCGGGTGGCGTTGAGGTCGGTGTTGAGCATAAGGCGTTGTCGGTTGACCACCTTGAGTCAATGGGTGATGAGCAGATTGAGGCGTTGCGTGGTACGGATACCATGCCTACGATGTTACCAGGATGTGCCTTCTTCCTTGGTATAACCTACCCACCAGCGCGCAAGATGATTGATGCTGGCTTGGCTGTGGCTCTCGCCTCAGATTTTAACCCAGGTACAGCGCCATCGGGTAATATGCGTTTTGTGGTATCACTCGCCTCTATCAAGATGAAGATGACCCCTGCTGAGGCTATCAATGCTGCAACGATGAACTCTGCAGCAGCTATGGGTGAGAGCAAGAATTTTGGCTCTATTACGCGCGGTAAGGTGGCTAATTTCTTTATCACCAAGTCATTGCCATCGTTGGCATATCTCCCTTATGCGCACCAGACACCAATTATTAAGTGTGTTGTGCTTAAGGGAAAGAGGGTTGAGTAATTAGTAATT
>JAFXBB010000133.1 GCA_017521945.1 Alistipes sp. | reverse complement strand
CCTTATCACAAGAAATTATAGGTTAAGCTTCTTACGAATATCCTTAGGAATAGCGTTCTTATTCACGATAATATTCATAGTCTTGTAGCGAACAAATGCCTTAGATGCATACCAGATACCCTTGTAAGTACCAGCCTCGCCCCATGAGTTCTTAACCATGTAATACTCTGTACCGTTCTGATCCTTAGCGATACCGAAGATCTGCATACCGTGGTCATCGGTAGTCTCCCAATTGTCGTATGCAATCTGGCGCTCCTCCTGAGTACACCACTTCTGGTTTACAGGCATAGGTGCAGGAGTGTTCTTACGCTCTGCCTCGCTCATCTTAAGCCACTTAGCCATATCCGAACCCTGAAGGTCTGTGCCATTTGCCTCCTCTGGAAGCACTGCAGTACCCATACGAGTGAAGCCCTTCTCACTTACATCGCTACCCCATGCGATAGTGTAGCCATTCATGATAGCGTTGTCGAATACCTCCATAAGCTCATCGATAGGAAGGTTATAAGACTTAGCCCAACGCCAGTTATCAGGAATTTCGAGAACGAATGACTCGTAGAATGGGTGGTGTGTATAAGAGGTTAATGATACATAATCCTCAGCATTCAAGCCCAAAGAGTCATAGAATGACTTTGGAGTGTACTCCTTGCCGTTATAAGTAAACTTCTCTGGACGCACGCCAAGATAGATGTCGTGGATAGCCTCGATAGCCTTCTTCCAAAGTGGCTGACCATTAGGGTCTACCTGCAAGCTGCGGTGATTACCCTCAGCAATAGCAGCTACAACAGCATCGCTAACAGCCGATAGCTCATTGTGGTTGCTAAGCTCCTTGCCATACATCACACCTGGACGCATCTCAGCCTCTGGAACAAGACCAAACTTCTCCATACCGTAGATAACATCATAGAATGAGCCACCCTGAGCAAACGACACATCACCATGAGTACGAACAGCCTTATCAGCACGATCGAGGTATGTGTTGTGTACAAGGAACATCTCCGAGAAGTCATACTCACCCTTACCCATACGTAAAAGCTCTGACTCGATGAATGCCAATGATGAGTAGCACCAGCAAGTACCTGCCTGAGCCTGATTTTTGATGCTTGTGATAGGGTTCTCCTTAACCACTGTGAACTCAGGAGTTGTAGTCTCCTGTGCCATAACACCCGAAGCCATCATAAGACCGAGTGCCAAAACAACGATTTTCTTCATAATTTATTAGTATTTAGATTGGAATTATTTCTTCGATTTTGCAACTATACGCTGACACTCCGTGTAGCTCAACGCCTCAATCTTTGCACCCTTGGGGAGTCGATAGTTCTTACCGTTATAGGCGATATATGGACCATAGAGACCACTCTTAATCACCATATTCGGATCCTCAGCAAAGGTGCGTAGTGGCTCGGCCTGAGCGCGTTGCTTCTCAGCACTCTCCTTAAGCAACTCCTCGGCACGCTCACGAGTGATTGTGTATGGATCATCACTCTTGGTAAGCGACGCGAAGGTCTTACCATGACGAACATAAGGTCCGAACTTACCGACACCAACCATCAAAGCCTCACCATTCAAGTCACCAAGATTGCGAGGCAAGGCAAACAACTCCAGAGCCTCCTCCAAGCTAATGGACTCGATAAGTTGTCCCTTCTTGAGGGATGCGAATTGACACTTTCCGCCATCAGCACTCTCAAGCTCAACCATAGGACCATAGCGTCCTATACGGGCCTTAACCGTAAGACCTGTCTTAGGGTCTATGCCAAGAACACGCGCTGGCTGGGTGGTGCGGTCACTCTGCGTACCTATAGCACTATTTACTAATACATGGAACGGCTCATAAAAACTCCTAATCATATCGGTCCATGTAATCTCACCCTCGGCAACACGGTCAAACTCCTTCTCGACATTTGCCGTAAAGTGGTAATCGATAATTGAGGAGAACTGCGTCTCAAGGTAGTCGTTGACAACCATACCTATATCTGTTGGAGCAAGACGATTCTTCTCCTTGCCATAGCTCTCCGTAACGAGCTTCTCGGCAATCTTATCCTGAGAGAGTGTCATCTGCATAACCTGACGCTTCTGACTCTCCTTGCTCTGCTTGACGACATATCCACGATTGATAATGGTGGTAATCGTTGGTGCGTAGGTTGATGGACGACCGATACCAAGCTCCTCAAGGCGCTTGACAAGTGTCGCCTCATTATATCTCGATGGTGCCACACTATAACGCTCCGATGCCGTCATCGTTGTATACTGAACACTGTCACCGATGCTCATCTTTGGCAAAATGCCACCCTCGCCATCCTGCTGGGCATCCTCATCCACACTCTCAGAGTAGAGGCGCATAAAGCCATCGAAGCGTACAACCTCACCCTGCGCCACAAACTGCTCCTTGCGGTGCTTGAGGTCGATAACAATCTGTGTTCTATCCAACTCTGCAGGAACCATCTGCGATGCTACGGTACGCTTCCAAATAAGGTCGTATAGACGCTTCTCGGTAGCTGTACCCTCAATCTCCTGACGCTCGATATATGATGGGCGGATAGCCTCGTGTGCCTCCTGCGCGCCCTTAGTCTTGGTCTTGAAGTTGTGTGGGTATGAGTACTTGGCACCAAAGAGGCGGGTAATCTCATTCTTACACTGCGTGATAGCCATCTGTGATAGGTTCACAGAGTCAGTACGCATATAGGTGATAAGACCCTGCTCATAGAGCTTCTGCGCTACAGACATGGTCTGCGACACACTCATACCGAGCTTACGGCTCGCCTCCTGCTGAAGTGTCGAGGTGGTAAATGGTGGCGCTGCATATCGCTGCACAGGCTTCTCCTCAGCCTTAGATACGGTAAACTGCTCACCGATACAGCTGTGAAGAAACTGCTCAGCCTCAGCCTTGGTAGCAAAGCCCTGAGAGAGGGTTGCCTTAAAGAGATTCTTCGCCGCATCACCCGCAAGATAGAACTGAGCCACAACACGAAACTGAGCAACCGACTTGAAGTTTATAATCTCGCGTTCACGCTCCACAATAAGGCGCACAGCAACACTCTGCACACGACCTGCCGAGAGCGCAGGACGCACCTTCTTCCATAGTATCGGCGATAGCTCAAAACCCACCAAACGATCCAATACACGGCGTGCCTGCTGGGCATTCACCAAGTTTAGGTCAATGGTGCGCGGACTCTCTATCGCATTGAGGATAGCACGCTGGGTAATCTCATGGAACACTATACGCTTAGTGCGGTCAATAGGCAAATTCAAAACCTTAGCCAAATGCCAAGCAATAGCCTCTCCCTCACGATCCTCATCGGATGCCAACCACACGGTCTTTGCCGACTGTGATAGGCGCGAAAGATCCTCTACAACCTTACGCTTATCCTCTGGAATTTCATATATCGGTTCAAACTCATTATCTATATTGACACCAAGTCCCTTCTTTGCCAAGTCGCGGATATGTCCAAAACTCGACTTAACCATAAAATCCTTACCAAGGAACTTCTCAATAGTCTTAGCCTTAGCAGGGGACTCTACAATAACCAAATTTTCCTGCATCACACAATCCTTTCTTTATACATTAGCGCAGCAACACGCTGATATATCATATCCTAATTTACAATAGTGTAAGTAAGTTCTAACTTTATTGGAGCATCACCTCCCATACCATAAAGAGCCTGACGCTTCATGCCAAATAACGATGTGGCATCGGGACCTACATATAAACGACGAAGGTTTATATAATCGCCCCCAACATCAAACTTTGTCAAATCAACAGCACCATTCTCATCAACATTCGCCGCAGCCGTAAGCATCAACTGCTGGATATAGTTCGATATATCCATCTTGTAGCACGCCAACGAACGGTTCAAATAGCCATCGTAGCTTATCTGCACAGATGAACTCTCAACTGAGTATTGGTAGTCAGAGATGGCCAAAGTCCTGCTGTAGTCAACATACATACCCATACGAATCATAGCAGCATCCATCATAGGTGTGAGCGTGGCGACAGGCAAATCGTTATAGTCGTAGAGCGAGTTCTCCATATATAGAGAGATCATAGCCTGATTAACCGACACTACAGCCTCCTCGCCAGCATCCTTGACGATACTTGCCAACTCCTCGATAAACTCATCGGTAAACAATAACTCTGTAACAACTCCTCCCATGCCCTCAACATAGCAGATATCCGTATCGGTGTCAAACACCACCTTCGAGCCATCATAATCGTGGTCAATGGTATTTATTGATACATTACCCGCCTTGACATCATACTGCGTAGGATCCAAGTAGAGGTTATAGACCATGTAGGTTGTATCGCGAATAATTGCAGGGTCCTCCTCATATCTGCCACGCGCAAAGAGTAGCAATGCCGTATTCTCAAGGTTTGTGGCAAACATCGCCCCCTCCATATCATCCGCAGGGGCTATGTAGATACCCTTAATCTGCTCAACAAACTTATCCTCGTTACCATTAACATATATCTCATCATGATCAAGAGCAAGGCTATCCTTATGAATGGTATTGCCCTCATCATCCGTAACGAGCATCAAACGATTGATATAATCCATTGTAGCATCCGTACTCTCCAAACGAACAGACATACCATCCGAGTCACCATTAACATATACCCCCTTCTCTTGATTTGGAAACTCGAAGGTAAATATCGGTTTATCAGAGATATAAGCCGTAGGGTCAAAGTTTACATAGAATGTTGTATCTTCAACCGATTTTAGATAGTCATTAGATTTAATCTCATAGACATTGAAACGATGCTTCCTTGTTGTATCTCCATGATAATCCGTAATATACAACGAAAGCATCATAGAATCATAGATTGGTCGATAGCCCCAACCACGACCCTCAGGGAGTGTCAGACTAAAGAGCATCTGCGACATAAAGCCAGCTCTTCGAGAGCCAAATGTATCACTTATCTCTTTGCCGAAATATCCGTTTACAAGGTTCGAAGAGCGTATTGAGTCACTCCTATACTGACGGGTGGTAGCCAAGGAACATGGCTCAGACTCACCATCTATAATTCTATTACCAAACTCATAGACTCGGCGCCTTAGCTCCATATTCTGGTTCGAAGAGATAAACTCCTCACCCATAGTATAGTCAACATTGGTGGTACACGACACAACCATAAAGATTGCACCGAGCAGCAACGCTATGTTAAAGATACCCTTAAAGCTCCTCATAGAATTTTTTGTAGCAATCGAAGTACTCCTTCTCATCACACTCCTGATACTCAAGAACCCTCTTACCCTTACTCTTGGCATACTCCAAAACTCTCTTATCAGCATTTGGAGAGGTTACAACAATACCATCGGCATAATCTATAACGAAGCGATATAGGTTTTCGTATGATGGCTCAGCCAAAATCGTCATCGCACTATCCATAATACCCTCGCCCTCCAACTTCTGCTTGAAGTCCTCGGCAAGCTGACCATCGAACTTATCATCCGAGAGCGATAGCACAATCTTCACATCTCGGAATAGTGGGTCATCATAGAAGACCTTCTTAAGGTACATAGGCACAATAGCCGAGAACCAACCATGACAATGCACTATTGTTGGCGACCAACGCAACTTTTTGACCGTCTCCAAGGTACCACGCGCAAAGAAGATTGCCCTATCATCGTTATCTTCGAAGAAGTTACCCTCCTCATCACACAATACCGCACGACGAGCAAAGTAGTCATCATTATCGATGAAGTATATCTGCATACGCGCAGCAGGTATGGTAGCCACCTTGATGATTAGCTGGTGGTCGTTATCATTGATAATGATATTCATACCCGAAAGGCGTATAACCTCATGCAACTGGTTTCTACGCTCATTAATACAGCCATAGCGAGGCATAAAGGTGCGCACCTCAATACCGCGCTCCTGCATCTGGCGTGCCATATCAAGACTTAGCTTGGCAAAGGGACTCTCCGGCAAATAAGGAGATATCTCTTGGCACACATATAATATTTTATTAGCTTCCATAGTAATGTCTTGATTTTTATAGGATTAACATTGCGTCACCGTATGTGCCAAAACGGTAGCCCTCCTTAGTAGCGAGTTTGTACGCATCCATCACGAAGTCGTAGCCTCCGAAGGCTGCAACCATCATCAACTGTGTTGAGTATGGCAGGTGGAAGTTCGATACAAAAGCATCTGCCGAACTGAAGGTATATGGGGGGAAGATAAACTTATTTGTCCACCCCTCCTGTGGCTTGATGATACCACCTACAGATCCAGCCGTCTCCATAGCGCGCATAACCGTTGTACCAATAGCAACAACCTTATGTCCATCCTTGCGCGCTGTATTGATGCTGTTTGCACACTCGTCGGTGATAAAGAACTGCTCCGAGTCCATCTTGTGCTTTGACAAATCCTCCACATCTACAGTGCGGAAGTTACCCAAGCCCACATGTAAGGTGAGGAATGCACGGTCGATACCCTTAATCTCCATGCGCTTCATTAGGTGCTTAGAGAAGTGCAAACCCGCTGTTGGAGCCGCCACAGCACCCTCCTTATCAGCATAGATAGTCTGATACCACTCGGCATCCTCTGGCTCCACCTTCTCGCGCACCCAGCGTGGTAGTGGCGTCTCACCGAGGTTATACAACGCCTCTTTGAACTCCTCGTATGAGCCATCAAACAAGAAGCGCAAGGTACGACCACGCGAGGTGGTATTATCAATAACCTCAGCTCCCATAAGCTCATCGTTGCCAAAGTATAGCTTGTTGCCAATACGAATCTTACGGGCAGGGTCAACCAAGACATCCCACAAGCGTAGCTCTCGATTAAGCTCTCTTAGAAGGAATATCTCAATGTCTGCACCAGTCTTCTCCTTGCATCCCTGTAGTCGGGCTGGGAAGACCTTTGTATCGTTGAAGACAAAAATATCCTTCTCGTCAAAGTAATCTATAATATCCTTGAAAGTACGGTGCTCAATCTCACCTGTTGAGCGGTGCAGCACCATAAGACGGGCATCATCACGATATACGGTAGGATATTTAGCAATCATATCCTCCGTAAACTCATAGCCATACTGCGATAACTTCATAGTTTTTTCTAAAAAAACAGTGTAACAACTAAATTATATACGCAAAAAACTCTATTTTGTTTCACACTCACGCAATTTTTCCATAAAATCTTCGAGCGTATGGGCATTTTCCACCAAAAAACCGCCACTTCGAGTACGACGCAACGAACTGAGGTAGGCTCCACTATTAAGCGCCTCGCCTATCTCGAATGCCAACGAACGGATATAGGTACCCTTCGAACACTCCACCCTAATCTTGATACGCTTCTGGTCATACTCCAAAAGCTCCATAGCGTAGATATTGATAAGTGCCTTTTTGAGTTCAACCTCCTCGCCGGCACGGGCAAACTCATAGGCACGAATGCCCTGTATCTTCTTGGCAGAGTACAATGGAGGGAGCTGCTCGCGCTCACCTGTAAGGCTACGAAGTGCCTCCTCGACCATCTCGCGGGTAATATGCTCCGTAGGGTAAGTGGCATCCACCTCATGCTCCATATCACCCGATGGAGTAGTCGCACCAAGCTCCAACACAGCGATATACTCCTTAGTCTCAGATTGCAGTCTATCCACCTGTTTGGTAGCTCGACCTATACATACGAGAAGTATTCCTGTAGCCAACGGATCAAGCGTACCCGCGTGTCCAATCTTAATCTTTGGATAGCCACACTTGCGCAACTGAAACTTTATCTTTCTTACCACATCTGCCGAAGTCCACTCATAGGGTTTATCGATGACTGCGACATAACCCTCTGGAAAATCAACACCCTTCAATGTAAACTCACTCATATCTATATTATATAATGTATGTGCATATGGCCACAACGCCCACAACAGCACAATATATCGCAAACCAAATTAGCTTACCTCGCTTTACAATATTTATCATATAGCGACATGCAAGGCAACCAACAACAAACGACGATATAAATCCCGCAATTAGCGAGGCACTATCTACGCCTGCAATAGCGAAGCCTCCATCCACAACATCCAAGAGCGCCTGTCCCATGATTGGAGCAAGCACCATAAGGAACGAGAATGTTGCCACAGCCGCCTTCTTATTACCAAGTAGTATACCCGTAGCTATGGTTGTACCCGAACGCGAGAGTCCCGGCATTGCGGCAATACCCTGACCTACACCGATAAGAAAGGCATCACGATAGGAGATACTCTCCTTTTGGCGAGGACGCGCATAGTAGGCAAACGACAACAACGCAGCAGTGCAGAGCAACATAGCACCCACCACAACCATAACATACTCCGACGAGAGGATAGCATCGATATAGTCCTTAAGGCAGAGACCTACAACACCGATAGGTATCATAGAGATAACGAGTTTTAGAAAATAACTCTTCTCCTCATTCATACCCTTGGCAAAGATTCCCTTTACGAGCCACCAAATCTCACCCCACAGCACTACGATAGTACTCAACACCGTAGCAGCATGAAGCACAATATCAAAGGTTAAATTCTCCTCTAACTCCACACCAAGCAGCGCCTTTGCCAACTGCAGATGACCGCTACTTGACACCGGCAGAAACTCCGTAAGTCCCTGCACCGCACCCAAGATTATCGACTCTAATATATCCACGGCTATTAACTCTTAAAACGCTTCATGATACCTACGCCAACCACAACAAAACCCGCAATGACAACGATAGGTGCCAGACTTATACGACGAAACGAAAATATCGAATCGTCAAATGTCGTTACCGTATGCTCACCACCGCCCGACATAAGCACAAAGCCGAGAAAGATAACCACCATACCCACCAATATGGTGATGTAGTTCTTCATTGTAAAGGGCATATCACTGCCACTCTCCTTATTTATATCCTTACTCATATTAATATAGGTATATCTTATTTGAACGCATATTCACAAACTTGCTTACCGCAAAGGCACTAAAGAGCATGGTGATAGTCACACCAAGCACTAACACCGAACCGAGGATTACACCCACAGCCTTATGACCAAGCATCTCAACACCATTTATAGCATAGCTCTCTGCACCATAGACCACACCTAAAAGCAACACTACAGCCAACAATCCTGCCACAAAACCCTGCTTAAGGGCGCTACTCAAAAATGGGCGCATGATATACCACTTTGTTGCTCCAACAAGCTTCATGGTATTGATAAGATAGCGCTTCGAATAGACAACAAGACGAATGGTATTGCTTAGGAGCAACATCGAAATAAAGAGTAACACGGCAAGAAAGAGCAACAAGGCAATAGTCACCTCAGTGATAGTGGTATGCATGCTCTCAACGATATCCACCGGCGGCACAGATATATACTCCACACCATCCATTGCTCGAAGAGTACCTACAACCATATCTACACCCTCACGATTTGAGTAGTCGGTGTGGATAGTCACCTCATAACTATCCAAAAGGGGGTTTTCTCCCAACAATAAATCAAGGTCTACCTCAAACTGTGAGCGAAACGCCTCGTCAGCAATCTTCTCCTCCTTGGTCAGGTATTTATAGGCTGCACATACCGATTTATCGCCCAGCATCGCCTCCAATGCACCTTTGCTCTCAGGTGTCATATCGTTCGAGACCTCGACCGATAGCACCACACTCTCCCTGAGTGTCCGTGCAGCAGAGATAGCCGAGAGGGTCACATACGACACCGCACCAAGCATGAAGAGTACCAATGCGATACTTATTGTAGATATTATGTATGAGCGCATCACCTTACGCCCCATTCGCTTACTCTTTGACATTATCCCTATCTCGTTTAGTTAGTAACAAATATATTGCGCCACCCGCAAAGAAAAGCACCACACAGCTGCATATCATCATTATAAGGCTCATACTACCCCAGCGTGGCGCCTCGAAACTCCACTCTACAACATGCTTACCCGCAGGCAGTTCCATGCCTCGGAGGATATAGTCGGCAGCGTAGTAGTTGGCAGGCTTGCCATCCACCGTGACACTCCAGCCATCGGGGAAGTATACCTCGGAGAATACTGCAAACGACTTCTCAGGTGCCGTATACTCATACTTTAGGCGGTTAGGGGCATACTCCACAAGCTCTATCTTGCCACTTGCATCGTACAACTCCTCAAGAGCATCACCACCCTCAACAATGGCACACTCATCCAATAGCTCATAACCGAGCATATCCAACGCCTCGCGTGGCGACTCCGCCTTGTTTATCTCCTCCACAAACCACGCAGCACCAAATGGCGATACGCCTGTAAGTGCCTCGATGGGGAGTGCCTCACCCCCATGTATCGCATAGCGTGTATTCAGCATCGCCAACACATCGCCATCCATACGGCGCAGGTAACGCTCTATAACATCCTGATAACGACCGAGCTTAGCACCATGATAGCCGCCCACCGAGCGATGGAAGTATGATGCGCGTGCGCTGTTAAATGGGTCACCACTAAGGTCTATAACCCTAAAGCCCAAATCCTTATCCTCTAAAATTATCCTATCCGCCTCGGTTGCAACATGCTCCGTAGGCTTGCTCGCGCTCCACTTTTCATCGTAGATATAACGCTTAGCCACACCCGACAAATCCCATACAACCAACACACCCAAAGCCACAGCAAGCGCAGCTCCACTCCACGCTCTGTCCTCACGCTTGTAGGCATAGAGAAGTATCACTCCTGTAGCCATTGCAACAAACAGCATTGTGCGCCAAGCATCAGCCACAAGAGCTGAGTGACGACCCTCGTAGACGGCACTGCGCAACTGCTCAACCCATAGCTCATTGCCATAGCGGGCATATATATCCGCCAAGCCATAGTCGGCGGTAAGAGTCATAACCACAACCGCCACCAACACCACGCCAAAGGCTATCAGCACACGCTTAACCAACGCACTACGCTCTATATGCTTGACAACGAGTGCGCGTATGGCAAATACAGCAAGCAACGGCGCACTCCACTCCACTATGACCAATGCCATAGAGACCGTTCTAAAACTCTTATATGCAGGAAGATAGTCATACAACAGTTCGTATAGCCCCATAACATTCGCACCCCACGCCATAACAATGGCAACGACGCTTATTATTACCACCCACGCTATTTTGCGCCACTGGTAGAGCATCAGTGCGAGGATAGCCAAAAGTATCACCACCGCACCGAGATATACAGGACCCGCGGTATATGGTTGTCTACCCCAATAGTTCGAGGCATAGCTCCACACCTCCTCGCTACGCTGACGATAAAGTGTTTCAAACGCACCTCTGATATCTCTGTCCCCCGCATCTATAGCATCGAGGATGTCATTAGTTGAAAGGTTGTAGCCCTGCTTACGCAGATAATCCTCAAGGTCTTCGAGCGCCAACTCAAAGATTTCTCCATCCACCGAGCGACGCTGCAACAGCTCGACAACAGCCTCGTTAACATCCCCCGACCAACTACCCATATAGTTGGGTACCAACATATTACAACTCTCCGCCACGCCATAGCTCCAAGCTGTGTTGTAGGCTATACGCTTCTTGCGCGCCTCTGCCGTATCCACAACCTCACTCGTAGCGCGTGTTGTATGCTTCTGATGCTCCATAGTGTACCACAACGGAGATATATTTGAGCCAAAAGCAACAATAGCTGCAACAGCCAATACGGCGGTGCGCATCAGCATATTGCCAACCACCCTGCTACGAGTAGCCTCAACCATTTGCGACAGCCACAACGCCACACACACAAGCAAGAAGTAGTAGGTTATCTGTGGGTGATTAGCGCCTAACTCCAACGAGCCAAAGAGCGCCGCAAGTGAAGCTCCGAGCCATATATTTCGCTTTAGCGAGTACCACACAGCTCCCACCAACGGTGGCGCATAGACCAACGCCCACATCTTGGTGATGTGTCCTGCATCGATGATAAGAAAGAAGTAGGTCGAAAGACCATACGCCAAGCCCGCAATGATGCCTATCCATGGATTTATACCCATAAGCACCACCGCAACCATCATCATCAGCATCGCCATAAAGGTCATATTCATAGGGCTATCCACAATGCCCACAACCCTACTTGCGCCGCGCTTGATAATCTGCGTAGGATACTCAACATCAATCAGGTAGGCAGGCATACCCGAGAACATATTTCCTGTCCACTGAGGATCCTCGCCCGTAGCCTCACGATGCTCCTTGATATCCTTGGACATACCCGCATACTGCGCTATATCGCCCTGAGAGAGTGATTTACCCTCAAACTGAGGAGCATAGAAGTAGTACGACACACCAAAGAATAGTACCATAGCTACTACCCATGGCATAAGCCTTGCAAGCAGCGAACCACCTCTACCACCAAACATCGACTTCACTATATTATTTTGTTCCATTTTCCATAAGTACATAAACCGCACAAAGGTACGAAAAAAAAACTGAAAGGTGAAATTTTTGATAGAGAACAGAGTAAAGATGAAAGTGGAAAGGGCAAAGGGATTTAGGGAAATTAGGGAAGTTAGGGAAAATTCGTAAATTTTCCAATTAGTAATTAGAAATTAGTAATTAGTAATTAGTAATGTTAAAAGTCTGCGACTTTTTATTAGGGAAATTCTTAGTTAATAGATGTTGATGTGGAATAGTGGAAAAACACTATCATTTTCCACAATTCCACAACATCAATATATAATATCAATGAACACATATAGATATATCCTTGAGAGATACCGAGGACGAGGCACGAGATAT
>JAFXBB010000015.1 GCA_017521945.1 Alistipes sp. | reverse complement strand
TGTGTGGAGTGCAAAGATAATTTAGGAGTTGCAGAAGAGGCTAAATGAGAATGATTTTTGGATAAATAATAAATTGTACTAAGTTGACAAAGAACAAGATTCTGGTATCGCAGCCAACGCCTGCGGTTTTAGAGAAGTCACCTTTCTATGACTTTTCGAATAAACACAATCTTACGATAGATTACCAGCCACTTATTCGTGTTGTGGGAGTGTCGCTTAAGGAGTTCCGCGCACAGCGCACCGAGATTTTGGAGCATAGCACAATGATTTTCTCCTCTCGCACAACCATTGATAGTTTCTTCCATATCTGTGAGGAGGCGCGTATCACGGTGCCTGAGACAATGAAGTACATCTGCAATACTGAGGCTGTGGCGCTCTATCTGCAGAAGTACATCGTCTATCGCAAGCGTAAGATATCTTTTGCCGACGGCACATTTAACTCCCTTGTGGAGCTTATCGTTAAGCATAAGGATGAGAAGTTTATCCTTGCCCTTACCGAGCCATTCAAGCCAGAGCTGCCTGAGACACTGCAGACTCTTAAGTTGAAGGTGTCGCCAGTGGTCTTTGCCCGTACTGTGGCGGCTGATATGTCGAAGATTACCCCTGATAACTACGATATTATCGCGCTATACTCTCCATCGGATGTTAAGGCTTTGGCTGATAATTTCGATATTGAGAAGCTCCCTGTTGTTGCAACCTTTGGCGAGGCCACATTGCGTGCTGCCAAGGAGGCAGGTATGAAGGTTAAGGCTTCGGCACCATCGCCAGAGGCACCGTCTATGGCTAAGGCGCTTGATATCTACTTCACCAAGCTCGAAGAGGGTAAGGAGGTTGTAGATGCCGAGGTTAAGGAGGATTTGGATAAGGAGGAGTTTATCCGCGCACAGCAGAGCAAGCTCCAGAAGAAGACTCGTACCCGCACACCTAAAAAGAAGGAGTAGAGTATGGATAAGCCCTATGCACTCGCCAAGTCGGAGCGTCTAAGTTCGCTCTCGGCAGTGCGTCGCCTCTTCAAGGATGGCGCATCGGGCTTTGTGTATCCATTTCGCTATATGACAATCGTAGAGAAGAGTGCCACGCCAAGTGTCGAGGTACTCTTCTCTGTGCCTAAGCGTTACCATAAACGCGCAAATAAGCGCAACACTCTACGCCGCCGCATGAAGGAGGCATACCGCCTGAATAAGGCATCTATTCATCAGCACACGGCAGAGTGTGACAAGAGTGTAGATTTAGCTCTTGTCTACTCTTCTAAGGAGGTTCTACCCTTTAACACTATTGAAAATGCCATTCGCAAAATCTTGGCAGAGGTTTCTGAGCGTATCTAAGCGCATTATCGCCTACCCTCTTATTCTTCTTGTGCGCTTCTATCAGCTCTGTATATCACCGCTGAAACCACCCTCATGTCGCTTTACACCCACCTGCTCGCAGTATGCAATTGAGGCACTCAGAAAGCATGGTGCAATCAAGGGATTATACCTCACTATACGCCGCCTACTTCGCTGCCACCCTTGGGGCGGCTCGGGATATGATCCGGTGCCATAACATAATGAAATTAGAAATTAGAAATTAGAAATGAGAAATCAGACAGCAGAAATCAGAAAGTAGAAAATTAAGGTTATTAAGGGGTGTTAAAGGCATAGTGTTTCGGGTGAGGCGCAACACTACTCCCCGATACTTTAATTGCTATCTTTGGATAATATCTCCTTTGCTGCTTTGCAATCCTTGTTAAGGGTCTGTATTTGAATTGGCGCATCGCTACCTTTAATATATATAGGGCTGCTTTTCTCCACAATCATCGTGTTGATACCACTCCTCTCAAGGGTGGTGCTAAGCTCCTTTGCGCGCTCCATATCCTCGCACTCTGCAACTACCATAAGCCTATTCTCATCACTCTCTATAGCTCTCTGCTCGCGGCGTTGGTAGATGTAGTTGCCTATACCCATAGCAAGAGCCAATGACAACCATCGCTCTGTGTCGAAGACAAAAGCGGCACCTGTGCTACTATCGCATTCGGTCCACCACTCCAAAAATACAAAGCCTGCGAACACTGTCGTTGCAAATGTAAATATCTGGCGACAACCCTTAATAATCTCTTGGCTTTTGTAAGTCCTATTTTTGCGACCTCTTACTATATCGATGATGGTTATTGCTGCAGTGGTGAAGATACAGCCAAGTAGGGCACTCTCCCACCTTACGCCATCCTCATCGCCCAACCATGCAAAGATTTGTTCCACTACAAATGCCGTAGCGATATAAACGGCAGTGATAAGAATTATCATCATCAGATAAGCAAGCACCTTTCTTGCTATACTCCTACTCTTCGTAGACATATTGCTCTCCTAATTATTTGTTAATAATAAATCTAAACGCGAATATAGAAAAATATATGCAATAATACAAATCCTGGGAACAATTCTATTGCGGGTAATGTTTTCTCCCTATCGAGATACTCTCCTCTGATGCAAACTGAAGTTGAAATTGTAACTTACTACCTGCCACGGCCTGTCACGACCATTAACCGAGGTTATCGTGCATGGTTATAGTATCGGATTAAGAGCGTTGTCGAGATGTATTTCGGCCTTTGAGCGTTTATCTTGGAGGGCGCTAAGAGATGCCACTACATTATCGTAGTAGCTCTTTGATACGGGTATTCTGCCGATGGATTTGTCGTTGAGGGTGATATAATGCATTCGTCTATCCTCCTCCATAAGGCGTATCTTGTTGAGGTTCACAATATAGGAGCGATGACAGCGCATCATGGATGTCCCCTTTAGGCTCTCCTCGACACTGCGTGTACGACAGCGTAGCATGTACGAGAGGAGCTTCTCGTTGTGTTTGTAGTAGACCTTAATATAGTTATCCTCAGATTCCAGATAGTATAGCGCGTCTGTATTGATGGATAGGCGCAGAGTACCATTGTTGTCGTGGAGGTTAATCATCTTTGGGGTATCATCGCGCATAGGAGTTACAGTGGCTGCTACAGCTCGCAAATCGCTCTGGCGACTATCGAGAAGGTGATACTTGTTTTCAAGCTGCTGGTATTGGTATTGTATAGCTTCAAGTTCCTCACACTTAGCGCAATACATAGCGTAGCACATGACAAAGACATTCGGGATTGTAAGGATTATTGTCACACACATCACTGTTCGAGTGGCGAGCATCGAAGTCTCTATACCCGGCATAGGAAAGAAGTTAACGGTGATAAGCGTGTATATCAACGATATCACAATATTCTCAGCAAGCAGCCACAGTATATAGGTCATCAGTTTCACCTCCAAGCGATTATGTACGCCATACATTAGCACGCGACTGACAATGAGAATGACAATCGCACTTAGATAAAACAGAATAGTGAAACTAAAGTTAAGTGTCTGTGATGAGCCAAGCCATACTGCCATGGAGAATGGCTTATATATCAATAGAAAAAGAACAGAGAACAATATGATCAATACAATAAGCACCGAAATGTACTTACGCGACACCATGAATTTTGGGATTTCTCTATCTACTAACGGCATATTATCTTTCTATTTTATGTGGCAAAGGTATAAAATCATAGTAAAAATGCAAACTTTTTACCACTAATAATGCAATTTTACCACTATATTCGTTATTTTACCACAAAAAATAGATTAATAAGTGTGGTTATAATTATATTTGCGTCGCAGAGAGGAGAGTTATCCTATCTAAACTGCTACTCTACGAACGAGTTCTTCTACTAAGAACTTCTTCAAAAGGGGTGTTTAGGGTGACTATAAAGAACTATCCAAATAGGTGGATAGTGGGCAAAAAAGATTGAGATTATTGTTTAATTAACAGATAGATTAGATGAAGATTATTGGAACAGGATCTGCGCATCCAACATGTAAAGTGACCAACACTATGTTGGAGCAGTTCTTGGAAACATCGGATGAATGGATTACAGAGCGTACTGGCATCAAGGAGCGATTAGTAATCTCATCAGAGAAATTGGAAGATTTGGCAGTGATTGCTGCAAACAAGGCGTTGGAGGATGCAAATCTTAAAGCTTCAGATATTGACTATATCATCTGCTCAAATGTAGTTAACGAGTATGTAACGCCTGCTTTGAGTTGTATCATTCAGGGTAAGCTTGGCGCGACATGTCCCACAGTTGATATTAATGCTGCATGTGCAGGTTTCCTCTTTGCGTTGGATATGGCAGATGATAAGCTAAATGCAAAGAAGGCTAAAAATATTCTTATTGTGTGTGCCGAGGAGCCATCGCGTATGGTGAGTTGGCAGAATAGAAGTACTTCGGTACTCTTCGGAGATGGTGCTGGTGCTGCTGTGGTAACAGAGGGCGATGCTTTGAAGGCTATTCGTCTTACAACATCATCACTCACCGAGGTGTTGTACTATCAGCGTAAGTTGGAGCCAACGCCATATATTAGCAAGGAGGAGAACTTCGAGCCTCTTGTCATGAAGGGTCGCGAGGTGTTTAAGCACGCAGTGACAAGCTCTTGTCGCGATATTCGCAAGTTGCTTAATCAGACAGGTTTAGAGCCAGATGATGTGAAATATTATGTGCTTCATCAGGCAAACCTTCGTATTATTGAGTCTATACGCAACTTCTTGGGTGTTGATAAAGAGCGTGTACCTCATAATGTAGATCGTTATGGTAATATCTCATCGGCTGCTCTACCAGCGCTTCTCGATGAGTTGAACCGTGCAGGTAAGCTACAGAAGGGCGACAAGTTGGTATTCAGTGCTTTTGGCGCAGGATTTACAACTGGTGCTTGCATAATTGAGTGGGCAAAGTAAAAATAGTAGAAAATTTATTTTAGCAAGACACTAAAATATAGCATATTTGCGTTCTTGCGTAAGTGAACAATAAATTAGAACAGATGGAACAGAGAGTTGTTATCACCGGTATTGGTGCTATCACACCGGTGGGTAACCATGTTGAGGATACATGGAAGAATCTTGTTGAGGGTGTTTGCGGTATCGATTTTATTAAGGGCTGGGATGAGTATAATCTCCCAGTGAAAGTAGCAGGTCAGGTGAAGAATTTTGACCAGTCTGAGTATGAATTAAATGCAGGTCTTGCACGCCGTAGCGACAAGTTCTGTATCTACGCAATGGCAGCTGCTTCGGACGCTATGAAGGATTCTGGATTAAAGAGTGGCGAGAATATCGCTCCAGAGCGTTTGGGCGTATATATCGGCTCAGGTATCGGTGGTATGGAGACCTTCGTAAACCAGACTTTGGTTATGGCGAACGAGGGTGTTCATCGCATCTCCCCATTCTTTGTGCCTATGATGATTTCAAATATTGCTTCGGGCAATGTGGCTATTTCGCACAATGCGCAGGGTGTATGTCTTCCTGTAGTTACAGCTTGTGCTACAGGTACACATGCTGCTGGTGAGGCTTATCGTGCTATCAAGCATGGATATGCTGATGCTATTATCACAGGTGGTGCTGAGGCCTCTGTTCATCCATTGGCTATTGGTGGCTTTGCAAATAGCAAGGCGTTGTCACGCTCGGAGGATCCACTTCAGGCATCATTGCCATTCTCGGCAGATCGTCACGGCTTTGTTATCGCTGAGGGTGCTGGTATGATGATATTTGAGTCGTTGGAGAGCGCCCAGAAGCGTGGTGCTAAGATATATGCAGAGGTTGTGGGTTATGGCAATAGCTGCGATGCTCACCACTTCACTGCTCCACGCCCAGACGGAGTTCCAGCATCGCGCGCCATTAAGCAGGCATTGGATGAGGCTAAGTTTGATGCTGAGAAGGATACGCTTTACATCAATGCACACGGTACAGGTACACCGCTAAATGATGCTGCAGAGACCAAGGCTATCAAGCTCGCCATGGGTGAGGAGGCGGCTAAGAAGGCGAAGATTACCTCTACAAAGTCTATCACAGGTCACATGCTTGGTGCTACAGGTGCTGTGGAGCTTATCGCATCGGCTTTGTCGCTTCACAACGGCATTGTGACACCTACCATAGGTCTTACAAACCCTGACCCTGAGTGTGACCTCGACTACACACCTAACAAGGCGGTGAAGGCTGACCTTACTGTGGCAATATCAAACTCTTTGGGCTTTGGTGGTCACAACGCTTGTGTTGCGCTTCGCAAGTGGGAGAATAAGTAATAGTAAGAATAAAAAAACTATATATGAAACTTTTGGAAGGAAAGGTTGCACTCGTAACAGGTGCAGGTCGCGGTATCGGCAAGGCTATCGCTTTGCGTTATGCTGAGCAGGGTGCAGATGTTGCATTCACCGATTTGGCTATTAACGAGGCCGTAGAGGAGACAGTTAAGGAGATTGAGGCTATGGGTGTTAAGTGTAAGGCTTACGCTTCGAACGCTGCGAACTTCGATGAGACACACGAGGTCGTTAAGCAGATTGTCGAGGACTTTGGTCGCATCGATGTGTTGGTTAACAACGCAGGTATTACCAAGGATGGTCTTATGATGCGCATGTCGGAGGCTCAGTGGGACGCAGTTATCAATGTGAACCTTAAGTCTGCATTCAACTTTATCCACGCTGTAACACCTGTAATGGCTAAACAGCGCGGTGGCTCGATTATCAATATGTCATCGGTTGTGGGTGTTAGCGGTAATGCTGGTCAGTGTAACTACTCAGCCTCAAAGGCAGGCATGATTGGCTTGGCCAAGTCTATTGCTAAGGAGATGGGTCCTCGCGGTATTCGTGCTAACTGCATCGCTCCAGGCTTCATCGTTACAGATATGACCAACCAGCTCTCTCAGGAGGTTAAGGATCAGTGGGCAGCACAGATACCTTTGCGTCGTGGCGGCACCCCTGAGGATGTTGCAAATGTGGCGTTGTTCCTTGCATCAGACCTATCGTCGTATGTCAGTGGTCAGGTTATCCACTGTTGCGGCGCTATGAATTGCTAATTGGATAAAAGATATAATTATGAGCGAAGTAAAACCTCAGACACTTGAGATACAGCTCGATGAGCAGGTGGCTCAGGGCAACTATTGCAATCGTGCCATCATCACCCACTCGGCATCGGAGTTTATTCTTGATTTTGGAGCTATGCTCCCTGGCATTAATAAGCTAAGGGTGAAAAACCGCGTTGTGATGACCCCAGAGCATGCTAAGCGATTGTTGCTTACACTACAGGAGAATGTGACGCGCTACGAGGCTACAATGGGACAGATTAAGCTTCATAATGCACCGGGCGCTATCGACACATTCGGTCATAAGGGTAACGCATAATAGATTTATTTGGAATAGGTAGAGTGACTAAAAGGGACCAACAGATTTATCCTTTTTAGCCACTCTATTGTTTTTTGAGGGGGTGTGATTTCCTCCTATTAGCGATAATAGTGGTATGATAACTTTTGTATGTTGCTTGGTGGCTCTTATTGCTGCCTATTTCCTTTACGGAAAGTTTCTCGATAAACTTACAGGTATTGACCCAAAGGCGAAGATGCCCTCAGAGACGATGCATGACGGGGTTGACTATATGCCCTTGCCTCGCTGGCGTATCTTCCTTATACAGTTGCTCAACATTGCAGGTACAGGACCTATATTCGGTGCTATACTTGGTGCATGTTATGGTCCTGTAGCCTTTCTGTGGATTACCCTTGGCGGCATTCTCTTTGGAGCGATGCACGACTATATGTCGGGTGTTATATCTCTGCGTAACGGCGGTAAGAGTCTGCCTGAGATTATTGGAAAGTACCTCGGTGGCGGTATGCATAAGTTGACGCTTGTGGTCATCCCTTTGCTTATGATATTGGTGGGTGCTGTGTTCATTGTTACGCCATCTCAAATCCTTACAGATAAGACAGATATTCCATACATGGTGTGGGTGGCAGTAATTATTATCTACTACTTCCTGGCTACTATGTTGCCTGTGGATAAGATTATCGGTAAAATCTACCCTGTGTTTGGTGCAGCACTAATATTTATGGCGGTGTCGCTATTCTGTGTGCTTATCTTTGGTGATTACAAAATCCCTGAGCTGACGGATATTAGCAACATGCACTTTAATTCGCAGAATTTACCTATTGTCCCAACACTCTTTATCAGCATAGCGTGTGGTGCAATATCTGGTTTCCATGCTACGCAGTCCCCTCTCATGGCGCGCTGTATGACAAATGAAACTCAATGTCGCCCTATCTTCTTTGGAGCTATGATTACAGAGTCTATAATTGCTCTTATATGGGCAGCTATAGCTATGGCGTTCTTTGGAGGTGTGGAGGCTTTGAATGACTATATGCAGGCCAATGGTAGCAACGCAGGTGTCGCCGTATCACTGATATGCGATACAACACTTGGCAAGGTGGGTAGCATTCTCGCGATTTTAGGTGTGGTCATAGCGCCAATCACTTCGGGAGATACAGCCTTCCGTTCGGCACGCCTCATTATTGCAGATATGCTACACTTCGACCAGAAACCTATATGGAAGCGCTTGGTGGTAAGCATCCCGCTGTTTGTCATAGGTGTTGCCATTGCCTTTATGGAGTTTGATGTTATATGGAGATACTTTGCATGGTCTAATCAAACGCTATCCGTATTGACTCTATGGATGATTACAGCATGGCTTATGCGTAAGGGGTCAAAATATAGCTTTATAGCTCTCGTCCCAGCGATATGTATGACCTATGTCTGTTCATCATTCTTCTTCGTATCTGGACAGTTTATAGGCATGGGCGCTACACCTTTGGCGTACGCCTACGGAGGAGCTGTAACAGCGTTGATATCAGGATTACTAATGCTAAATATTCGTAGGAGTATTAAAAATGGAGCTACAATTTAATCCAACACCTGAGCAGAACTTTGAGCTTGAAGGTCGTGGTGCGTATAATTTCGTACGACACAAGGGGGATATAGATAAACTCGTTACCAATGGTCGTTACGCGGAGGCGTGTGAGCGTAGATACGAGGCTTTTCAACTTCTGGCTGAGGCGTTGCCCGAAGATGAACCAATGCCCCTAAGTTGGGAGCATGCCAACTCGCGTGCGGCACTAACAATACTCTATGGCTCGGCTGTGGACCACTTCCGTATTGGTGACTTGGAGATGACAATGGCGCAGTTGGAGCTGCTCTTAGAGTGTGACCCTGAGGACCATTTTGAGGGCGTTAACCTTCTTGCTCTCTGCTATATAGCCACTCAGGAGTGGGAGGCCTACGACGAACTTACTATAGACCTTACGGATAAATCTGCTGAGGCTGTTGTTGCGCGTCTTTGGGCAAGCTTCGAGCGAAACAATATGTTGGATAAAGCACTTGTGTCACTACTCCGCACACGCCATAAGGCATACTACGAGGAGCTTATGTTGGAGGAGCATCCCGATGATGATGCCTTTAGAAAAGATATTGCATCAGAGCGACCATCACAGGCTGCCGAAGCGCGTGAATGGTGGCTCATGACAGAGCCTCTGTGGAGTGAGTTTCCAGAGTTTATAAGTCAACTTAGAAAAGGCTGATAAATCTATTTTAGAAGCTGTTTGAATTTTATTTCGAGAGTATTTGAGAGCTAATTTCGTGTAAATTTTCATTTGGGGTATGCAGGTAATAGTGGACTATTTCCAATTATCACAAATGAAAAGTTGCCGAAAAGAGCCTCAAAGACTCCGAAACTCTTCTCGCAGCAATGATTTAACTCATTTAATAAAATTCAAAACAGCTTCTTAAAGGCTGTTAAAGGGGACATTCTGTCGTCTTTCCATAACTTTCATCACTTTCGTCTTCTCAGTCACAATATGTTCGAAGTTCACTACGAGGATACTCCTATGGAGGAGAACTACGCGAACTACAAACATGGCGCAGACCAGGACGACTACTATTGGTAGTAGTGTGATAGTTGTGTAATATATGTAGAGGATTCTTCTCGGAGAGGTCTTATAATTTTTAACTGATTGTTTTTCAGTGTTAGTTTTTACGAAAATTGCGAAATCCTACATAGAAGACTACACGGAAGTCGTAATTAAGCTAAAAAACTACGAATGTAAAGGCACATAAAGCTTTTGAAAGTAAAACACTGAAACGGGGCATCTTTCGAAGATGCATTGTGAATAAACTAAGGTGGCGTATGAGCGAACTATGCTGTTCACTACATACGCCACGATTGTAATTGTTGCACTATAACAAAGATTTATTGTTATGGGAGTGCTACTAAAATATTTTGTACAGCCTTTTGGTCAGCAGCCTGCTGCTGGGCAGGATTTTTCCCTCCTTTAACTTTTGGAATAACTATATAGTTTGAGGCAAACTGACGGCTCTTAAAAAGCGGGTTATTAGCATATTTCTTGTTGCTGTCGGCAATCACGAGCGTATCTACCCCCAACGCTGAGTAGTATCCCATAGCAAGTCCCAATGCAAAGATGAAATCTCCAAGAGAGAAGATTGCAATCCTTTTTCCTTCATACTCTACAACACACTCAAAGTCATTCTTGCCCGGCAGAGCGTGTTGTGGGTTTATGGGTTTTGCACCCCTATTTAGCAACTCTGCATACAACATATTCAGGCTCGTTGTTTTGCCACTGTTAGAATCTCCCCTTAATGCCACAATCTTCATATTCGAGGTTATACATGGTGCAAAATTGTTATTGTTTTTCTTTGCCATAATCTTTGTTAGACATTATTTATTAAAAATCATATCCTACTATCGAAGCAGCATAGTCTTCCCAATACCATGCTGATTTATACGCCTCTACCGAGTCGCATGGCACATAAATTGTTCTGTCCGGGGCGTTGAGTGTAAACATTTTATAACCTCCCATTGGCGGAGTTGTTGGCTTGCAATAAACCTCTTTCAGCGAGGCGCAACCCCAGAATGCATCATATCCAATCTCAGTCACGCCATTGCCGATTGTAACACTTGTCAGCGAGTCGCAATTATAGAATGCACTATGTCCAATCTCAGTCACGCCATTGCCGATTGTAACACTTGTCAGCGAGTCGCAATCATAGAATGCATTATATCCAATCGAAGTAACGCTATCAGGAATAGTAACACTTGTCAGCGAGTAGCAATTATTGAATGCATTATTTCCAATCGAAGTAACGCTATCGGGAATGGTAACACTTGTCAGCGAGGTGCAAGCATCGAATGCACCAGAACCAATCGAAGTTACACCATTGCCAATGGTAACACTTGTCAGCGAGGTGCAATTATAGAATGCACACCCTCCAATCGAAGTAACGCCATTGCCAATAGTAACACTTGTCAGCGAGTCGCAATCACGGAATGCCCACTCTCCAATCGAAGTAACGCTATCGGGAATGATAATGCTTGTTAGCGAGGTGCAACCAGAGAATGCACTATCTCCAATCGAAGTAACTTTGCTACCATCGAAAGCCAACATACCAACTCCATCCTCGTATGTATTGGTGAGATAATCGAAATTTTGGGGACTAATGGTTTCACCGTTGGTAGTGGTATAAAAGATGATATAATCCATATTACGCTCCTGAGTAATGGTATATTCAGCGAAAACGGACTGGTCGCCCATCTTCACCACTTTTACAACGGCTCTCCTATCAGCACCGGCTTTACTCTTGGCAATATTTAAGGTCGCACAACCGCTCTCCAAGCCCCTCGTTTCGGGAGCAAGCGAAATCCAATGCTGCACATCGATGGGAATAACTACCTCGCACTCGACCGTCGTTTGGTAGGCAATATCGACTGTGCCACCCTCAACGGGAAGATTAAATGTATTGTTCTCGTCGGATATAATTACCTCTTTAAGACTTTGCGACACCACCAAGAGTTTCTTTGCCTTGCCACAGCTGAAAGTAATGGTGCCCTCACGGTCGTCATAGGTGAGGTCGGCAGTGAGGGTTATTGCAGTACCCTCCTCGCTTGCCTCGCCGCCTGATATAGAAGCAGTTACCCAATCGCAATTATTTGTCAGTGTCCACTCATAGTTGCTATACACCTTAACTTCAACGCTCTCGCCATCGGGACTGAATGTTAGTATGTCCTTATTAATAGAGATATAGGCGTCATCGGGAATCTCGTTCTCATCGTCATCATCTTCGCCTGGCTGCTCGGTGTTGTTGCCACCATTGTCGATGTTGTCATCAACGCCGCCCTCGGTACAGCCGACAGCGACCATGCCACAAAGGGCAAGAAGTAGAAATAGTCGTTTCATAATTTTATGTTTTTTTGTGTTCGTTGTCTCGTATTTAGGGAATTTAGAGAATTTAGAGATAACCTTATCCTTAAATTCCTTAATCTCCTTAATCTCTCCAAAATTCCTTATTTGTAAATCGCTGAATATCAACAAAATACCCCCCCCAATATAAAATGGGAGGGGTATTTGTGTACCCTTATATTGAACTTTCGTTCATCATCTATGTAACTCGTTTGTTACTGCAAATATAGAATTTATTTTCCAAACAAACAACACCCCATAATAAATTCAGCGGTGAATTAATTTTCACCGCTGAAAAAGGACAGTCCCTTGTGGGACTCCCTATATTTTTTAGCTCTGCTACTCCAACTCGATATACTCCGTATAGATAAGGCGGGTGTGGGGATTGGAGGTGGTAATCTCTTGGCGTATTGCCTTGGTGCCGAAGGGGATAAACCATAGGCGGCGAGGTACACGGTGGATAATTTGGTGTAGGGTGTCGTAGCTCGTAAGCTCAAAGCTCATGCTATCGCGCCTAAGTAGGGCGTGGAGCGTAGTCCAAGGGGTCGCATAATGAGCATGTCGTGCGCTGTCACTAACTATCACTGTATCACGCACTATAACCGTGTCGCGAAGAGTGGTTGCAGCGATGCTCTTTGAGTAGCTCTCCATGCGGCGTAGGCGTATCTGCATATCGCGGATAGTGGCGCAATCCTCAGCGTGTTGGCGCTTGAAGTCGCTAAGACTTAGTGTCAAGGCCTCGACAGATGCTGCACTCCTATCGGCTTTCGTGCGATAGAGGGTGACACCATTTTCAAGCGAATCGATATTTCGCCTTAAATTGCTATTCTCCTGCCATAGTTCAAAGCACAAAATAGCCAATATGACCGCAATGGATAGTGTAGTAAGTTGTCGCATAGGGAGGGAGTTTATTAAGGGGGGCTATAAATAAGAAGCTGTGCTGTTTGTTGTTGATAGGATTGATGTAAATAGATGTATTTTATTCTCTATAAATAGGTTTTATCGCGCCTTTTATGGCACTAAAAAGATGCGAAAACATATATAATTGCACATTTTTTTACATTTTTTATATGAAAAAGTTGTGAAATTAAATAAATGTTTATACTTTTGTAAGGAGATAAAGTAAATATAAAAAGAGATATTAACCTAAAACTTATAAATAATATGTCTAATCAATGTCCGGCAACTTGCCACTCATACACCTTGGAGCCTGAGGCTGGCTTTTCGTTGATTACGCTAAAAGAGGGGGAGAAGATGGTGGTTGAGTCTGGCGACTTCAACTCGTTGCTCTTCCTTACTAAGGGTAACTTCGAAATCAACTCCGAGGAACGCCATGACTATGTTGTTCGTGAGGGTCACTTTGTATTCTGCTTCCGCGCGTTTCACTACGAGATTGAGGCTTTGACCGATATTGAGATTGTCAAGGCACACTTTATAACTCCAGGTGCGACCTGTGATATGATTCCGTTCAATAGCATCGTAGGTAAGATCAAGAAGATTAGCTACAAGTTCACTCAGGTGGCTATGAACGAGCCTATAAACCTATTGCTTGAGTCTGTGAAGCTCTATCTTGGCAACTCCATGAAGTGTAACCATTTGCATCGTGCAAAGATTCAGGAGATGTTCATCATATTTAAGTTCTTCTACACACAACAGATTCAGCTACGCACATTCTACAACCTCTTTGATAGAAATCAGTCGTTCGTGTCGTTGGTGCGCAACAACGCCCCACGCGTAAAGACCGTTGAGGAGCTTGCAGATATTTGTGGCTTCAGCGTGCAGCACTTCAACAATATGTTCAAGCAGGAGTTTGGCGACACCCCATATAGCTGGATGCAGAAGCAGCGTATTCAGGAAATTGAGCGACTCCTCGTAGACACGAATGTGCCTTTGAAGAGCATCATCAAGATGTACAGCTTCACCAACCATGGCCACTTTGCCCTCTTCTGTAGGAAGTACCTACATAAGACACCGCTTAAGATTCGTAAGGAGGCAAGGGCAAAGCGTGAGGGGGCAGCTGCTCAAAGCGAAAACTAAGGAGTCCACAGTGCAAATAACCATAGGGGGGGTCTATAGGGAGGTTCTATAATTATAGGACCTCCCTAAAATTTTATGCGAATAGTTGCCAGCCAGCTTCGATATCTTCGAGATTTGCAGGGACGCCATTCTCCACTCGAGACATGGCAGAGACTATGGGTATCATATCGCGGGCTGCACGGGTATTGACAATCTCATCTGGGGCGATGCCTGTAAGGGTCGAGACAATGCGCACATACCCCTCTGTGAAGTTCTCCGAGGGCGGAGCATAGCGATTGAGCATCTGGCGAATGGTACACAGACCGTAGCGACTACGGTAGCTATCAAGCAGTACGAACATTGCGCGATAGCCGTAGGCCATAGAGACAAACTCCTTGAAATACTTATCTCGGCTTGGTTGCACCTCACCCTCGTAGCGTACGCGCGATATACGGATATTGCCGGGGTTGTTGTTTCTAAGACCTCTACTCATTGCCCACCTCCTCCTCAACACGATGTTTAACCCATTTGCCAAGCCATGTAAAGAGCGGTGAGGGACTAATTGCCGAGGCATTCTCAAGGAAGGACCACAGCTCAACGCCACAGACAAAGCCCGTAAATAACTTCGCAAGGTGCAGATTCATAAAGTCCAAAAGGAGGCTGTCGATAAGCCACATCATAACGATTGCAACAGCGGTAAACCCCGCCTTTGCGATTGTACGCCACGCCTTACGGCTCTCAATCCACCACTCCCTCCCCTCGCGGTGTGCCACAGCGCGTGAAGCAGCAATACCCGTCACAAAATCGATAACAATAAAGAGCATTGCAGTGGTAATAAGTGGAGCAACAGGACAGAGCAACGCACATAGAGCTGCTGTCGTGGCACTAATTAATTTGCACAATATTTCCATCTATAGAACAGTGGTTTAATGGGTTATCACAAGGGTTATACTCTGGATATTCATCGCAATGAGCATCAAGGTATCTGCTTAAGCGATGTGAGAGAGTCGAAGCCATAGTTCGAAGGTGTAATAATAGGTCCCTATCTACAGGCGTGGAGCCATGACCAAGACCGCAACGCTCTTTAAGGCAAGGCTCTATTATATAGCGTGTCCATGCTCCAAGCATCGGCGCAATATACTCACTCCTAAGCTCCGCATAATCGCCATTAAGAAGTTTGTCGTATAGCACCTCACCAACTATGGGTAACAAATAGCGCGACTCAGCAATTGCGATATCGGTCTCGGTGACAGCCGATGAGTTGTAGTTCTCCTCTGCCGTAAAGATATAACTCAGCAGGTCAACAGGTTTAATAATCGTCTTCATATTAACCGATATTTTGGAGGTTATACTTGGTTATCTGCGAGAGGAAGAGCTGCTGATTGGGATCGTTCTCGTCGTAGGTTAAGCCATCCGCCTTGCGTGCCTCCCACACCCTCATATATAGTGGCTTGGAGCGCGTAGGTGGCTGGTTGATAATATCCAATGACGAGGCATCAACACCCAAAATCAACTCAACGACACGGCGTATAGGCTCAAGGATACGCGCCTGCTCAGGGATAATCACCGTATTTAGAGCAACCTCATACTCGTGCAGTATCCTATCTGCTGAGAAGCCTGTAGAGTAGTCCAGGCCACTGAGCGAACGAAACCACGAATGAGCTACCACCAAATCGCTCTCAGCCTGTGTGTGAAGGCGGTGCCAATCGCCATCCGAGGTGGTATCGATAGGGATAAAGCGAGAGTTATCACCATCGTTGTGGTCCCGAAGAACGAACAATACCTGACCGGGGTTTCCTGCAAACTTCTCCTCGGCAAGGCGCACAACACGATCCGCTGCAGCTTCGTTATCGACCACGCTATCAAGCATCATAACACCCGAAAGCTGGAAGGAGTTATCTATGCGCGATATGTTCCAACGATCTGTTTTATATAGTATTGCCGCAGCGTCCATGCCTGCAATATATGGGGCAACACCATAGTGTGAGAACATAGGCTCATAGCTCTTATAGTGGATAACAGTTCGTATGGTGCCATCACCTGAGGACTCAAAATTAGGATAGAGGGACAAAGTTGCCGACTCAGATGGACGGAAGTTCTGCCAATCGTTAGAGATAACAACATGAGATGAGTCTTGAGCAATACGACACTTCGAGGCATCTATATGGTAGAACGATAGGAATGAGTGACTCTCATCTGTGACCACCTCCAAGAAGGCGTTACCAAACATTGCGCTATCTATGGCTATCTGCGATATAACCTCTCTTAGCGACTCGCCACTGCCATTTGCGCACTCAATGAGCTGTCTAAGCAATGGATGCTTATCACTGCAGAGAAGCCCCTTGCCAGCGATATAATCCGCCTTATCGTTGATAATACGACGATGTGCCACAGAACGACGCGCCAAGAGCGAGAGCGCATAAGGAAGCATATTATCATCACCCCAGCTCCACACCTTACACTCCTCCCTCTTACCGTCACCCACCGCCACCGAGCCTATAAGCGGCTCGGCGCGGTTTGCGATGGATGCTATGCGTGTAGAGAATTTTCTATCAGACATAACAACATGTATTTATAGATTAACAACTTACAAGACTACTCGAACTTGGCAACAACAACCAAATCCTCATCAAGTATTTCGCAGCCCGCCAAGAAGGTAGCACGCTGGCGGTTCTCCATCTCGTCTGGATTGTACCACATACGCACCTCGGCACTTGGATCGTCGTTCGTATTCACTGCAAGGGCTAAATTACGACGATCAGTAAGGAAGCAGGTATACTTCAACTGCTCATCGAAACCAGGCGCTTGAGTGATATTCATATCGACAACAGCAATGCCGCGATATGTTAGCTCTCGACGACCGTTGATTACATCGCTGTAGGCCGTATCGTTGCCAAACTGATCGAGATATGCCTCATAGGCGTCATAAATCTCCGAGGTCACAAAGAAGGCTAACTGACCATCCTTCTTAAGGGCGCGGAGTCGTGCATCGGCATTTTCCCACATCGAAGAGAAGACCTCTGCAACAGCACCTCTATCCCAACCATTATCGCTGAAATCTACAAACTTACAAGAGTACTTCGACAATAGCTTAATAAACCCATCAAAGAGGTTATAGCTCTGAGCATCGGTATCACCCAACCACATCTGCGTACGGAGGCTCTCTGCAATAGCGGCTCTAAACATCTCTGTTTCCGCCTTTTCGAGTTCGCTGCCCGTAAGGTCATCAAGGCTGACAGCAGCACTATTTGTGATTAGCTCATAAACCTGATTGAAGTAGTCTGAAGCTGAGAAACCGACCTCTGCCTTGACCTTGGTCATCTCTATTGTCTTCTGCTTACGCACCGCAGAGTCGCCACCTGTCCAACCCGCCGAATAGCTTCGTAGCACATCACTCTGTGGACTCCACAACTGAATTGTTGTAGGCATTGGCATGTTGTAAATTGTTCGAATGCCAAGATCGGTAGCACTCTCACCCGAAATCATAGGGCGGAAAAAGATAGTCTCAAGATCACGACCAACATAACGCTTAGGTTCCTGAATAATTCCCATAATTGTAAAATTTTAATTGTTAGTAATTAATTTTAGGGATGATACCCTTAGTTAAAAAATCTTTTTATGGAGCGAATATCGCTCTCGTATGCCTGCTGTCGAGGCTCATTTGCAGACTCCACAGGCGATGGATCACCAACCTCTTTGAGCCTTGTAGGGCTCACTCCACTCTGTGCCTCCTCAAATGCAATCTTTGAATTATCGGCACTATCATTTGGCATTGGATGCGGAGTGTAGTTTATATCTACATCCGTGTCGGCGCTGCTTTCATTCTCCAACTCAATACCTACGGCTCGAAGTAGCGCCTTAACGCCCTGCTTTGCGCGCTCGGCAATAGGTCTATTCTCGATAACTTCGTGCGGCACACTATCTATGGCATCCACAAGCCCCTCAGCTATAGTCTCCATAGGTGAGAGCCAACGACCTCTACCGCCATTCTCCGACATAAGTTCGGCAATCTCCTCTACGCTGCGTCCTGAGCGCGAGGCGTAGACCTCAGCGATACGGCTATCTGTCTGACGAAGCATCTCAACCTCGGCTTGTAGCTCCTCGGCATTACCCTCCACCGAACATAGCGAGTTGTGAATTAGATAGAGCGATGTGGGAGCAATAAGTCGGCACCCCTCGCTTGCAGCCTGTGCCACGATGGTTGCTGCCGAGGCGGTATAACCATAACAGCAAGTTGTGATTTTTGCGCCCGTAGCCTTAAGCGCCTCGTAGATAAGTAAGGCATCGTTCACATCACCACCTGTGGAGCGGATGTTTACTCGAATATTGCTATTCTGAATATCTGCAATGCGCGAAACACTCTCCTTGAAACGCTCATAGGTTGTCACTCGGGTTTCGGGGTTGTCACACTGCCACGATTCTGGCACTCCGATAGTACCCTCAATGTCGATAATCGTTGTATCGACCTCATTCTTAATGTTAATTGTCTGATTCATAAATCTTGGGTTAATCTTTGGATAATCTCTGAAAACGGCATCGTGCTATGTATCGCACAGGGTCATAGTTCTCTATGGCATCGAGGCGAAAGAGCGAGGAGCTGCCCTCTATGTTGAGTCGGAAACGAGAGCGGATATTCGCCCCTGCTGTATATGGGTCATACAACTGCACATACTGCTCTGGAGGCAGATAGATATCCGTTGTGAGCATCTGGCGCGTGGCAAGCTCCTTGAGTTGATTATCATAGAAGCGATGTAGACCCTCAACACCATCTCTATCCTCAAAGCAGAGTGTCTGACCCACTGTGGCGCTATGAAACGCTGCATAGGGATAGGCCGTAGTGCAATATGGTGATGGCCAACATTCGCCCGTCGGAAGATCTATAAGCCCGTGGTAGAGAATAATGCGTGGAAGGACCTCCTTCTGTTGCGATACCACCTCCCTATCACCCACGGTTAGTATTTCTGCAGATGGTGCTGTTCCCACCGAGTTTTGAAATGATGCCGTTGGGTGAAACAGTGGGTTTATAAGGCGTTGCAAACTCTGCTTTGCAGCATAGCTCTCAACTCCATAATACAACGAGCCAAAGGTTTCTTGACTATCACCATAACAATAGCCTACTGCGCCATCAGGGTTTTGATATCCAAGCTCTGTAAGCATAAAACTATGTACGACAGACTCCTCATAACGCTCATTATCATGGCGTTGTCTACCTCGCCAATCTACAATATCTCCACTAAAGAAGTCGTCGTAAGGCTCAATGATGATACTCTTCGAGGGGCGATGAGTGTAGATACAGAGATTAAACATGTGCGCTACAGCATCCAGCATCTGAGCCTACGATATGTCGTAGTTGGATATATCCTCAAGCGTTATCTTATCACCATAGCCCGCAACACCTCCGAACACAGGGGTTATACTGCAACCGGCATGAAGAGTGAGTCTTTGACCCTGTTCTGCACCCTCAAAATAGATCTCGTTAAAGAGCTTGGGAGATGTGGGCGAGTAGTGGTTATATGGTGTTCTGAGTGTAAACTCCACACTTCGCTCACCACGCTCTTCAACATAACCATCATATAATGCCCAATCACCATCATACTCTACATAGGTTGTGCTTCCAGCGTGCTGCACAAAGAGTTTTACCATTGGAGAACTAAGACTCTTAAATAGCACATTAGATACTGCACTATCAACACTGCCTATGCCGGCTATGCGATACTTTGCCGTGGGGTCGTAGTCGAAAATAAAGAGCTTATATTGTACTCCTACCTCTGCGCAATTACGACGATCGATATATGTGTTGGGCAGACTAACATCCACATAGCAGCCACTGCCTATATAAATCTTCGTAAAGCCCTGCAGCCATTTTGATGAGATAATACGGTAGTCTGTAGTATAGCTAAAATGTAGATCGAAGGCAACGCTCACCTCGCGCTTAGGTCGAAATATTGGTCGCTCATCATCGAAGCTAAAACAACCACCATTTGTATAGGCGTCCATACATGGATTTCCACTCTCATCTATGGTTGTGGCACTCACCGTATCGACAAATGCTCCGATGTTTCTATCGGACTTTGGTACCCACACATCGACCCTGCCGAGAGTATCGGCAGTAGCTGTTGAACTTGCCGAGCGTACTGCCTTGAAGCCCATCGAAGCGTATGCATCCTGAGCAATAATACTCCTATAAGCGCCACTTATCATCAATTTTTCAAAGAACGGAGTCTCCATAAAACGACTGTTAAGGGTATAGTTGTCGCTACTTACTACGCTATTAACCAGAGCCTTAACCGAGATAAAAGGGTGATAATCTTGTGGGAGCAATGGGTGATATACCTCATATAGACCTGTATTGTACGGCTCAGGGTGGCTATCCTCACGAAGTGGCAAGAACTTTATCGGATTATCATCACCCCACGAATTATAGATACTCGACAAATCCATATATCTCACTGCATCTATATTGCTTTCGTTGAGTTGGGTAGTTGCCGCCTTATCTGCCCATGTCGCACCGCCTGCTATAATCTCAATATTATAGACTCGCCGACCTGCCTTAGACTCTGTAGAGCAATAGTTGACAAGACCCGAAAATAGCACCACCCCATCCAAAATAAGCTCTCCATAGTGGTAGCTATCATTGAAATCAATTACTCTGAAAGCCTGCTCCGCAAATCCAAAGAGTCGCTCTGTAGCCCTCGTCACCAACACCGTAAGCTTCAGTGTATCTCCCTCGCGCTGAGCTTCACAGCTCCTTAGTCGCCCTATATCATACGATGGAAGCTCGATGTGTTTGTCGGCTAAGGGGACCTCAACCCCATCAATCCTTAGGCGCATATCTGACCACCTCCTCCCCACTCCTCTTCAACATCAAACGCCAATTTGCGCAGCTTCCCATGTTCGTCATAGGTAATCGTGTCGGTTATTAGTCTTACGGGCATCGAACTCTCCTTGCAGCATAGATAGAGTCTCGGAGATAGGAGTAACCCAAGTACTCTGTTAATCTCGCGTTGCTTAGCACCCAACAGCAACAACCGCCTAACGCTCCTCGACCCAACAACCTCTCTATGCCAACCAACTTCCTCCTCTACCTCTATGGTTTTTACCTGCGAGCTGAGCTGTATACTCTGCGGGAATGTGCAACACTCCATGCCTCCACGACTATTCTCCCATGCAACTCTATAGGCTGTATTTTCGCGCTTAACAACTCTATAGCTATGACTTACTGCACGTTCGCTATCACACTGTATCATCACCGTTATATTCATCCCCACCCCCGCATCTCGTACCGGAACAATCACCTCGCAAGGCAACCCATTCGTACGATATGAATAACCATTGATGCCTCCTGACACGGTAGGTCGTATTAGAGTCACTCTCAAATACTCTTTTGCATAGGCCGTCAGCCTTATAACCTCACCATTTGCAATTGTCGCCTCCTCGACCAATGAACTGAGTATTTGCGACTCAAGGTCTGTGATATTCTCACGAAAGAAGAGTCTTGGCTCTGTCTCCACATCACTAACCCTAAGGGATACCCTGCACGCATCTGGTGAAATATTAATTATTTCAGATGTATCTTGCAGCGAACTATTCTTCGGAAGCATACTTCGAATATAGGGTACTATATCTACCTCAACCACACCTTGGGCATACAGCCGCACCCCTCCTATCACCTGTGCAGATATGTGGTCATAAATCTCTATGTCCACCTGTCCGTCATCTTCTGTAAGCTCCACCTCGTATACCAAAGGATTTCGCCACGAAGCGCCATTTTTAGGTATTGTCTTGAAATTCATTTGTTAAATATTTTAAGTTGTTAGAAATAAGTGTTATCATCCCCAATACACCAACTTTAGCATGGTTGCACATAGCTAAACTCAATGTTGATAAAAATGTTTATAACATGTCAATATAGGTTAATATGCAGATATAAAATACATATATACAAGCGTTTACATTTGTTAATAAGCCAATAATTAAGTCCGTTATCGTGTTAATATCCAAATTAGACTTCTATCGGCTAAGTGATGTTTGACGATGCAAATATACAACACGAAATAGCGTTTGTCAAGAGTTTTGGTTAAAAATTTTTATATAATTTTTTCACCATAAATCAAATTACTTAACTATCAACTCGTTAACGCTATGTTTTTATTTGAGAAATTTTCGTTATATTTGCGCGGGTTAAAATATTAATGGATAAACATGGCAGATAATTCTATACTAATTCGCCTTGACGGCCTGAAGCTAAAATATGAGGAGATTGGTCAGAAGTTGACCGACCCAGAGGTTATCGCCGATGTTAAACAGTTCGTTCAGCTAACCAAGGAGTACAAGGAGCTTGAGCCTATTGTTGAGACTTCGGATCGTTTCCGCACAGCACTTGCAAATCTTGCCGAGGCGAAGGATATTCTTGTAAACGAGAAGGACGAGGAGTTCCGCGAGATAGCACGCGAGGAGGTTGCTACGCTTGAGCCTGCAATCGAGAAGATGGAGGAGGAGATTAAGCTTCTTCTCATCCCTAAGGACCCACAGGATGACAAGAATGCCATTGTCGAGATTCGTGGTGGTACCGGTGGTGACGAGGCGGCCATCTTCGCAGGTGACCTACTTCGTATGTACACCAAGTATATCGAGTCTAAGGGTTGGCGCTACGAGATTACATCGGCATCTGAGGGTGCTGCTGGTGGCTATAAGGAGGTTGTCTTGAAGGTTACAGGTCAGAGTGTCTATGGCACTTTGAAGTATGAGTCGGGCGTACACCGTGTGCAGCGTGTGCCACAGACCGAGACACAGGGTCGTGTACACACCTCTGCAGCATCCGTAGCGGTACTTCCAGAGGCGGAGGAGTTCGATATCGAAATCTCGATGAACGATATTCGCAAGGATATATTCTGTGCGTCGGGTCCCGGTGGTCAGTCGGTGAACACCACCTATTCGGCTATTCGTCTTACCCACATACCTACAGGTATTGTTGTTCAGTGTCAGGATCAGAAATCACAGCTTAAGAACTTCGACAAGGCATTTGAGGAGTTGCGTACCCATGTATTCAACCTTGAGTACTCGAAGTACCTCGACGAGATAGCATCGAAGCGTAAAACTATGGTATCTACAGGTGACCGTTCGGCAAAGATTCGTACCTACAACTACCCACAGGGACGAATTACCGATCACCGTATCAACTATACAATCTACAATCTCTCTGCCTTTATGGATGGTGACATTCAGGATGTTATCGACCAGCTTATCGTAGCTGAGAACGCAGAGCGATTGAAGGAGAGTGAGTTGTAGCAGAGAGTGTATATAATAGAATAGACTATAATTAGAGGCTGAATAAAGGTGTATTTTGTTGTTCTAAAACCACATCTTTTTATTCTGGACTCCTAACAGAAGTGGGTGGCTATTTTACTTGTTAGTCACCCACCTATTTTTTTGTAACATGCGTCATTTAAGACTTATCCTCACACTATTAGCTCTATTTACAACCCTTACGGTCAATGCCGAAAAGAGGGAGCGTAGCCTTCTTGCCAAGAGCGAGGGCAAGGCACTAACAGTCAAGGAGTGGAAGACCACTCCCGATGGAAAAAACAAGTGGATTGACCATACCGAGAGCTACAACAGTCTTGGACAGCTTATTGCCGAGGCTGAATATAGTGACTTTGGTCGTCACCTTGCATGGAGAGCCGAGTACGAGTATAATGACAAGGGGCAACTTGTCAAGGAGGTTGTCTACAACGAGCGCGATAAGATAAGCAAGGTGCGCAAGTATGAGTACGACAGCAACGGTATCTGCACACGCCGTCTGAACTATAACGCCAACGGCACACTCAACTCCTACCGTCAATTTGAATACACCTTCGAGTAGCTATGTCAATTAACGCCATATACCACCATCTCAATGCTCTGCCCCTATGGGAGCAGATGGGTGTTATCACCCTTGCACAGATGCGTGGCGTGAAGCTCATGAACCGTATCGACACGAAGTATGTGGCAAGCCAGACGCAAATAATGGAGCTACTTAGGCTCGCGGCAGAACGAGGCTACCGAGTACAGATAATCGATGATATTCGTGCGGCACGCTACGACACCCGATACTTCGACACCGAGGAGAGGGCCATGTACATCGCCCACCACAATCGCCAGCTCACCCGCCAGAAGATACGCACGCGCCATTACGAGGATGGCTCGGCATGCTACCTTGAGGTCAAGAACAAGAGCAACCGCGGTCGCACAAAAAAGGTGCGCATCGAGATACCACAGGGGCAGCTCATGTCGTTAAGTAGTTGTGAGGCAGTGGAGTTTTTAAGTACACTTGCGCGCTACGATATTGAGAGCCTAAGCCCGGCACTCTCGACGCGTTTTGTGCGTATTACAATAGTAAACCCCGACCTTACCGAACGCATAACCATAGACCTTGGGTTAGAGTATATCGACCTACGAAGCGGACGCAGTGCAACGACTGGGGAGATGTCGATTGTAGAGATTAAGCAGGATGGCAATACCACATCCGTAGCAAAGGAGATACTCCGCGAGCTTAGAGTAAAGCCGCTGAAAATTAGCAAGTATTGTCTTGGTACAGCACTTACGGTGGAGGGAATAAAGCGAAATAGAATGATTGAAAAGATACGCAGAATAGAGAAGCGCATCGGATATAACAACATAATAGTTAGCAACATATAAACTTTAGATAATATGATAAAATTTGATAACCCAATGGGTGATCCAGACCTATTTGATGCAGAAATCGCAGCACTTACGGGTGTAGACCAAGAGGTGGGGGCAACATTTCTTGGCATTCCACTTTGCGATACTATCTCTGTGCAACAGCTATGCCTTCAGTTTTTAATTAACCTGCTGGTTACAAGTGCCATAGCGTGGTTGTTCTACTACCCTAAGAGCCGTCGTAAGGAGTTTGGAGTAACCTTCATGCTCTTTGGCTCGGCAGTCTTTCTGTTGCTATTCTTTATGAAGAGCGTAGGCATCGATGTAAGCATCGGCTTGGGTCTCTTTATGATATTCGGCATTATGCGCTACCGCACCGAGATGGTACCAATACGCGAGATGACCTATCTCTTCCTCTCCATTGCCGTAGCCGTAATCAATGGTATCAACCTTATGGTGTCGTATGCCGAGTTGGCTTTGGCAAATGGACTGATTTTGGCACTGCTCACCGCTGTGGAGTATGGCATTATGCGTAGGCGTGTAGCATCAAAGTTGGTATGTTACGAGCGCATAGAGCTTATTCGTCCAGAGCGTCGAAAGGAGCTTATCGCCGACCTTGAGGAGCGTCTTGGTCACAAAGTCCTAAAGGTGGATATTGGAAATGTTGACTTTCTTCGTGATGTGGCCTTTATCAAGGTACACTACACCCCTGCTAAGGATGAAGTTCCTGTGACAGAGCCAACAATGAAAATTAACGAAAAGAACGCATTAAACAGTTAATTATGAAGAAGATATATACAATAGCAATCGCACTGTTTGCTCCTCTTTGCCTTATTGACTCAGCCAATGCTCAATATATGGAGCCAACAACAGTGACTACGGATGATTTGCGTGGTCGTATCGAAGCGGCCGTAGAGTGGAGTGCGACCAAAAACCTCGATATTGAGGCGGGCATTGAGACACGCCTTAACAACAACATAGGCTCTGTAGATCGTCTACATAGTTTCCTTAGCGCGGAGTACAGCATCAATAAGCACCTCAATATTGGTGGCGACTATATCCTAATCAATATCCACGATAACGCCACCAAGCTATGGGAGAAGCCTCGTCATCGTGTAAATTTCAATGTTGAGGGTAGTACTAAGGTGGGCAATATGGAGTTCTCGCTAAGGGAGAGAGTACAAACCACCTTCCGCACCGACTCTGTTAATCGCTACGAGAAGCCAAACCCTGAGATAATCCTTCGCTCTCGCCTTATGGCAACATACAAAATCCCTCTTTCGCGTTGGTCGCCTTATATTCTTTTCGAACTACACAACAGTCTCAACGCCCCTAAGGCTGTGGCTAACTACAAGAAGGAGCCTTTGGAGATTGATAACTATATCACCCGCTATCGTGGCGGTGTGGGTGTTAAGTATCGTGTAGACCGCGACCACCGCTTAGATTTCTACTACTACTTCGACCTTGACCGCAACTATAATATCGACTACAAGGGCAACAAGGGCGATATGAAGGGTCATATTCTTGAAAGGGAGCTGCGCCATATCTTTGGCATAAGCTATAAATTCAAACTATAGCTTGACAATGAGGAGGTTACTCACGATATTTGCGCTATTTAGCCTTGTTGAGGTATATGCCTATAAGCCTCTTTATGTGGTCAATGGCACCATTGTAGAGAGCATCGAGCATATCCCCCATGACGATATTGAGCGCATTGACAACCTCCCTGCCAACGAGGAGACTATCGCCAAGTGGGGCATGGAGGCCTCCGAGGGTGTTATCCTTGTAACCCTAAAGTACGACAAGCGCGCAACATTCAGCTATGAGGGCTTCGATAACTTCACAGAGTATCTTGCATCTAAGGTACGCTGGGACGAGTCAATGAGTGCCGAGCGCGTATCTCTCCGTATATTGGTGGATAGCAGCGGGAAAGCTACAATTAGCGAGGTTATATCCTCAACATCGAAGCAGTTCTTTAAGAGGGTGACACGCGCCATTGAGGAGGCGCCACTTTGGCAACCTGCCGAGAAGAATGGCGTAGCTATAGAGAGTCTGCACCTTGTAAACCTACAACTGCCTAAGAGTAAAAGCCTGCCTAAGGAGATAGGCGTAATAATACGATGAACAGAGCGCAAAACATATTCACCACGGCACAAGAGAGCCTAACGCTATACGACCTTATGCGTATGGTGCGAGGGAGTGTGGAGAGTCGTTTTAGCGACCCTGTGTGGATAAGCGCCGAGATATCGGAGCTTAAGCTCAATCGTTCCGGACACTGCTACCTGAACCTTGTCGAGAAGGGGACTACGGATGGCGCACCCCGCGCTGAGGCACGCGCTATGATCTGGCGATCGTCGTATGGTGCAATAGCGACCTCATTCGAGAGTGCCACAGGCACACCTCTTAGTGCAGGAATAAAGGTGTTAGTGCGTGTTGTTGTTAGCTTCCATGAGATATATGGACTATCGTTGCAGATTATCGATATAGACCCCACATACACCCTTGGTGAGGTGGAGCGTCGCCGCCGCGAGACCATAGCCCGCCTACAAGCGGATGGTGTGTGGGATATGAATAGGGAGCTTGATTTTGCGCGCCCCACACTACGCATCGCCGTTATATCGAGTGCTACGGCTGCAGGCTACCGCGATTTTATCGAGGAGATTAGCCGCTGTGCCTATCGCTTTCAAATCACTATTTTTGAGAGCCTTATGCAGGGAGAGAGTGGCGAGATGAGTGTTGTAGATGCCCTCGATGCCATTGCCGAAAGGGAGGAGGAGTTTGATGTTGTGGCTATCATCCGCGGTGGTGGCTCGACAAGCGATCTTGCTCTGTTCGACTCCTACCGCATAGCCTCACATATTGCGCAGTTCCCACTACCCGTAGTTACTGGTATTGGTCATGATAAGGATGTTTCGGTATCTGATATGGTTGCCCATACATCGTGCAAGACCCCTACAGCCGTTGCAACGCTCTTTATGGAGCTTGCCGATGAGGAGCTAAACTACATAGCAACTCTCACAACTGAGATTAAGCTGATTGCTGAGCGCAGCCTTACCAACGAGAGCCTTCGTATAGTGCGCTACAGCGGGGATATAACACGCTATGCTACAGAGCATCTGCAAAACCTGAGTCATCGTATAGAGATACTTTGTCGCGATATATACGCAGAGGCAAACTCTCTTGTAACCAAAGAATTACAACGCATAGAGCGCGCCGAGGGGGTAGTTGATAGTCACTCCGTAGACAACATTCTAAAACTCGGTTTTGCTATGCTGCATAGCGGCACGAAGAGCATCCGTAGAGCCACGGACACAACCATTGGAGAGAGGATTGATATAGAGTTTTATGACGGCAGTATAGGTGCCGAGGTTAAGGATATAAAAACAAGATGATATAATGGCTAAGAGAGCATCAAAGAGCAAGTTAAGCTACAGCGAGGCTATTGCAGAGTTAGAGTCTATACTTCAACGACTACGCTCTGGAGAGCTTGGTATTGAAGAGCTTACCACATCTGTAAAGCGCGCCAAGGAGCTTATTGAGCTATGCAAGGCGGAGCTTACAACCACAAAAACGGAGCTTGATAAGATTATAAACGATACGGAGGAGTAGCATGAAGAGGCTTATTCGCTGGTTATTAAACCATATTCCTCGTCGTTGGTTGCAGCGTATGGCGAGCTGGGCAGTACCTATCGTGGGTCTTGCCTACAAGGGTCGTGGCAGGGAGTGTCCTGTATGTGGCTCACACTACCGCCGCTTCATGCCCTATGGCTATGTCACCTCGCGCGAAGATGCCCTCTGTCCCCACTGTCTCGCATTGGAGCGTCACCGCATGATATGGCTATGGCTAAGGGAGTGCAGCACGCTCTTAGAGAGTCGCCCACGCCTGCTCCATATAGCCCCCGAGGTGTCGCTCATGCGCCACTTCAAACGCCTATATAAAGGCTCTGAGAACTATATCACTGCCGACCTTGAGTCGCCCCTCGCCGATATGCACTTCGATGTGCAGAGTATCCCCATGGAGGATTGCTCGGTTGATGTCATTATCTGCAACCACCTCTTGGAGCATGTCGAGGATGATAGAAGAGCTATGCGTGAGTTGCACCGCATCTTGCGCCCGGGTGGCTGGGGCATTGTTCTTGTGCCAGAGGATCGCTCGCGTGCCGAGACCTTCGAGGATGATACCATCACCGACCCCAAGGAGCGTACTCGTATCTTTGGGCAGTATGACCATCGTCGCATCTATGGCAGAGACTTCGATAATCGCCTACGCGAGGCAGGCTTTCGTGTAGAACGAATAGCCTACAAAGAGCGTCTTAGCAAGTTACAGCAGCAACTCTATGCTATTGGCAATGACGACCTGGTTATTATTCATAAAGATTGATTACTATGGTATTGAATAGATATAACGAATTTCGCAAACATATAGCCTCTAACTACTCCGCTACAACACAAGAGATGGTCGATCGAGCCATACTTTTTGCCGAGGAGCGCATGGTGGGTATGACACGCTACGATGGCTCGCCTATGCTCGACCACGATATAGGTGTTGCCCGCATCGTTGCCGAGGAGATAGGTCTTGGGCGTAACTCGATTGTTGGCGCTATCATCCACGATGTTGTGCGCATTGCCGTTCAGGAGCATCCAGACGAGATTGACACCCTAACCGCTATCGTGGACAAGGAGTTTGGCAAAGAGGTCTTGGGTATCACTTTGGCTCTTAGCAAGATATCCAACATCAAGCTAAAACGCTCAAAGGAGCAGGCTTCTGACTTCAGAGATATGATTGTCTCCTACTCCGAAGACCCACGCGTCATACTCATAAAGTTAGCAGATAGGCTTGAGGTTATGCGTACGCTCGACATCTTCCCCGAGAAGAAACGCCTCGCCAAGAGCTGGGAGAGCCTTAACCTATATGCAGAGATTGCCCACAAGCTCGGCCTATACAGCATAAAGAGTGCCTTGGAGGATTTATCGTTGAAGTATATCGAGCCAGAGGCATATAACGATATCGTTTACCAACTTAAGGAGAGTGAGGCTGAGCGTATGGCCTTTATCGAGGAGTTTATCGCACCTGTGCGTAAGTTGCTCGATGGTGACGGTATAGACTACCATATCAAAAGCCGCACCAAGTCCGTTTTCTCCATCTACCAGAAGATGAAGAAGCAGAAGGTTGACTTCAAGGGCGTCTACGACATCTTTGCCTTGCGCATCATCATCGACTGCCCACCTGAGCAGGAGAAGCGCCTCTGCTGGACGGTCTTTTCGCATGTGACCTCGCTCTATGTACCTAACCCTAAGCGTATGCGCGACTGGATATCTATCCCTAAGTCAAATGGTTACGAGTCGCTCCACGCTACTGTTATGACCCCCGCTGGTCGCTGGGTAGAGGTTCAAATACGCACCGAGCGCATGGATGAGGTCGCCGAGCGAGGTATCGCTGCCCACTGGCGATATAAGGGTGTTAAGCAGGGTGGCATGGGCGCTGAGGAGTGGCTTGGTCGCCTTCGTGAGCTTTTGGAGGATACCACCTCTGAGTCTATCGCCCACCGCTTCGAGGCCAAACCTTCAGCGGGTGAGATATTTGTCTTTACCCCATCGGGTGATATCCGTAAACTCCCTGAGGGAGCCACCGTTCTCGACTTTGCTTTCGACATCCACACCTCTTTAGGTGCTATCTGCGTAGGCGGTAAAGTAGGAGGCAAGGTTGTGCCTATCAAGGAGCCTCTTAAGAATGGCGATATATGTGAGGTGCTTACACGCAAGGATCAGACTCCTAAGGCCGACTGGCTCAACTTCTGTGTCACACAGCGCGCCCGCAACAAGATACGCGCCTACCTTAGAGAGGAGCAGCAGAAACATGCCCGCCTTGGTCGTGAGGAGTTAGAGCGTAAGATTAAGAATTGGAAGCTCGATGTTAGTATAGATGAGGCTGTAGCCTACCTATGTAAGTACTTCAAAATCAAGCGTGGCAACGAACTATATGTGGCCATTGCCGACCAAAAGATAGAGATATCACAGATTAAGGAGATTCTCAACCATTGGATTTCGGGTGAGGCAGACGAGGAGCGCCGACAGGCTGCTGCCGATGTCGAGGAGCGCAAGCTACGCCTTAGAGAGGAGCGCGAGGAGCAACAACCAGCGCGTAGCACTGATGCCCTTGTTATTGACGAGCGTATAAATAATATAGAGTATAAGCTTGGTCGTTGCTGCAACCCTATCAAGGGTGACGATATCTTCGGCTTTGTGACCATCAACTCCGGTATCACCATCCACCGTAGCGACTGCCCTAATGCCCGCCGTATGCGTGAGCGCTATCCCTACCGCGTTATGGAGGCCCGCTGGAGAGAGGGTGCCGAGGGAGCCTTCCGCATAACTGTGGGCATAACCTCCGCCGACATACCGGGCCTTGCCACAACGATTATGGATACAGCAAGCAAGGAGCTTAAACTCTCGGTGCGTGGTATAAACTATAAACCTAAGGGCGATGGCACCGCCACCGCACAGCTCACCGTAGAGGTGCCAAGTGCGGCTGTTGTGGACATGCTACTCCACTCACTCCGCCGCATCAAGGGTATAAAAAATGTGTATAGGACAAACTAACCGAATAACTTAAACTATGAATTTTGAGGATATCCGTTGCCCATGGGGTGACACTTTGAAGACATGCGCTATCACCGTATGCGACCTTGATGGCGTGGTACTATACCAGAATAAGCGTTCCATTGAGGTTAATGGCGATGTACGCGATAAGTCGATGATACCTTGCCACTCGGAGCGTTCACGCCAGATAATCAACCGCCTTATCACAAACGGTGAGAACAACGCCTACACAATCCAAAAGGGACCATTGCGTAAACTTATCTACCAGACCCCTTGGTACGAGAAGGGCGATGTCGCAGGCCTTGTGGAGTTCTCGTTGGAGATCCCCGAATCCATGCCTCACTACATCAGAGGATAAAACAACGAACAGCTCTATATATTAGTTAATAATTATATATTGTATATCGGGGCTGACTAAAAAGTAACTTGGCCAGCCCCCATAACCTAAGAGAGTGAATAAAAAGATGTAGTTTTAGGCTTAAGTTCCTTTTCACCGCTCACGCTCGGCATAGTCTGCAAGCAGCCTCTGCCCTCGCTTAATCGCGGC
>JAFXBB010000132.1 GCA_017521945.1 Alistipes sp. | reverse complement strand
GTACCTCCTCGTATGTGAGTACGAAGTCTACCTTGCCCTGCAAATCCTCGCGGCGTACCTCCTTACGCTTAGCGATACATGGACCTACAAATACAAGCTTTGCATTTGGATGCTTCTCGCGTGCAAGCTCCGCAGTGTAGATCATTGGCGAGTATGTTGATGAGATATACTTCTGAAGCTCTGGGGCATGCTTGCGTGCCATCTCCATGTATGAAGGACAGCATGATGTGGTCATAAATGGCTGACCCTCCTCCATCTTCTCAGCAAACTCATGTGTCTCCTTCTCGGTTGTAATCTCGGCGCCGCGTGCCACCTCAATAACATCCTTGAAACCTATAGCCTTGATAGCGCCATATACCTGCTCGATTGGAGCATCATACTGTGAGAGGATTGATGGAGCGACCATCGCCACAACCTCCTCGCCACGGCGGATAGCCTGCAAGATATCGAATACCTGAGAGATCTCAAAAATTGCACCGAAAGGACAAGCGTTCATACACTTACCGCAGTAGATACACTTTGTCTCGTCGATATGCTCAACACCATACTCATCCTTAGAGATAGCACCTACAGGACAAGCCTCCTCACATGGAACAGGGATATACACAATAGCGTGGTATGGACAAGCGGCGTAGCACTTACCACAACTGATACAGATGTTGTGGTTAATCTTGCCTTGTGATGTGTCTGGATCGAACTCGATAGCGCCCTTAGGACATGCATGTTCACAAGCACGAGCCACACAGCCACGGCAGAGGTTTGTAATGTCGTAGTTTGTGCGTACGCATGAAGAACATGCCTCGTCAATCACACACATGATGTTGTCCTTAATCTTCTCGCGGTCGAGTGCCATCTTTGCGTATGCCGATAGTGGCATAAGCTCATCGGTCTCGTCTGTCATGTCGTAGCCAAGAAGTGGAAGTGATTTGTATTTCCACACAGCACGCTCCTTGTGGATACAGCAACGACCACGCACCTTAGAGTTACGAGGACTAAATTCAATAGGTACTCTGTCGATTTTCTCAACGAGTTGACCCTCATTCCAGAGGCTTACGAGCTTTGTAAGAAGTCTCTGGCGTACAATCATTACATTATTCTTAATTGCCATACACTAAAAGTTGGGTTTTCAATTGAGCAAAGATACAAAAAAAAACTTAGAGTGCAAAATTGCTGGGGATGTTAGTGCTTGTTATGGAAAAAATAGTTGATATTTAAGGGACTGAAGAGCGCGAGAATGGAAACGAGTAAGGGGGATTAGTCCAAAGAAATCAAAAATATCCGTTTGTACGCGCTGAACAAATAGTAGTGGGGAACGAAATGCTCCCCACTACTATTATATATATGTATTATCGGTTTTGATGACGGCGCATCTCACGATTTATGGTCATCTGATCCTGCTGCTGGCGAAGAGCCTCCTCGTATCGCTCTTGGAACTTAGACTTCTTCTTTGGCTTCTTTGCCATAAGCTTTGCGCGTACCTGCTCGTCGTTAACCGAGTGGCGGATGACGAACATGATAATCATCGTCAATATCTGTGATAGGAAGTAGTAGTAGCACAAACCTGATGAGAACTCGTTCATCACGCAGAGCATCATCAGTGGCATGAAGTATACCATCATGAACTTCATCATACCTGCTCCCGGTTGACCTGCTGTTGTGGCCTCCTGCTGCTTGTAGCTAAAGAATGAGTAGCCAAACAAGGCGAGGGTCATAAGCAATGCAAACAAGTTCACATGGTCACCATAGAATGGAATGTTGAATGGTAGCTCTAAAACGCTATCGTATGTAGATAGGTCATCTGCCCATAAGAAACTCTGACCACGAAGCTCGATACTTGCTGGGATGAAGCGGAACATAGCCCAAAGGATAGGCATCTGGATAAGAAGTGGCAAACAACCACCCATAGGGCTGATACCCACCTTCTGATATAGCTCCATTGTAGCCTGCTGCTTCTTCATGGCATCCTCCTGCTTAGGGTACTTCTGGTTGATAGCCTCCAACTCAGGGCGTATAGCACGCATCTTGGCTGTAGACATGTAGCTCTTATAGGTAAGAGGAAGAATGACCGCCTTAACAAGGAGTGTAAGGATAAGGATGATAAGACCGAAGCTAAGACCATGACCACGCAACCAGTGGAATACAGGAATTGTAACAATCTTATTCCACCAGCCGATAAGCGTACCACCCATAGGGATAATCTTCTCAAGGTCGCAGCTATGGCCCATAAACTCGACACTCTTCATCACCTTATAGTCGTTAGGACCATAGTAGAATGCAAGGTTGTATAGCTCACGACCACTTGTGTGAGGTATAGCCACTTTTGCATCAAACTCCTTCATATATCCAGCCTTCTCGTTCTTGGCGCTCTTGAAGCTCATTGTAGCTGTGAAAGGATGCTCCGAAATAAGCGCAGATGAGAAGTACTGCTGCTTGAAGGCTACCCACTCAACACCCTCTTCTGTCTCTGGCTCACCATCGGCATCCAACTCCTCAACATCACCGTCAACGAAGTACTCGATAGTGGTAGCCATAGACTCATTCTTGAAGCTACGCTCGTTCTTGTTGGACTTGTTGTGCCAAGTAAGGACAATCTCATCACCGTTGCTAAGCATCTGGTCGATGTTGTGCTGCTTGATGCAGAAGTCAACCAAGTAGTCGCGGCTTGCGTTGCCTGTGTTGTAGATAGTGTAGATATACTCCACCCACGCATCGCGCTCAATATCGAGAGTCATGGTAACAATGGTGCGGTCCTCCAACTTCTTGACACTTGGTACAAAGAAGTAGTTGTTGGTATTGAGTAGTTCGTTAGCACCTGCACGGCGTAGCGAGATACCCATCTTCATTGACTCAGGAGTCATGAGCTTCACAAGCTCCGTGCGCTCACCCTCAGCATAGCGGTAGTGGTTGTTAAGTGTTACATCCACAATCTTACCACCACGATTATCGAAGGTAACGCTCATAAAGTCATTTGATACAACCTCCTGCTTAACAACACCACGGCGTGCAGCATATAGAGTTGCACCATGGCGTGCAACCTCAGCGTTAGTACGCTCCAATTCGGCAATGGAGTCGCGCTCAAGGCGCTCCTCGGCAGTCATCTGCTCCTCAAGCATACGCTCAGCCTCTGCCTCCGCAAGTTGCTGTGCGCGCTCAGCCTGCTCAACCTTTGCCTTCTCTCTAACAATCTTCTGTTGCTCCTCAATCTCGTGGCTCTGGTAGAATGAGAAGCCAACGAAGAGGGCAATCATCAGCACAATGCCGATAATACTCTTCTTATCCACTACTTATACTCTGTTTTAATTATTTCGTTCGACAAATGTAATAATAATCTACTTCTACGCTCTCTCATCGCGGTATTTTAGCGCCTCTTGAACAAAACGCACGAACAATGGATGAGGATTTGCCGCTGTAGAGTGGTACTCTGGGTGGTACTGTGTACCTACAAACCAGCGGTGTGAAGGGATTTCAACAACCTCAACCAAGCCTGTATCGGGGTTCAAACCTACAGCCTTCATGCCTGCAGCCTCGAAGTCTGCGAGATAGGTGCTGTTGAACTCATAGCGATGACGGTGGCGCTCAACGATATCCTGTGTGCCATAGGCCTCCTCTACGCGTGAACCCTTCTCAAGTCGGCAAGGATAACCACCAAGACGCATTGTGCCTCCCTTGGCTGTCACCTTCTTCTGCTCCTCCATAAGGTCGATAACGGCGTGCTTGGTTTGAGCCATCTCGCTTGAGTTGGCGTCGCTCCAACCGATGACATTGCGTGCAAACTCGATAACGGCACACTGCATACCGAGGCAGATACCAAAGAATGGGACATTATTCTCGCGTGCATAGCGTACAGCAACAAGCTTACCCTCAATACCGCGATTACCAAAGCCCGGGGCTACCATTATAGCCGCCATATTGCCAAGCTGCTCGCTAACATTGTCAATGGTTAGACGCTCAGAATTAACATAGTGTAGCTTAACCTTAACCTCATTTACAGCGCCCGCATGGATGAATGACTCGCTGATAGACTTGTAAGCATCAGGAAGTTCGGTGTATTTACCTACAAGTGCAATGTCAACAACGCTCTTAGGGTTCTTGATGCGCTCAACGAAGGCCTCCCACTTGGTCATATCTGGCTCCTGATCAGACTCCAAGCCAAGCTTTTCGAGGAGTACGCCATCGAGGTTCTGGGCATGCATACGCAAAGGAACCTCATAAATTGTTGGAACATCAATTGACTCAACAACAGCCTCTGGTGCAACATTACAGAAGAGTGCCACCTTTCTGCGAACATCCTCGCCAAGGTTATGTTCCGAGCGAAGAACCAAAACATCTGGCTGTAGACCGTATGATAGAAGTTCCTTTACGGAGTGCTGTGTAGGCTTGGTCTTAAGCTCGCCCGATGCTGCCATATATGGGATGAGTGTCAAGTGTACGAGTACGGTATTCTGATAGCCAAGCTGGTAGCGAAGCTGACGCACTGACTCGATAAATGGCAATGACTCGATATCACCCACAGTACCGCCAATCTCAGTGATGATAACATCATACTTCTTAGTTGCGCCCAAAAGTTGAACACGGCGCTTAATCTCGTCTGTGATATGAGGAATAACCTGCACGGTCTTACCGAGAAACTCACCACTGCGCTCCTTGTCGATAACGCACTGATATATCTTGCCTGTGGTCACATTGTTGTTCTTGGTGGTCTGTATAGAGGTGAAACGCTCGTAGTGACCAAGGTCAAGGTCGGTCTCTGTGCCATCCTCCGTTACATAGCACTCGCCATGCTCGTATGGGTTGAGTGTGCCGGGGTCAACATTGATATATGGATCGAGCTTCTGAATAGTCACTGAGTAGCCACGCGCCTGAAGAAGGCGTGCAATGGATGCTGAGATGATACCCTTACCAAGCGATGATGCCACACCACCTGTAACAAATATATACTTTGGTTTAGATAGTTTCATGGTGTATTCTTTTTTCTCTGTTAATAATCCTCTTATTTAGCCTCCTGCTCATCAATAAGGCGAATCTTCTCGATAGTATCTGCCATATCGCGCTTTGTACGCTCAATCTTCTCGCGTACATCTGCAATCAACGCCTCGGCATTCTTTGACTTTGAGAAGAAACCGATGTTGTTCTCCAAGAGGGCAATATCCTGCTCCATCTGGCGCACCTTGTTGTAGAGTCTCTCACGCTCTGAGCGTAGCTGGTTGCCCCCCTTCATGTTTGATACACGCTCCTTGAAGCGGTTCATCGAACGGTCACGCTCCGATGAGCGTAGAGTGGCAAACATTCCATCTACAATCGCCTTGTACTCCTTCTGGATGGCATCCTTCTGCTTGATAGGTACGAAGCCAATTTGGCTCCAGCGGCGCTGGAACTCTTTGATAGCTTCAAAGCCGCCAGCCTTGATATCTGCAGCACGCATCTCCTCCAAGAGTGCCTGCTTTTGCTTAAGGTTTTCCTCGTGTTGAGAGTCTACAGTTGAGAAGTGCGCTGCCTTGCGCTCGAAGAACTTATCACAAGCGGCACGGAAACGCTTCCATATAGCGTCTGAATGGCGGCGCGCTACAGGACCTGTCTGCTTCCAGCGTGTCTGTAGGGCAATCAACTCATCTGTTGCGTGCTTCCAATCCTCCGACATTGCAAGTGCCTCAGCCTCGGCACAAAGTTCCAACTTAACTTCAAGGTTATGCTCCATCTCGTTCTTGACACCTGCGTAGAACTCTCGCTTACGCTCGAAGAACTTGTCACATGCAGCGCGGAAACGCTCATATATGCGGTTGTTCTCCTTCTTTGGTGCAAAACCAATGGTCTTCCACACCTTCTGTATCTCAAGAAGCTCATCGCTTGCTTTGTTCCAATCCTTGCGCGAAAGCATAGGGCGAGAGGTGAGTGCCTCGGTCTTCTCGCAAAGCTCGGTCTTGAGTGCGAGATTCTTGGTCTGCTCAGCCTTGATACCCTCGAAATGCTCCTGATGGCGCTTGTTGATACGGCTTGATGCCTCCTTGAAACGCTCCCACAAAGCCTCCTTGTACTCCAAGGCTACAGGACCTGTCTCGCGCCACTCGTCATGGAGCTTCTGTAGCTTGCGGAAGGCCTCGATAATCTGTGTGTCGAGGGTAAGTTCCTCGGCCTGCTCACAGAGAGATAGCTTAGTCTCGTAGTTCTTCTTTAGGTCGAGGTCGCGAAGCTCCTTGTTTATCTTGATGAAATTGTAGAAGTTCTCGACATGGAGGTTGTATGTCTCCCACAAATCCTTAACACTCTGCTGAGGTACAAGACCTGTCTCCTTCCACCTTGTCTGCAACTCGCGGAAACGGTTGAAGGTGTTGTTCATGGTCTCCTCAGATTTGATAAGCTCCTTAAGCTCCTCGATGATGGCGAGCTTGATTTTTAGGTTCTCCTCCTTGCTTGCCTCAAGCTCCGAGATGTAGCGGTCACGCTCAGTGCGGTATACTGCAAACAGCTCCTTGAAGCGTGCCTCATACTCATCTGGCTGTGGCGCGAACTCCTCCTCTGTGCCACCTGCCTCGACAAACGCCTTGCGCTCAGCCTCTATTTTTGCGCGATGCTGCTTGTAGAATGCAATCTTGACAGCCTCAACTACAGGACGAAGTCGCTGTACAGGCTCTGACTCTAACTTGCGGGCGAATAGCTCTACAAGCTCCGCCTCACCAAGCTCAGCGAGTGAATCCTCAGGGGTCTCTTGGGTGGTCTCCTCTTCAGTCTCCTCTCCCAAATCTAATCCTGCCTCCTCGGCAGCCAATGCGGCCTCCTCGTCAGCAAAATTCTCACTCATGGCATTTGTTGAGTCCTCATTCTCCTGAGTCTGCTCGTTGTTTACCTCGACATTTGTAGTCTTCTGCGCATCTTCGGCAACATTGCCGACAGGCTCTGATAGAGCCGCAAGATTGTTCTTTTCAGTAGTCATCGTTGTATGTTTTAGATCCTCGCCCCACACATGCGGGCGCGTTATTCGTGCAAATATAGGAATTATTCCTCAAAAGACAAAAATATTCTACTGTTTCTTTCTTCTCTTTCTTATGTATCTCCACGCAGCTTCTGTTTTTAAGAGATGCTCTTTAGCGATAAATAGTATAATAATGTGCTAAATTGCTATATGGATAAAGATTAATTTATGTTGCGATATAACAATAAAAATTATATGGTTTAGAGGGGAGGTGTGCGGCGATGAAAAAAAAGTTGAAAATTGGTTGGAAAGTCAAGCTAAAATTCGTATCTTTGTGTGCTATTAGGTTGTAGCCTAAATCTTGTTTTGAAACTTTGAATTAACTAAATAATAAATTGCAATGGTAATTTTGGTTCTCAACTGCGGTAGCTCGTCTATCAAGTATCAGGTGCTTGATGTTCAGGAGCAGTCGCAGACTCTACTTGCCAAGGGCTTGGTAGAGCGTATCGGTTTGGCTGAAGGTGATCTTACTCACAAGCCTCAGGGTAAGGATAAGTTTGAGCTTCGTTGCCCAATTCCTGATCACACAACAGGTATTCGTCTTGTTCTCGATGCTTTGACTCACCCTGAGCATGGTGTTATCGCATCACTCGATGAGCTTAAGGCTGCTGGTCACCGCGTAGCACATGGTGGCGAGTTCTTTACCGATAGCTGCCTTGTAGATGATGAGGTTAAGGCTAAGATCGAATCTTTGTATACAATTGCTCCACTTCACAACCCTGCAAACCTTGAGGGTATACTCTCAATGGAGAAGGTGTTACCGGGTATTAAGCAGGTGGCTGTATTTGATACATCATTCCACCACACCATCCCAGCAATTAACTATATGTATGCTATCCCATACGAGTACTACGAGAAGTATCGTGTTCGTAAGTATGGTTTCCATGGTACAAGCCATAAGTTCGTAGCTCGCGTAGGTGCTGAGATGTTTGGTCTTGATTTCGAGAACTCAAAAATCGTAACATGCCATATCGGTAATGGTGCATCTGTTACAGCTATTAAGAATGGTAAGTCTTTTGATACCTCAATGGGCTTCTCTCCACTCGATGGTCTTGTGATGGGTACACGCGCTGGCTCTATGGATGTTTCGGCTGCAACATATATCGCAGAGAAGGAGGGTATGTCTTACGCCGAGCTTGATACAATGCTCAACAAGAAGTCTGGTGTACAGGGACTTACAGGTATTTCAAGCGATATGCGTGATATCGATGCTGCATACGACGAGGGTAACGAGCGCGCTATAATTGCTCGCGATATGTACAGCAACCGTATCAAAAAGTTTATCGGTGAGTATGCTGCTGAGATGGGCGGTGTTGACCTTGTAGTCTTCACAGGTGGTGTTGGAGAGAACTCTCCAGAGGTCCGCGAGTACGCACTTCAGGGCTTGGAGTTCATGGGTCTTGAGTTTGATGCAGTACGCAACCGCGGTAAGCGTGGCACAGACTATGAAATATCTAAGGAGGGCTCACGCGTTAAGGCTGCTGTTATCTGCACAGACGAGGAGTTAGTTATCGCTAAGGATACTTTCCGTCTTGTCGGAGCCAACTAATTGACGATTTTATCTTGTTGAGGGTGGGTAGCATCTACATGCACTCTGCATGTTGTTGTTACCTGCCATCGCAACCATATAAAGCCTCCATGAGAGGTGCTACCAGAGGAGTTCTGGTTAGGAGAATAAGTGATTTGAATTATTAACAAACATAAAAACTAAAACTACTATGATTAAACATTTGGATGAGCTTGTAGCTGCTGCGGTGGCTCGTGGTAAGAAGAAGATGATTGTTGCCTATGGTCAGGACACTCACTCTATCGGTGCTACCGATATGGCTATCAAGGCTGGTCTTGCAGAGGTTACCTTGGTGGGTGACCCAGAGGAGATTAAGAGGTCTTGCGAGGCTGAGGGTGTTGATATCAACCAGTACACTATTATCCCTGAGTCTGAGGATGTTAAGGCTGTTGAGATTGCAGTTAAGGCTGTACACAACGGTGAGTACGATGTATTGATGAAGGGTGTTGTTCCAACAGATAAGTATATGCGTGGTATCTTGAACAAGGAGTGGGGTTTGTTGCCACAGGGTACTGTTCTTAGCCATGTTACTGTATTGGAGGTGCCTGCATACCACAAGCTTTTGGTAGTGAGCGATGTAGCCGTTCTTCCATGCCCAACACTTGAGCAGAAGAAGCAGATTGCCAAGTATCTTATCGAGACTGCAAATAACCTCGGTATCGAGACTCCTAAGGTTGCACTTATCGCCCCAAGTGAGCAGCTTCTTCCAAAGGTTGTCAGCTCAGTTGAGGCTAAGGAGCTTTCAGACCTTGGTCAGGCAGGTGAGCTTGGTAACGCATTGTTCCAGGGTCCATTGGCATTGGATGTTGCTATTGACGAGGAGTCTGTTAAGATTAAGAAGCTCACAGGTCCTGTAGCAGGTGACGCAGATTGTTTGTTGTTCCCTAACTTGGAGTCAGGTAATGTATTCTTCAAGGCTTGCTCTAAGTTTGGTGGTGCTGAGCTTGCAGCCATGGTTGCTGGTCCTATGGCTCCATGTGTACTTACATCACGCGGTGACTCAACAAAGACAAAGTTGTACTCTATCGCACTTGCTTGCTTGTCAGCAAAATAATTTCAACCTTAAGTTAATAGCGTAACAATATGGCTTACAGAATATTGACAATTAACCCCGGCTCTACATCTACAAAGGTCGCTTTGTTCGAGGATATGGAGCAGGTTAAGACCTTGAAGCTTAGCCACTCGGCTGAGGAGATAGCTCAGTTTGCATCGGTTGCCGATCAGCTTGACTGGCGTTTGGGTATCATTCTTGACGCTTTGAAGGCTGATGGCATCGAGCTTACATCGTTGGATGCTGTTATCGGTCGCGGTGGTTTGATGCGTCCTATCGAGGGTGGTGTTTACCGCGTAGGTGAGACTATGATTGCCGACCTTGTAGCTCCTAAGCGTCAGCACGCCAGCAACCTTGGTGCTTTGATTGCTCGTCGTATTGCTGATGCAGCAGGTGTTGAGGCTTACATTGCTGATCCTGTTGTTGTTGATGAGCTTCAGGATATGGCTCGCGTGAGTGGTCTTAAGGAGCTTCCACGCCGCTCTATCTTCCATGCATTGAACCAGAAGGCTATAGCACGCCACTATGCTACGGAGGTGGGTCGTCCTTATGAGGAGCTTAACCTTGTAGTTGTTCACATGGGTGGTGGTATCTCTGTATCGGCTCACTGCAAGGGTCGTGTTATCGATACTAACAACGCCTTGGATGGTGATGGTCCTATGGCTCCAGAGCGCGCAGGTTGCTTGCCAGCGGGTGATTTGGTGGACTTGTGCTTCTCAGGTAAGTACGATAAGGGTGAGATTAAGAAGTTGCTTGCAGGTAAGGGTGGTCTTGTAGACCATGTAAACTGCAACAATGTTCAGGAACTCAACGAGGTACGCGCTGCTAATGGTGACAAGGAGGCTCGCTTCATGCTCGACACTATGGCATATTCAGTATCTAAGTATATTGGTGAGATGGCTGTAGTTTTGAAGGGTCAGATTGATGCTATCCTTCTTACGGGTGGCATCGCTTGGAACCAGTGTGTGAACGATGTTATCATCGACTACTGTAAGTTCCTCGCACCTATCAAAATATATCCCGGTGAGAACGAGCTTGAGTCGTTGGCTGAGAACGCTTTGCGTGTACTTAAGGGTGAGACTGTAGCTAAAGAATACTAATAAAGTTATCTGTTCGACTCTTTTGGCATCTGCCTTGTCTGTCAAATGCTCATTTACGCAAAGTAAACTCCGCTTTGCCAGACTGCGAGCAGCTTCAAAATAGTCACAACATCTAACTTTATATGTCTACACTTGTAGAGTATAAAAGATGAAAATTTTGATTATCAATGGTGCGAACCTCAACTTGTTGGGTGTTCGACAGCCTGAGATATATGGTTGTGAGAGCTTCGAGGTCTACCTCGAGGCTCTTCGCAATCGATACTCAGAGCATGTTATCAACTACTATCAGTCGAACATCGAGGGCGAGTTGGTGAATGCCCTGCAGCGAGCTGACAAGAGCTATGATGGTATAATCCTCAATGCGGGTGGTTATACACACACCTCGGTGGTTATTCGTGATGCTATTTCGGCAATCTCACTGCCTGTTGTCGAGGTGCATATCTCGCAAATCCTTGCTCGCGAGGAGTTTCGTCATATCTCGCTCATTGCACCTGTGGCGGTGGGTACTATCACAGGCTTTGGCTTGGAGTCTTATAGGCTCGCAATAGACTATTTCGTAGGTAGGTAGCATGGAGCAGAGGTTGGAGCATAAGGTGGCTAAGGGTGTTGCGTGGAGTTTCTCGGAGAAGCTCCTTTCGATGATCATTCAGATGATTGTCAGTGTCATTGTTGCCAGACAGCTTATGCCTGAAGACTTCGGAGTTATGGCTATCATGACCTTCTTCACCTCGGTGGCGTTGGCAATTGTGGATAGCGGTTTTTCGCAGACGCTGATACGCAAAAGTGCGCCTACGGATGAGGAGTATCGCTCGGTGCTTAGTTTTAATATCGTAGTGTCGCTACTACTATATGCGCTCTTCGTGGCACTTGCACCAACGATTGCCGACTTCTATGGTCATGATATCATAGCTACGATAGCTCCCATCCTCTTCTTGGTGTTGCCCATAAACTCGCTGTGCGTCGTGCAAACGGTGATGTTCACGCGCGAGTTTCGCTTTGCACTGCTCTCGAAGATTGTCTTCTTAGCCTCGCTCATAAGTGGCGTTGTGGCGGTTGTAATGGCTCTTGCTGGGTGCGGTATCTGGGCGCTCGTAGCTCAGCGACTACTTATGATGGGTATTAAGGCTATTGCCTTTTGGTGGATACGCCGCTGGCGCACTACGGCAAAGGTTAATATCCGCTGCCTTAGGGCTATGGCTCCATTCAGCCTCCGTCTGCTTGCAACGGACCTTATTGCTGCTATATATAATAATGTAGCTCAACTCTTTATCGGTAAGATGTACACCACCACGCAACTTGGCTACTACTCTCAGGCGCAGAAGCTCAAGGATCTGCCTGTGACATCTACCATGCAGGCAGTGCAGGGTGTTACCTATCCTGCCTTATCTAAGCTTAGGGATGATAGTAAGAAGTTTAGTGATGGCTTCGAGCGTATTGTGATGCTCTTATCGTTTGTTGTGATGCCGATGATGCTTGGCTTTGTGGCCATTGCGGAGGATATGTTTGCACTCCTTTTGGGTGCAAAGTGGATGCCTACAGTGCCATACTTTAGAATATTGGCGCTATCGGGTCTTTGTTACCCCCTTGCTATGGTGGCGTATAATGTGCTAAAGACCAAGAGCGATGGGCGTGTTATCGTGCGCCTTGAGCTTATCAAGCGCGTTATCATGACCCTCATACTTGTTGTTACCATACCACAGGGTATCACAGCTGTGGCGTGGGGTATGACAGCAATGGCAGCTGTCGAATTTCTGCTAAACTCAACTGCTGCCATGCGTTATATGGAGCTTGGTGTGGCGCGTTTTGTGCGTGCTATACTGCCATCGTTGGCTCTCGCCGTGGTTATGTATCTCGCTATTGATCTAATGCAACCACTGCTGATAAATCTAAGCGTTGCCTTGCGCCTCGTAGTTGATATTCTTGGTGGCGCATTACTATATATAGGTATCGCAGCACTTCTGCGTCTTAAGCCTCTAAAGGAGGGTTGGACACTCCTTGGCTCTATGTTTGTTAGAAGTGAGTAAAACCTCTTAGTTCCATATTTGTAGGCTCGCCCTTGTCTAACCACTCAACATCTGAGCCTAAAGTAATCTCTCCAATCTTTGTTAGTATTGTCCCTGTGGCGTTATAGAGTGCCTCAGCAATCTCCTCGTAAGAGTCGTTGTCGAGGGTGAGAAGAAGTTCATAATCCTCACCTCCGGTTGTGGCGTAGCGTATGTCGTAGTCGGTAGGTATTTGCTCCATAAAGATTCTTGCACCCACGCCCGACTGCTCCATGATATGCTTGATATCTGATGCTATGCCGTCCGAAATATCCATCATGGCGTGTACCTCGCTGCGTCTGCCGAGCCATAAGCCCTCCGCAGTTCGAGCTTGACCGCGGCGGTGTGCCTTAGCTGCTTCGGTATTCATATCGCCAAGCATTATATCTACAAGACCTTTGGACGATATGCCGAGCTTGCCCGTTACGCATATTGCATCGCCTACTTTAGCATCACTTCGACGCTTGATGCAGCTTAGTGGCGCGCGACCTATGGCTACAACATTTATCGCTATCTTATCCTTTGCTGCCGTTGTGTCACCACCCACAAGGGCTACACCCTCGCGTTTGGATGCTTCGTAGTAGCCGCGCATAAATCCTTCGGCCCACTCGCCTTGTGCCGACTTAGGTAGTGCAATGCTTAGCAGCGTAGCCATGGGTGTTGCACCCATCGCCGCTACATCCGAGATATTGACCATAAGGCTCTTCTCTGCGACCTCCTCGGCCGTAGATGCTCCGCGCAGGAAGTGAACATCCTCCACAAGCATGTCGGTGGTCATCACCAAAGCCTCCTCGCCCATAGAGAGTACCGTGCAGTCGTCGCCTATAGGCTCAAAGCCATGGTGGGGTAGCGAGCCAAACATCGTGGCGATGTCGCTAATAAACGAAAATTCTCCTTTTTTCATTGTTAGAGTTTTTAAGGAATTTAGGGAGGCTAAGGATAAATATTTAAGCTCCTTAACCTCCCTAATTTCGCTATACTTTTGATGTGTTACTCAACCTTGAAACGGTATGCGGCACGCGCAGTGTATTTGTTATCCTTCTTAGGATCGAGACATACGACGCTATCGTCCATAAAGGCGATAACCTCTACCAAATCATCCGATGTCTCGTTAGACGACCAATAGTAGTCCTCGCAGAATGGCTCGCCACCATTGTCGGTGATAATCTTGTTCCACTCGGCAACTGATGGAGCATCGAAGTCACGCTCGCCATTGGTGATTGCCTCCCACATCCAGTTAAGCTCTGTTGATGATGGTAGGAACCAACCCTCGCCATGCTCCACACACCACTTGAATGCTGGGTAGTTGTTGATATCCTGACCATAGTAATTGAATGGGTCGGAAGTGTTCCAAGCACCCTTATCGTTGATGCAGTTACACCACTCGTTAACTGTTGACCACTGCAAGTCCTCCTCGTCCAAAGAGAACAAGTAGCACCATGTGACACCCTTGTTATCAGCCTTAATGGCGTAGATAACACCCTTTGAGCCATTAGCCTCGTAGATTGAGCCAAGCTCATACTTGCCAGCTAACTCTGGGTCGTATACCTCTACGGTAGCGCTAACGCCTGTTGTCTGACCATCGTAGCGGGCACGGAAGGTGTATGAGCCAACCACTGTTGAAGAGAACTTCTTGCTCTCGATAATCTCATTGCTCTTGGTGTTATAGATTTCAGCATCGGCAGTTACATCATCCTCGCCGTAGGTTACAGTGAACATAGCCTCCTCAATGCCATCGGCCTTGATGCGATTAGGGGATACTTTAATCTTAAGCTCCTTAGGCACTGGTAATGCTTCAACAGTCACCTTAACCTCGTTAGATACAAACTCCTGATACTTAGCCTTGAATATGAACTCGCCAGCTACAGTCTCAGTAAAGGTGTTACCCTCCAATGGAGCTTTGTAGTTAAGAACGGTGATTACTGACTCTGAGGTCTTGTCAACACCATCAACAGTAACGGTGAAGGTCACAGTGTCAGCACCATCTGCAAGGATTGTCTCCTTATCAGCTGTAAGAACAACGCTTGTTGTAGCTGTTGCAGTGATTGTCACCTCCTCAGAGCTATGCTTGCCGTAGATAGCCTTGAACTTGTGTTCACCAGCTACAGTCGTAAAGAACTTGTTCTCTGTGAGGATAGTGTTATCCTTAAGATATACAATCTGAACATCCGCGTTAGCCTCGCCATTAACCAATGTTGTGAATGTCACGAAGTCCACGCCATCGGCTGCAATTGTATCCTTATCCTTGCTAAGTGTTATAGTCGTTGTGGTGTCGTCTGTTTCATTCTTAGGCATATCGCATGCGGTAAAACCGAATGCGATAGCCAAGATTGTGAATATACTGAATAACTTCTTCATTTTAGTCGATTATTTGTTGATTAGTACATATCAGGAGTTACACGAACTACATGCTGTGTTGCAACATTCTCGGAGTTAAGAGCCTCGAAGAAGAATACCATATCATCTTTGCCCTCGGCAGTGTATGAGATTACGCAACCCTCAGCAGTCTTAGCTTGTTTCAATGTATCTTCTGAAACTGAGTACAACCAGTGGAATGCACGGATTGTGTTCCAATCGTTTGGATTCCAATACTTACCATGCTTCGCGTCGTCCCATAAGGCTGGACCCTGATAGAGTCCTACACAAGAGTTGTCTACCTTTATGTTGAACTTGATAGTATAGCCTGTGAAGCCTGAACTCTCGATTATAGGCTCTGATACCTGCATATTCACCTTATCTCCTGTAGGAGCCTGAGTCTTGAAAGGAACAGCTACATAGTTGTAGTCGTAGATGTTGGTTGGGTCCTGAGCCTCTGGATCAACATAGAACAATACTACTACATACTCAGTATTATTTTTCAAAGTCTCGTAAGCAGAGATAGTAGCCTTGCCAATATGACCGAGCTTGTCAGTCTGGATGATGTCGCCGAAGAGATAACCCTGCTCTACTGCAAGATTTTGAAGACCGAAGTAGCTACGCATAACGATATTTGCCTGAGCCTCGCTTGCCAAAGTTTCGTCGTAAGATGCCTTAGTCCAAATGTAGTATGTCCAAAGGGCATCTGCCTTAGCTGGAGTTACATCGAGGTTGAAGTTAGAGTGATCTGTAATAAGACCCTCTGTAGTAAACAATGTAGATGGATCTACGGCCTCTGCCTTACCAGTCTTGAAAGCCTTGCGGAAGAGCTTCATTTCATCTACAGTAAGGTGCATATCCTCCCAGTTTTCATAGTTGAATGCAACAGCGAGATAGTCGGTCTCGGCTGCAAGAGTGCAGTTAAGTGTTGTCTGACCCTCGGTGATCCACTCACCGCTATGTGGGTTCTCAATGATATACTCAAAAATCTGGTAATCATCATTATAGATGCTGAAAGCGTCAAGCTCCATCTTAGTGATAACACGGAAGTAGTAGCGGTTAGCACCGTTAGGAGTAGCTACAGCCGTAGCAGATGTAGCTGTGATGTCCTTAATCTCAATCTGAATATCAAAATCTTCTGGAGATATAATCTCATTAGGAATCACAGGTGTATCAGGTGTATCAGGAGTGTTTGGCTCCTTGTTGTCGCAGCTTGTTGCAAAGAGCGCAATCAGTGCAAAACTAAAAATTGAAAGAAATTTTCTCATAGTTCAAAATAGATAAATAGTTAAAAATAATTCTCAATATACTCTACAATATCCCATAGGGATACACTGCGCAAAGGTAGTAAATTATTTCTATACTCACAACCGTTAATCGCATTATTGTTATAAAGGAAATTATTATTGATAAAAATTTGGTTTTCATGCTAAATAATGTTATATTTGTGTTGTTAATGAGAATAGATGTGCATTCTACATGCACATAATAATTTGCAAAAAGGTAAAGTATGAATAACAAAACTCAACGACTCTCGATTATTAGAAAGATTATCCGTTCTGAGTGTGTGTCCTCTCAAGAAGAACTTATTGCTCGTCTTGAAGAGAATGGTGTGCAGGTTACGCAATCGACATTGTCGCGTGATCTAAAGTTTATGCAGGTGGCTAAGGTGCCACACAGTGAGAAAGGGTATGTATATGTGTTGCCAAATAACACACTTAGCGATCATTATGTTTCGACAAATATCACAGATAATATAATGAAAATTGCATTCTCGGGCAATATCTGTGTTATAACAACAAAGCCCGGCTATGCAAGTGCTATATCTGTGCCTATCGATAACCGTAATATTGCGGATATTCTCGGCAGTATAGCTGGTGATAATACCATACTACTTGTTCTTCGAGAGAATTTCAATAAGGCAAAGTTGATGAGCGAGTTAGCGATGATATTCCCAAATATCACATCGCTGTAGGCTATAGTAAGGAGGGGTGGTGAGTTTAGGAAGATTAGTGAGGTTAGAGAATTAAGGAGATTAAGGAATTTAGAGATTTGTTTTGTACGGAAAAAGTTGACTCATAATTCTTATTTTTATGAGTCAACTTTTTTCGGTACAAGACAATAAGTCTTAGTGAAAGCAACTTACCACTCCCTGCTGCTTCTTTCTTACAAGAAACGCTCCTTAGGTGTTGTGGCGCGTGTTGGAGCCGTAGGTATATGTGTTGGAAGATTTGAGCGTGTATAGATGGATATATCCGTTGCATCCTCCGTATCTACCCATGTCATTGTGGTGTCGCTAACCGAGAGATTGTATCTTGCTCCCCATGCTACGCCATCTGTGTATACTCCCCAAATCACGCCATTTTCAATGGTAGCGCTACTTTGGAACACCTCCCAATAGTTGCTCTCAAGGCGCTGATAGAGTGTTACGCCGCCTGTGGCATTGATATCCAAGTAGACCTCGAATGGTG
>JAFXBB010000131.1 GCA_017521945.1 Alistipes sp. | reverse complement strand
TATTTCGAGAGTATTTGAGAGCTATTATAGAACTAATTTTATATTGTAAAATGCAGGTAATAGCGGGCTATTTCCAAATTTTGCAATTAGAAAGAAGTCTATAAGAGCCTCAAAGACTCCGAAACTCTTCTCGCAGCAATGATTTAACTCATTTAATAAAATTCAAAACAGGTTCTTATGCTACAGAACAGGTAATGCCCAATGCCTCAACCCTATCGGCTATACCACGAAGCTCATCCTTCTCTACCTTCTCAAGTGTTTGGCATGGGGTATCACGATCAAGTGAATAGACCATAACCTGCTTAGGTTTAATCTCTGCAATAAGCTTAAGCCACGCCTCAACCTCCTCAGTTGTGGTATTATCAACACGCTTACCGAGGTACTCGCCACGAAGGAACATAGTCTGCACGATAAGTTCGCCGTTGAACGCCTTAAGTAGCTCAACCGTGCGTGCAACGCTATAGCTACCTTGTGGCTTATTCACAAGCTGCACGGTCTCATCAAACGCTGAGTCGAGTTTGAGGATATTGTTATCGACACGAAGAAGCGCACGGCGCACATCCTCACGATGTATCTGTGTGGCGTTCGAGAGTACCGAAACCTTAGCCGCTGGGCAGTGTTTATCGCGCAAGGCTATAGTATCATCGATAATCTTCTCGAAATCGGGGTGCATCGTAGGCTCGCCATTACCCGCAAAGGTGATAACATCGGGTGGCGTGCCATCAGCAACCATGCGAGCGAGCGTGGCATCGAGCATTGCGCTGACATCCTCGCGGGCATTGAAGCGGCGCTTGCCCGGATGGTCCTCATTCCAGCCGCACTCACAGTATATGCAGTTAAAGCTACACAACTTAGACTCTATAGGTAGGAGGTTTACTCCAAGCGACAAACCCAAGCGGCGAGAGCGTACGGGTCCAAATATTATGTTGTTATATAGTGCTGTCATAGTGTATAATAGATTAGTTTTTACTACCCTTTGCACCACCAAGCTTCGCGCCATGCTTAGCCTGATATGCAAAGATATTCTCCGAATAGCTTACGGTCTTAAACTCCGAGTCGCGCTTACGCTTAAACGCCACAGCTATAAGGCGGTCGATAAGCTCATCGAACTTAACTCCTGTAGCCTCCCATAGGTAGAAGGATAGAGAGCCGGGAATGGTGTTAATCTCGTTGACATAGATGCCACCTGTCGCTTCGTTAATCATAAAGTCGATGCGCGATACGCCGTCACAAGCCAAGACACGGAAGGTGTCGCACGCCGTCTTACGAATAAAGGCAGTAACATCCTCTGGTAGGCGTGCAGGTATCTCGCGCACTGTAGAGTGCATACCCTCCGAAGGTTTGTTCTTGCCACCACCCAAATACTTATCCTCGTAGCTAAGAATTTCGCCACTGCGCACTGGGGCCTCACATACCGATGCCTCGCAGTCGTAATAGTCGCCGAGTACCGAGCAGTTAATCTCCTTGAGCTGCTCAATAAGAGTCTCGATGATGATACGCTTAGAGTACTTTATTGCATTATCTACCGCCTCGATTAGCTCCTCGCGGTTATGCACAGCCTTGATACCTACCGATGAGCCGAGGTTGGCAGGCTTAACGATGAGTGGGTAGCTCAATGCCTCAGAGCGCTCAATGCAAGCATCGCGCAAAGAGAGCCACTCCTTATCCGAGAACCAGACATAATCTACTACAGGGATGCCACTCTCCTTGAGTATCATCTTCATGGTAATCTTATCCATGCCATTAGCCGAGGCCAACGGATTTGGGCAGGCATAAGGGATGCCTGTCATCTCGATAAGACCCTGAAACGAGCCATCCTCGCCCGATGTGCCGTGTAGGCATGGAAGGATAACATCAATAGTGGCTACCACACCCTTGCCAAATAACGGCTTACGCACCTTGTAGAGGTTGTTATCACCGTATACAGGGCGGAAGTAGACCTCCTCGACAGATGAGAGTAGTGCCTTCATATCGCGATAGTTATCCGTTGTGCGGAGCTTGTCGCCTGTATACCAATGTCCCTCCTTAGATATATAGATAGGTACGATATTATACTTCTCGGTGTTCATCGCAGCCATTGTCTGTGCTGCTGTGATCACCGAAATCTCGTTCTCAACAGAACGACCACCAAAAATTACACCTACATTAATCTTCATCTCTATATCGTTTTTGTTAGTTACTTGAATGAGTCGGGCAGATCATTCTCATAGAGAACAACATCACCCGCCTTGAGTTTGGGTTGTAACGCTGCCATAGCCTCGGTAAAGGATGCCACACACTCTACCTGTGCATCGGGATAACCTCCCGCCTTAAGACCTTCGGTTATGGCGTCACGGTTAACCTCGTTTACAACATATACACCATCAACCCTCGATTGTGCTATATCGCCACCGAAAGTTCGGTTATTCTCATACTGCTTGGCACCCATCTCCACAAATCCAGGGGTTACAACATATCGCTTACCCTCAGTCACAAAACCCGACAACACCTCCAATGCCATACGCGCACCCTCAGGGTTGGAGTTATAGGCATCGTCGAGGATTGCAACGCCACCACTGCGACGCATGCTTAGGCGATGCTCCACCTGCTCAATCTGACGCACAGCACGGCGGCGGGACTCAACACCTATACCCAAATGCTCAGCCACTGCCAATGCCGCGGTGATGTTTAGGATGTTGCCACGACCAAGAATGTGTGTTGCATAGCCCTCATCTACGCTATGCGTAGTCGCTAAATCGAAGCGTGTCTCAGTAGTAGAATAGAGGATATTTGATGCTCTGTAATCAGCCTCGGGGTTATCCACAGCATAGGTTTTAACATCGTAGCCCTGCTCTTTGATATATTTGTAGGCTGCCTCTGAGTCAATATTTACCACTCCGAAGCCACCCTCTGGGAGTGCATCTATAAGTTCAAACTTGGTGCGTGCCACATTATCCACCGAGCCGAAGGTCTCGAGGTGCATCTCACCTACTGAGGTTACAACACCCATTGTAGGGTGGACAAGGTCGCATATCTCCTTGATGTCGCCCCTCTGCTTGGCACCCATCTCGACAATGAATATCTCATGGTGAGGTTTCAGATGCTCACGAATAGTTCGCACAACGCCCAAAGTAGTGTTGAAGTTACCAGGCGTCATCAACACATTATACTTCTCGGACAAAACACGGTAGAGGAAGTGCTTTGTCGAGGTTTTACCGAAGCTACCTGTAACACCAATGATTTTAAGGTTAGGCATGGAGCGCAACATACGCTTGGCATCGTTGTAGTACCAGCGCGATATTGCCTGCTCCAAAGGACGATTTATAAGGTTTGCAAGGATTGTCCAGTAGTCGAAACATAGGAGCATCATCGCCACTAAAGTATAATCCTTGGCATAGTTATAAACTATAACGATGATAGCTGCAGTCATCAACAAACGAGTGATAAACAGACGCTTAACACGCATCGTGTAGGCTATCGGTATCTTATATTTGATTGAGAACTCCGCGATGGCTATTACCAGCATCCAAACACCAAAGAGTGTCAGTATGATAGCATGATCAGTGAAAATATAGATTACTGCCGATAGTAGAGCTAAGATATTTGCTCTTGAGTGCCACTCACCTGAAGAGCGTAACCAGCGGTTGTAACGCTCAACACGATAGCTATTCTGCTGGAACATCTGCACCGAGTAGCGCATCGTAGCCAACAGAAAGAACAACCATACGAAATGGTAGATATGCTGCATGATAAGTGTGGTGATTATTAACATCGCAACTCAATTTTTAGAAATGATTTCAACGCAGCAAACCACAACTCTGGCTGCTCTAAAAAGGCAAAGTGCCCTGCACCCTCTGCCACAACCAACCCAGCATTGGGAATAAGACGCTCCATAAGGTGTGCATCCGAGAGAGGTGTTGCCGTATCCCTATCGCCCCAGAACAGAAGCGTGGGCGCAGTGATAAGAGGCATCGCATGACACAAATCCTCATTTACACACTTCGAGAGTATCGCTCGCATCATAGGTGTTGCACGATTATAATCCGAAGAGCCAGACTTTGCTCTGCGCTCATCAAGAAGCATCTGCGCCTTCTTATCGCCAATAAGCAGAGGTAATGTATGCTTTAGGAGTTTATAGGTATAGACCTTGCGGTAGTAGCTAAACGAACGCCTTGGCTTAACACCCGCAGCATCGGTAAGTATCACCTTTGCCACCTCGTTACGCGAGGCGTATAGTATCGAAACACGACCACCAAAGGAGTGTCCTACGAGCGTGGGTTGCTCAATACCGAGCTTGGCAACCAATGCCTCCAACGAGCGTGTGTACTCCTCGACACCCCACACCGAACGAGGCTCGTCACTTGAGCCGAAACCTGCAAAATCTACTGCCACAACCTTAAAATGTGATGATAACAGCTCAGTTGTCTTGCGCCAGATACTCTTATCACACCCCCAGCCATGCAGCAATATAATCACATCGCCCTCACCCTCAACTATATAGGTGAGCTTGATACCCTCATATACGAAAGCTAACTCCATAGACGCAAAGGTACAAAACAATTCTCAAACAACAAGTATGTAGCGAGATTATTTTCCAAGAAATATAACATATAAATCTACCAGCATAGATAGTGCGATAATAAAGAGATTCGATATGACAAAATTATCACATAGCATGTAGCGCACCAGACATAGAGATATGAGAGATGAGTGGCTTGAATATAATTACGCCATATATCACAACCCTAAAAAGAGCCAAAAACAACATTAGTATTTATACTTATATTTATAGTGAAATCCTATTTTTTTAGCATAAACTATAAGCTATTTACAATATTATGTCTATATTTGGAAAGCAAATTTTAATACTTGAATAATGGTTAAGGAGAGAACACCGCGCGATCATTCGCTATTTTTGAAGACATTTCGCACATATCTACAATATGTTAACTCAGGTCTATACTTCCGCCGCGAGCATATCATCGGATTGGAGAATGTGCCTATTGACGGAACACCGTTAGTTGTGGTATCTAACCACCAGAATTGTCTAAACGACCCTTTGTGTGTCTGTCTTAAGTTAACAGATAGACGAATGAACTTTTTGGCGCGTGCAAATGTTTTTAACAACCCACTGTTTAACAAGGCACTACGAGCCATGGGACTACTCCCAGCTTATCGCATGAGCCACGAGGGTTTTGGTGCGATAAACAATAATAAATCGACAATAGATGCTGCAGGTCAGGCTCTTACGGATGGCGAGACTGTGATGCTCTATCCCGAAGCTGACCATCAAGATAAGCATTGGTTAGGAAACTTCAAGATTGGATACCTTCGCATTGCTTTCGAGGCTGCAGAGCGCATGAATTTTGAGCATGATGTGATGATTTTGCCTTCGTGCAACCACTACTCAAACTACTTCCATGCACGCACCGATATGCTTATCAAGTTTGGGGAGCCTATATCGCTTAAGCCATATTACGAGAGATATCAGAGCGCACCACGCGAGACTATGGTCGAGATAAACGGACTTGTACGCAGCAAGATTCAGGAGATGATGCTCCACATCGAAGACCTCGAACATTACGACCAGATAGACTTTATCCGAGAGAGCCACTATGGCAAACGCTACGCCATAGAGCATGGCTTTAAGCCCAACTATCTACCCTCACGCTTACGCTCCGACCAGCGTCTTGTAGATGAACTACAAAAGGCATACACCGCTAATCCAGAAGAGATGGAGGAGGTTTATAAAGATGTTAAGCACCTTCACCAAGAGTACAAAAGCTTGGGCATACGCGACTGGCTATTTGTACACGACACAGGTTGGGGTGGTGTAGCACTTCGCGCCTTGGGACTCCTTATCCTACTACCTCTATTTATGGTATCAATCATTCCTACAGGCCTACTCTTCCTAATTCCTAAGATATTCCTCAAGAAGCTTATCAAGGATCAGATGTTTGTAAGCTCGTTTAATGTTGGTGCCAGCGCACTGATATCTGTGCCTATATGCCTTATTATACCACTTATTATACTCTGGATTACACAGGGTTTCTGGTGGGCATTAGGTTACTTTATTGCTTTCCCTATAATGTTCATTCTTGCATGGAACTATATGCGTCTATTCCAGAAATTTAAGGGCGCATTCCGCTACAACACACCGCAGAACAAGGATAGAATAGCAAAACTAAAAGAACTACGAAGAAGCGTTCATAATCGCTTGGACGAGATACTAAAGTGATGTTCTATAAATAGGCATAGGGTTGTCTATCGCTTGCGGGATATCGATAAAGTAAACTCTACTTTTCCCCTTCTTCGCAACGCCGCGATTAAGCGAGAGCAGTGACTGCTTGCAGGCTATGCAGAGCGTGAGTGGTGAAAAGTGACTTAGAAGCTGTTTTGAATTTTATTTCGAGAGTATTTGAGAGCTATTATTAAGAGCCTCAAAGACTCTCGAAACTATCTTGTGCAGCAACGAACAAACTCATTTAATAAAATTCAAAACAGCTTCTTAAAGTGCCAAGTTACACATTTTATCGGATTTAACTACCAACGAGGCAGTTTATATTTGGGTATTTGAAATTTTGCAAATTCATTGTAATAGATTATCTTTGCACAGATGAATAGGTCGTTTACATATAAAGCACCTCCGCCCAGCGTATGTAACTTGCTGAGTACGCGTGGCTTGTGCTGCGTTATGCTAAACGAACTGATGGATGATTAAAGCCAAACGGCTGCTCTCGGGCAGTGGTTTGGCTTTTTTTATTGTACAAGAGCACTCGGGTGGGTAGATGTGGCTGCACGGCTCTTAAAAGACGAATAAAATAAATTTGCTAACCAATTAATAATGACAAAAATGAAAAAAACAATGTATCAAGAACCGATTCTCGAAGTAATAGAGGTAGTATCAGAGTGTGGCTTTAGTGTTAGTTCAGCCCATTGGGTTGATGGTGGCGCAGGTGGCGATTTTATAGTCAATGATTATGATGGTGAACTCTAAAAATGGTGTAACAATGAGAAGAGTAGTAATTTCGATGTTGGCTGCTGCTGCGCTGTTGGCTGGCTGCAGCAAGGAGGAGGGTGTAAGCAAGGCTGACTCTACAATAACAATTAAGGCAGATATGGGTTTCGACGAAGCAACGCGCACTACGATTGTGGAGGGTGCGAATGGTAACTTCTTGGCGCGTTGGACCGAAGATGACAGATATCTTGTTAGTCTACTTTGTATAGAGAACGATCCAGACGATAATGGCAGCTTAGGGATGGTCGTTGCGACGGGCATCGAGCTTATTAACGAAGGTGAAAAGGCGACTTTCGAGTTTACGATGTCCAGTGATTTTGATGCTGATAACTTTATCTTTGTTGGCATGAATAGTTTTCCTGCACATGGATTAAGTAAATCCATGATCATATATCAATTGAAAAATGAACAGGCTCAAGATTGGCTGGGTTACTATGATGCACAAGCTGACTTATTTGTGTCGAAGCCGATTGAGGCAGAGCGTCCCACAGACGATGCGAGAATGAATTTTACAATGACGCGCCTAAATGCCCTTTTGGAGCTTTCGTTTAAGAATTTAGTGCTTGATGACGAAGATAAGGTTATATCGGTGACCTTTTCATGCGAGCATCCACTTGCGGGCTTAATCTCCTTCAACTTGAGCGACCTGGATGGTGTGACATATCCTATCCCTTATACGCTGATGGATGATGGTATCAATAGTATTACACTTACTGGAGTACATAAAGCTCCATACTATATCTCCACACTACCAGCAACGCTTAAGGCTGGCGAGGAGTACACAATTACTGTTGAAACACAAATGGCAACATATACCAAGAGCAGTACGCTCCCCTCTGATTTGGAGCTCAAAATGGGCGAGATTACTCGCGTAACGGCAAATATGGCAACAGCGACCAAAGTGGTAAAGTAGGTTTGAGAAGTTGGGCGTGGCATAGCTCGCCTCTTATGTGTGAGGTTTTCGCAGTTGCGGCAGCCTCACTCTTTTTATTCCATACTTCTAATAAAAATGTGGGTGACTATTTTACTGTTTAGTCACCCACATTTCAATATTTAGTCTCTTGCAATACTCCTACTCCAAGAACTCGCCTGTCCAGATATCAACCTCCTTACCTGTCACTGCATCTATTGCAAATGGCTCATGGAAGTTGCCATCCTCGCCTACCCATGTAGTATAAATAAAGGTCATACCTGAAGTACCGTAAGGGAAGAAGTGGTAACAACCATCATAGTAGTCAACCTTAGGAACATCCTCAAGGTAACCATCATTATCAGTATCCTCCCATACTGTATAATGATGCTCATATACACCTTCCTCATTCCACTCGCAGCTCTTACCCTGCTCGCTCATGGTACCTGTATCACATGATGACATAAGGTCAGCGATAAGCTTCTCTACTGTGTCGATATTTGTACCAAGATCCTCATTTACGAAGTTTACAGGGAACATAGCTGCTGAGTATGCAGTGGTATGCTCGCCCGGAATAAACTTCCATGAAAAGCTATAGAATAGGTGTGGATTATCCTCGTATTCCAAAACCTCGACTGTTGGCTTACCTACTGCCCAGTTTGGATCGTCACGGCGAACTACATTACCGATGTTTGCAATAGGCTCGAAGTAGATGGCCTGTGGCTTTGAGAGAAGCGCATCCTCGCTTACTGCAGCGATAATAATAGCGTACTCAACACCCATATCAAGACCTGAGAAGCAAATGTGACCATCCTCAAGCTCTGTGACCTTATGTACATCACTATTTGCATAGTGCTTGATCATATACTCACCTGCCTTCTTTGCGGTACCGCCGTAACGATTTACCCATATATCCTCATCCGAAGTCTTGCAAATAACATAGCAGTATGATGCAGCACCCTCACACTCCAACAAGATGCGTGTATCATCAATCTTATAGTCTACAAGCGTAGCTTTGAGCGATAGATCGTTATACACAAGCTCACGAGTAGTATACTCCTGCTTGAAAATCTTACCATACTTACCTGCAGTATCTACTGCCACAGCGAAGAAGGTTAGCTTATCGCCCGGCTTAGCACCATCATAGCGAGCTACAGCAGCCTCGTTTGATACGGCCTTCTTACCCTCGGTTGTAAGCATCTGGATAGCATCTTCATCTGTTGCGTATGACGATGCCATATACGAAGGCATGGCGTTATAGAAGAAGGCTATATGCTCCAACTCAGTATTGAGGGTCATCTCAATGAAATCATACTCAACGGTAACATCACCAACAATGCTAACCTCAATATCGCCACCCATAGTAAAGCCCTCGGTTGTAAACGACCAATTAAGGACATTATCCACAAGAATAACACCATCCTTTGGTTTTGCGATATACCATGCAACATACTCTGTACCCTCATCAAGTCTTGTTGCGTTGATATCAAATAGCTCAACAAATGAGCCTGAATAGTTCATATCAGCCTGTGTTGCATTCAAATAGTCAGGGTACTCGTTGTAGTACTCAGCCAACTGAGCAGCATCGAACTCCTCAGCCTTGCTATAACCGAGCATATAACCAGCCGAACCCTTAACATTGAAGTTGATAGCGACATCGAAGAAATCCTGCTTAGTTACATTGAAATCAACTGAAGAGTGCTTATAAATCTCGCTGCAAATCTCCTCCTTAACTACATATAGATCACCATTATCGTCAGTTCGAGGAACAACATACCAGAATATATACTCGCTACCAGCAGTGAGCTTAGCAGAACGAAGAGCTGTGTAAGGGATATACTCTATAGACTCCTCCATAAAGGCTACCTCATACACTTTACGACCGCCACTAATTGTTTCACCTGCAAGAAGCTCATTGCAAGCCAAAGTGTAGTTGTCTACATCGAATGTGTTGCTTGGAACAAGACCGCAAAGCACATAGTTAGTACCATAACCAGCCTCAAGATATAGACCCTCCTGAGTGAAGTTAACCTTTGCAGGGTTAGTAGAGAGCTTGATGCTTGCAATGGCTGAAGAGCCGTTGTTGAAGACAATCATAAGCTTAGCAACACCATTGCTTACCGCAGCACCCGAAACTACATCCTCGTATGTAGGTGCAGTGAAGGTTAGAGTCATGCGATGCAACTTAGCCTTATGCTCAACCTCACACTCCCAACCGCGAGGTGTTGTGGTCATAAAGTCTGCAACATCATCAACCTCGATAGAGAATGGCATATAAGCACCATAAGGTACGAACAACATATCAAATGGCATCACAAGCTTACCATTCTGCATGCCGACATTCATTGTTGAGCCATCAGCAAAGGTTACAATGCAGTATAGACCTATTGGGTTACCATCTGCATCAGTCTGCCAATCTGAGTAGACAACCTCCACATTTGTGATGATTGTGTCGGTAATAGACTCCTCGTAGCCAGTCTTTACCCATGTTTTACCGCCGTCAAACGATACCTCGATAGCTCCCTCATCGTTTACCTGTGTCATAGGCGCAAGGTCAGCAACAGGAATCATATTGCCATTAATAAGGATAGGCTGTGCTGTTCCAAGACCATCGTACATCGCCCAATAACGAACATCGTCGATAGTAACGGTAGTGATGATATTTGCAAGACCACCGCCCTTAGGATAAATAGTAATCTTTGTGTCATCAGAGAGTGTAAGTACCTGACTACCATCACCCATCTGCTGAACATCCTTAATGGTAAGATCACCACTAACAATGCCGCTAATAGCCTCAAGAACATCGTTAAGATCGCTGCGCAACTGAGCAATCTCCTTCTTCATGCTATTAATTTCGTTCCAAAGTTTTGTGTCATCATAAGTACATGACGATACTGAGCTTGCAACGACTGCCATAACAACCATAGAGGTAGCTATAGCCTTAATTTTTGCAAAATAATTTCTCATAGTGCTTAGTTAATTATAATGTTTCATCCTTCTATTTCTAAAAATATATCAAAATGGGATATATTATAGCGTACAAATTTAATAATTTTTCCTTAAATAGAGAACTCCTTTTAATTATTTCTGCATATTATGCAAATTGATGCAATAAAAAAATGTGGGTGACTAAAAAGTAAAATAGTCACCCACTCCTTGTTTAGAGGTTAATTAAATATAACCCCTAAAATGGTAAATCGTCTGGATCCTCAGCAGGAACAAATGGCGCCTCTGGCTGTGGAATAGATTGATATGCAGGTTGTTGTGGTGTCTGCTGATATGCAGGTTGCTGTGGCTGCTGATATGTAGGTTGCTGTGTCTGCTGATATGCAGGTTGCTGTGGCTGTTGATATGCTGCCTGTTGTGGTGCGCCCTCTGGGCGACGACCAAGCAACTTCATATCGTCGGCGACAATCTCTGTTGTGTAGTGTTTAACACCATCACGCTCCCACTCGCGACTACGAAGACGACCCTCAATATATATCTGAGAACCCTTACGCACATACTTATCAACCACCTCTGCAAGTCCTCGCCAAAGTGTCACCGTGTGCCACTCGGTATGTTCTGTGGATTCGTTAGTCTGACGATTGAAAATACGCTCACTTGTGGCCAAACGCACACGAGCAACCTTCACCCCCGTCTCAAGTGTACGCACCTCAGGGTCAAGACCAACATTGCCAACCAATATAACTTTATTTATCATTGCATCAACTATTTATATATTTACACTATCATTTGTCTCGCCACTATCCATTTTGACAGGTTTCTCCTTGTGGCGTATATCTTTAAGAAGTCTGCCGGCAAAGTCCTGATCTGGACCATCGACAAAAGTTATTGATATTGGCTGATAGTACATGGCTCGCATAAGCTGCTCAGGAAGACGAGCGCCACGCAACCTCACAGCATCCTTCTCGGTCATTATAATCACGGCACGAGGATGATTTCGTAGCTTATCAAAGAGCTTACGCATATCTTCAACGGTAAAGCCGTGGTGGTCTCTGAAGATTAGCTTATCCACCACATTAAACTTAGTCTCCGCCTCCTGAATGAATGGTCTTGGATTGCCTATTCCCGTCATTAGGATAGCTTGCTGACCATAGTTCACCTCTTCGCGCTCCTCAAAATGGAACAGAGGCTCAATCATAAGGCTCTTGATACGAGAGAAGTAGACCTTTTGATATGCCACGGAGCGCAACTTGTTGTACCACAATCGCTTGTCGATAGGAGTCATTGTATCGGAGCATTTGGTAACTATAAATATGTGCGCTGCACTGAGTCTTGAAGGCAGGTCTCTAAGACGACCCAACGGAAGCATTTTATCGCTATCGATAGGGCGTGTAGAGTCAACCAAAAGGATGTTCACCTTAGCCTTGACGCTGCGATGCTGGAAGCCATCATCCATAACAATAAGCGTAACCTCTGGGTGTTCCTTGCGAATACGCTCGATACCCATAACTCTATCCTCGCACACGACAATCACATTGTTCGGGAACTTGAGTTTTATGAGTAGAGGTTCATCACCCACATCGATGTACTTATCGTTCACCTGCACCTCTCTATACCCCTTAGTTCTACGACCATAGCCACGCGAAAGGATAGCAACATTATAGTGTGGTTGCAGGAGCGTAAGGAGATACTCGGCCGTAGGGGTCTTGCCCGTACCACCAACGGTTATATTGCCCACACACACCACAGGAATATCGAACGAATGGCTCTTCTTCAAGCCCCAATCATAGAGCTTGTGTCTTAGCACAATCACTGCACGATATATCCACGATAGTATGGTTGCAAAAATCTTCATTATCTCTCTATTTCACTGCGATACATAGTGTCACAATTTGGTCAAAGGTACTACTATTTTTTATATTAAGCAAATAAAAGCGGATGATTTGTAAATTTATGCCATTTTTAGCTACTATCGTGTACACTGACAACTATTTTTTCGTATATTTGCGTGTTATGAATTTAATCACTCGTCTTACCACACTACTTCTTGCGTTTACACTTGTAGCTTGTGGCGGTAGCACCACCGAAAACGGAGGCAACAATGCGATTGAAGAGACAGTAAAGGAGCCTGTGTTCCTTTACGGCATAGATATCGAGGGTTATACTATTGAAAACGACACCGTGCGTATGGGCGAAACTGTCGGTGGTATCCTCGGTCGTCGCGGTGTATCGGCTGTCATGGTTGACCGTTTGGACAAGGCGTCAAAGGAGGTCTTTCCACTAAGGAAAATACGCGCCGACAACGCATATACAACCTTTACTCGTCACACCACAGATAGCCTCGGTCAACACACCAAGCTCGACTATATCGTCTATCACAAGAACGCCATTGATTATGTGGTCTTTGGCTTTGTGGGTGATAGTGTCAGCGTATCTTTAGGCTCGCGCCCTGTGGAGTTGGTACGAAAGCGTTGCGAGGCGAGCATTACATCTTCGCTTTGGGGTACTATCATGGAGCAGAACCTCCCTTATGCGCTTGCTGCCGAGTTCGAGGATATATATCAGTGGACTGTAGATTTCTTCGGTATTCAAGCTGGCGACTCCTTCAAGGTTGTCTACGATGAGAAGATTGTTGATGGCGAATCGGTGGGTATTGGTCGCATCTGGGGTGCTGAGTTCGACCATGGCGGTAAGAAATATTTCGCCATACCATACGCTCAGGAGGAGGGCAAGCTACGCTACTGGGAGAGTAATGGTGAGTCACTAAGAAAGCAATTCTTGAAGGCTCCGCTAAAGTATACACGCATCAGCTCTAAGTTCTCGAAGTCGCGTTTTCATCCCGTACATAAGGTCTATCGCCCACATCACGGTGTGGATTATGCTGCACCTGCAGGCACACCTGTACACTCGGTGGCAGATGGTACGGTAATCTTTGCGGGCTGGGATCGTGGCGGTGGTGGTAACACCCTAAAAATCAAACATGCAGGCAACCTTGAAACGGGTTATCTACATCTTAAGAGCTTTGCTAAGGGCATTAAGGTAGGCACCCGCGTATCGCAGGGTCAGCTTATTGGTTATGTAGGCTCTACAGGCTCGTCTACAGGTCCTCACTTGGACTACCGCATCAAGAAGAATGGCACTCCTATAGACCCCCTAAAGATGCCGCAGGAGCCAGCCGAGCCTATATCTGCTGAGCATAAGGCTGAGTTTGAGGCTATACGCGATAGGGTAATCGCCGAGCTTGAGGGCAGAGAGGTTGTAGGTGGAGTAATCACCGAGGAGGATATATTCCCCGCTCAAAACAAGCAATAGCATGGAGGAGAACTTTGTAAAATTCATACGAAAACATCATCTGCTTACCCTTGCCACAGTAAATGGCGAGGGTATGCCTTATGTTGCCAACTGTTTCTACGCCTACGACAAGGAGCGTAACCTCTTTATCTTTACCTCGGAGACTACAACACGCCATGGCGCAGAGATGGAGCAAAACCCCAATGTAGCCCTATCCATCGCCCTCGAAACGCGCGTTGTTGGACGCATTCAGGGTTTGCAGGTTGTGGGGCGTGCAGAGCGTGGTGATAGTAAGGCACATAGCCTATACATCAAGCGTTTTCCCTACGCTGCAGTTGCGCCACTATCATTGTGGATGGTGCGACCTCGGATGATGAAACTTACGGATAATACCTTAGGATTTGGAAAGAAGTTGATATGGCACGAAGAGGAGTAATTATAGTTGCGGGAGGCTCAGGCAGCCGCATGCAGTCATCGTTACCCAAGCAGTTTATGATACTCGGTGGCGAGCCTGTGGTGGCACGCACTATCAACACCTTTTCTGAGGCGCTACCAGGTGCTGAGATTGTTGTTGTACTCCCCAAGGAGCATATCGCGCTATGGAAAAACCTCGCCGCGCGCTTCGATGTGGCGGCACACAAGTGTGTGGCAGGGGGTAAGGAGCGTTTCGACTCGGTGAAGTGTGGTATTGAGGCGCTATCCCCAGAGGTGGAGTATGTAGCAATACACGATGGTGTGAGGGCGTTGGTAAGCAAGCGCCTTATTATCAGCGCTATGCTTAAGATAGAGAGCGTCGATGCCCTTATACCTGTTGTTGATGCTGTGGACTCCTACCGCGTGGTGGAGGGTGAGGAGAGTGAGGTTATATCACGCACAAAGTTACGCATTGTGCAAACCCCACAGGTGTTCCGCGGTGATATACTTCGTCGAGCATACGAGCAGGAGTACGACCCACGCTTTACGGATGACGCAACAGTTGTCGAGAGCCTTGGTGTGAAGGTTACACTTATCAAGGGTGAGCGTTCAAATATCAAGCTCACCACACCAGAGGATATGATCTACGCCGAGGCGATGATTGGTCAGACTAAGAAGCTGTTTTGAATTTCAAAACAGCTTCTGAGAATTAGTAAAACTTTCGGGTTGTTCACTCAGCGCCTTCACACCAATGTTAATCTCTTCTGTTAGTCGCCGTTAGTTGTCATTAACGCTCCTCTTCGCTACATCAACATATAGCTCGAAGCTCTGCCGTTGGGATAGATGCCGTCAATGCTTGTAACCTTCTCTGTCAGACGCTCAATATCCTCGATATTTCGAACGGGACGGTCATTTATGTGGGTGATAATATATCCCTCCTTGACACGGCAACGCTCCAATAATCCACCACTAAGGATATCTACGACCTGAACGCCTCCTTTGATGTCAAGCTCCTCGCATATACTATGTGGCGCATTCTTAAGCTTAGCGCCGAGTATCTCTGCAACATCTACGCTCTCCTTAGCAAGCAGTGTGGTCTCGCCCGCCTTATTCTGAAGTGTTGCAGTGGTCTTGATACTCTTATCGCCGCGGCGTAGCTCAATATCAATCTTATCGCCCGGACGACGCTTGCCTATCTGCTCAAGAAATACCGCCGAGTCGTTGACCTCCACGCCTGAGAGCTTAGTGATGATATCGCCCTTACGAATGCCCGCCTTCGAAGCTGCGCCATCCTCCGTTACTGAGGCAACATAGATACCTCCAATCTTGTCAATACCTGTGTAGTCGCCCGCTTCGTCAATAAACTGCTGGTCAATCGCGCGGTATGAGATACCAAGCACTGCACGCTGCACAACTCCCGACTCCTTCAAATCGACCACTACCTTACGCACGATGCTCTCTGGTACTGCGAATGAGTAACCTACATAGCTACCTGTAGAGGTCTTAATGATTGTGTTGATGCCGACAAGCTCGCCGCGAGTATTCACCAATGCACCGCCCGAATTACCGGGGTTAACAGCCGCATCGGTCTGGATAAATGACTCGATACCAGAGCGGTTATCTATAGCTCCGAGGTGGCGTGCCTTAGCCGAAACAATACCTGCTGTGATGGTCGACTGCAAATCCATAGGGTAGCCTATAGCGAGTACCCACTCGCCAAGGCGTAGGTCGTCAGATGAACCGAATGGTAGGGTAGGCAACCCCTCGGCCTCAATCTTTATAAGAGCCACATCGGTTGTAGGGTCTGAGCCGATAACCTTTGCCTCGAAGGTGCGTCCGTCGTAGAGTTTTACGCTTAGTGTATTGGCGTTATTGATAACATGGTTGTTGGTGACAATATAACCATCTTCAGAGATTATAACACCCGAGCCTCCAGCCTGAGCCTCGCGCTTACCCCCGCCCTGTGGGTAGCCGAAGAACTCCAAAAATGGGTCTCTATAGGTTGGGCTACTTACGGTCATTGTCGCCTTGATATTTACAACAGCCTTTACCGCATTCTCTGCTGCGTATGTGAGGTCGGGGTACTCGCCACGCACAACAGAAGATGCAAAGTGGGTGTTGGTCACGGGATTCTCTTTGAATATCACCGTTCTGTCCTCTGCAATTGTTGCTGGTTGGCTACTTTTAGGTGTTGCTACATGGAGTGTAGCGATGGCGGTCACTGCCGATATAGCAGCAACGCCAAGGATTGATAAAACACTTCTTCTCATAACTTCAAAAAATTAAAATATCGAGTAGCAGTCTTATCAATAGGCAATATAGTATTTATGGTTCAACAATCTCATTACACAAAAATAACGCCCCGAAAGGCGTTATATTGCACGGATGATTAAATTAGTAGTGAGTAATTAGTAATTAGCAATGATTTGTTTTGTGTATATATCTGATACAGCGCTTGTTTCTAATTACTAATTTCTAATTACTAATTACTAATTCTCTAAAATGTAAACTGTCTCTCCCTTGCGCTGCATCTTGAAGGTCTCGCGTGCATACTCCTCCATAAACTCCGCAGAGGTGGTGATACGCTCAATAAAGATGCTGTCGCTCTCCAACTTTTGTTCTAAGTTTGCAATCTTTTGCTCGACAACCTTGCGGTTGGCACGCGTGCGAATCATGCTTGATATAGTACTTATGGATACTATACCTGTAGCAATAGCAATGACAATGGTCAGTGTTATCCAGAAGCCATTGATAAACCGCTGCTGCTTGCTCTTGTTCGTTCTATCTTTTCTGCCGCGTGCCATTATGGGATGTGCATAAACTTATGGGTCTGGATAGAGATGTTCCACTTTGGGTTCTGCTTAACCCACTCAACCATCTCTCCAATAATACTCTCATATACGCTCCACTCTGGCTGTACATAGAGTAGACACTTGCGACTAACCTTCGTGCTACACTCCATTGCCCACTCCAAGTCCTCCTTGGTCTGCACGATAACCTTAAGCTCGTCAGCACGACGCAATGCCTCACTCAGTGGTGGCATCTGACGCTTTGGAGATAGGCATATCCAATCGAACTCACCGCTTATGGGGTTTGTGCCAGATGTTTCGAGGAATATCTCAAGACCCTTTGCATGAAGCTCGCGGGTGAGCATGCCTAAGGGGTAGAGTAGTGGCTCACCACCGGTAATAACAATAGCCTGTGCCGAGCATGATGCAGCACGCTCAACAACAGTCTCAATAGGCGTGGGTGGGAATATCTTAGGATTCCAAGTGTACTTGGCATCGCACCAGCGACATCCCACATCACATCCGCCGAGGCGTATAAAGTATGCAGGCTTACCAGCGTGGAAGCCCTCTCCTTGAATAGTGTAGAAATCCTCCACGAGGGGTAGCTTCTTGCCACCCTCCAATAGCTCTATATCTGGATTAATCTTCATCTAATACATAAATATCCTTAAGGTTGCGACCTATCTGGTTGTAGTCCAAGCCGTAACCCACGATGAACTCATTGCCAATAGGCATCGCCACATAGTCTATATTGTACTCATAGAGGAACTTATCTGGCTTGAAGAAGAGTGTGCAGATAGATACACTTGCTGGATTACGCTTCTTGAGGTAGTCCAATAGGTAGTTCATGCTGTGACCTGTCTCCACGATATCCTCCACGATGATAATATCCTTACCCTCAATATCAAAATCGATACCAAGGTGCTGCTGAATCTTACCTGTAGATTGTATGCCCTCATACGAGGAGATTTTGATGAAAGCCAGACGCGAGTCAAATGTTGTCTTTCGCACAAGATCGCTAAGGAAGAGGAAAGCTCCACTTAGCACACCCAAAAATATTGGGGTCTTACCAGCGTAGCGCTCATTGAGCTGGTCAGCAACACGCTGTACAGCCTTGTCAATCTCCTCAGCAGAAATCATCGTCTTAAACTGTCTATCAAGAAGTTTTATTCTCTGTATCTCCATCGTAGTACATATTTTTGTCAAAGTTACACATTTATTCCGTACTTGCCAAATTATTCGCTCTTAACCCTTGAGAGTATTCCTGTTAGGGCTGCGAGGATAACGCCATAGTTTGTTATTGCCACCCCCTGTTTACGCGCTCGCTCCACACGGCTAAGTACATGCTTACGGTTGAACATACAAGCTCCGCAGTGGATAACAAGGTCGTAGGGTGTCAAGTCCTCAGGGTAGTCAGCACCGCCAACAATATCAATTTGCAACTGCTCGCCAAACCTCTTGCGCAGGATGCGCGGAAGCTTAACGCGACCAATGTCCTCACTCTGAGGCGTATGCGTACATGCCTCGGCTATGAGTATTCGCGAAGTTGGTGTGATGCGCTCCAAGACCTTTACACCCTCCAAAAATAGGGCTATATCACCCTTATAACGAGCAAAGAGTATCGAGAAGGATGTTAATGTCGATGCTTCGGGCTTAAGTTTGTAGACCTCCTCGAAGGCTTGTGAGTCGGTGATGATAAGCTCTGGCGGAGTCTGCAATGATGCCAATGCCTCAGCCATGCGTTCAGGTGTGCAGCATATAGGTATACACCCTCTGTCTAACAATTCGCGGATGGTCTGCACCTGTGGCTGAATAAGTCGCCCCTTTGGTGCTGACTTATCTTGCGGCATGACAAGAAGCACTCTATCTCCCGCCTTGCAAAAACCCTCGGTTATAAGACGCTCCTCCGTAGGGCGTATCTTTGCCAATCTTGTTATTAGCTCGTCGATACCCTCGCCTGTTGTGCTGCTTATTGCGATAACATCACCCTTTATACTATCGCCAATTCGCTTTTGAACGGCTTTGTAGTCTGCAATGCGGTCAATCTGAGCGAGTGCGGCAATGGTGGATATCTCCCTTATGCGACACTCCTCCAATATGCGTAGCTCGCTATCAATGCCCTCATCCGTAAAGAGAACAATGGCGATATCTGTCCTATCCAACACCTTGGCGGTGCGCTCCATACGCTCCTTACCAAGTGTCGTATTATCATCAAGTCCGGGAGTGTCGATGACAACTGCAGCACCCAAGCCATTTATCTCTATTGGCTTCTGAACAGGGTCTGTTGTGGTACCTGCGTGGGGTGATACAATAGCCACATCTTGTCCTATAAGGCGATTTGTGAGTGTCGACTTACCGGCGTTTGTGCGCCCGAATATGGCTATATGTATGCGCTCTGATGATGGAGTACTCTGCATAGGCTCAACACTTAAAAGCGGAAGTCGCGCTTACCGTTAATAATCTCCTGTAGGTTGCGCTCGGTAATCTGGCGCACCTTCTCTGAAGGGATAACCTGTGTTAGACGCTCAATCATCTGCTTGCCAGCTACTTTAACCTTCGCTGATGCATAATCTTCAAGATACTCTGCCAAGGTCATAAGAGCATTCGGCGCGCAGCAGTTACCGATAAGACCGCGCTTTGCAAGTGACATAAATCTGTCGCCCGTGCGCCCCTCACGGTAGCAGGCGGTGCAGAAACTTGGGATGTATCCTAAGTTGAGCAACCACCCGACGATCTCATCCAAAGTGCGGTTGTCCGAGATATCAAACTGTGCCGACTCCTCAGCATCCTCAATGCCATCGGCATAGCCACCAACCGAGGTCTTCGAGCCACCACTAAGCTGCGATACACCTACATCCAACACCAATTCGCGAGAACGCTGACTCTCGCGTGTCGAAACAATCATACCCGTGTATGGCACTGCAAGACGCAATACTGCAACTATACGGCGGAAGACATCATCCGTAACTGCATCAGGGAAGTCCTTAGGGTCGATATCATCTGCAGGTCGGATGCGTGGTACGCTGATAGTGTGAGGACCTACGCCAAAGCGCGCTTCAAGATGCTCGGCGTGCATAAGAATACCCACAACATCGTAGCGGTAGTTCGATAGTCCGAACAATGCACCGATGCCCACATCGTCGATGCCTCCGAGCATGGCACGATCCATAGCCTCGGTGTGATATGCCCAGTCGCTCTTAGGACCTGTTGGGTGAAGAGCTTCGTATGCAGCCTTGTCGTAGGTCTCCTCAAAGAGGATATATGTGCCGATGCCAGCATCCTTTAGGCGTGTGTAGTTCTCAACGGTTGTGGCTGCAATATTGACATTCACACGGCGTATAGCTCCATTCTTGTGATGGATAGAGTAGATGGTGTCGATAGACTCCAAGACATACTCTATAGGGCTGAGCTTTGGATGCTCGCCTGTCTCCAATGCAAGTCGCTTGTGACCCATATCCTGCAATGCTATAACCTCACGGCGTATCTCCTCTTGGGTTAGTTTACGGCGCGGGATATGACGATTTTGAGCATGGTAAGGACAATATACACAGCCATTTACGCAGTGGTTAGATAGGTACAAAGGTGCAAACATCACAATTCGGTTGCCATAGATGCGCTCCTTCAAACGGCGCGCAATGGCGTACATACGCTCCTCAATCTCCTTGTCCTCTACCTCGATAAGCACTGCTGCCTCGCGGTGTGAGATGCCATTTCCCTGCTCTGCCTTTGCAAGTATCTCCTCTATGAGTGCCTTGTCGGCGCGATGTTCGCGTGCATACTCCAATGTTGCGCGTATCTCGCCATCGTGGATAAACTCCTCGGCATGCACCGAGCCTACATTATATTCAATCATTTTTTATCTATTCTTATATTCGACTTAATCTATATTATAGTCACCTCTTGACCAATCTATATGATAGCCAATGGTGGAGAGTTCCTCTTCAAGAGCCGATAATCCCTCGGCTGCCTCCTTGCCCCATGAGGCTTTGTTTTCGTATATAGCATACTTAGCCCTAACATCCGAAGGCGAGAGGTTGGGCATAACTACATTCGCTCCCGAGAGTATCCCCTCCAAGCGCCCGCGTGGCGTGAGCGATGCGAGGGCTGTGGTTGAGGGTATGAGCGCCTTGGGAAGCATAAGACGCACTATGGCAATGGTTGCTAAGGTTAGGTTTAGGTCGCCTGCAGGCTCTGTGCCTAACGGTGTAGATTTATGTGGTAGAAATGGACCAATACCAACCATCTGAGGTTGCATGCGCTCAATGAGAAGTAGGTCCTCGACAAGATGTTCTATGGTCTGACCCTTGACACCTATCATCATGCCAAGACCTAATTGATAGCCAGCTCTTTGCAGTGCCTCAGCACATGCCAAGCGATGCTCTATGCCCTTGCCATCGGGATGGAGTGAAGCGTATAGCTCCTTGTTAGCGGCCTCGTGGCGCAGCAGATAGCGATTAGCACCTGCACGCTTTAGGCGTATGTAGGATGCCTCACTACGCTCGCCAAGAGAGAGTGTGATAGCTACATCTGGATATAGACTACGCATCTGACATATAAGCATCTCAAGCCACTCGTCGGAGTGTGTGCCATCCTCGCCACCCTGCAATACAAAGGTGCGAAAGCCTAAGTTATACCCCTCCTTGCAACATTGTAGCACCTCCTCTTGTGTGAGTCTATAACGCTCGGCAGAGCGATTGTCGCGTCTAAGACCGCAGTATAGGCAGTTTGAACGGCAGAAACTTGAAAGCTCTATAAGTCCGCGTATATATATGCCAAGTCCGAACTGCTGGCGCGCAGTTCGGACGGCATTATCGCGAAGTAGTTGAAGCACGGCTGAGTCCTGAGCAGCACAACGAAGTAGCTGCCCCAAATCTGAGGCGTTAAGCCTATCACCCTTTACCAATTGCTCAACTAAATCTTTCATCTATGAATTTAAGGTTATTAACGCTTCTTAAGCTCAGCATCGAAGGTCTTCTTACCACCAGCATCGTATGCTGTGTGAACGCTCGGACCAGAGATACAACCTCCGTCACAAACCATCACCTCGATAAACTGTGCAGGAGCTTTGCCAGTCTTACCGTAAGCCTTCAAAAGACCCACATTCTTCTTGTTAAGACCTGCAATCTGCAATGTTGTGAAGTCGAGCTTACCTGCTACCAACTCCTTAACTGCGGCTGTAACACCACCATTCTCAGCAAAACCGTGAGCCGAGCGGCGCGATGCACAATCTACAGG
>JAFXBB010000130.1 GCA_017521945.1 Alistipes sp. | reverse complement strand
TGGCGATGTGCCTCAATATAGCGGTAAGGTGGGCAATGGTATTGTTGTCAGGGAGGATAGCCGCGATGCACTATCGGAGTCATTCCGCATGCTACGCACCAACCTTAGCTTCATGTCGGTGAACAACAAGGTGCAGGTTATCATGTTCACCTCATCGATACCTCATAGTGGCAAGTCGTTCATATCGTCAAACCTCGCCGTAACCCTCGCCTCATCGGGCAAGCGCGTTATAATCCTTGACCTCGACCTACGCCGTCGCACACTATCCAAGAGCATGGGACAGCGTCACAATCGTAAGGGCATAACAAGTTACCTCAGTGGGAAGATAACCTCTATGGATGACATCATCACACCAAGCGAGGAGAACTCAAATCTCGACTTTATCTACGCCGGCCCCCAGCCACCAAACCCATCTGATATGCTTCTCTCGGAGCGCATAGAGGAGCTTATTGCCTCGCTACGCAACCGCTACGACTATATCCTCATTGATAGCGTACCAGCCATGGCTGTGGCAGATGCAATAATCATAGACCGCTTGGTGGACCTTACTGTATATGTTATCCGTCAGGGCTTCTTGGATCGTCGTCAGTTGCCCGATATCGAGATGCTCTACCGCGAGAAGAAGTTTAGAAATATGTGTGTTATCCTCAATAGCGTGACACATAACGGTCATCGCTACGGCTATGGCTACTATAGCGACGAGGAGGAGAATGGCATTATAAAGCGTCTACTATCCAAGATAAAGAGCAATTAATGGAGCATGGGCAAGGTATCACTTATCATAGCCATCGATTTTGATGGCACTTGCGTAGAGCATGACTACCCCGCTGTGGGTCTTGATGTTGAGGGTGCAGTAGATACACTTCGCGCACTCCATAAAGCGGGTCACCGCCTTATTCTCTATACCATGCGCTCAGGTGCGAAACTTGACGCGGCACTACGCTGGTTCAAGGAGCGCAAAATTGAGTTGTGGGCAGTCAACGAAAACCCTGAGCAGAGGGAGTGGACCGACTCGCCAAAGGTTTTTGCACAATACTACATTGATGATTCAGCACTCGGCTGCCCGATAATATTTATTGATGGTGTTCGCCGCCCCGTAGTTAATTGGGCAAAGATTAGAGAGATACTTGAATACAACAGGGTGCTTTAACACCACAAATCAATAGGCTACAACATAATTAAAGGGAAAGGGTAATGACGCATATAGAATCTCCTTTGCATCACTACCCTAAAATTTTTACGACTGCGCCGTAAGTTTGCAGTATTGGTTATATTTTCGCATAACCTGACCTACATAACTCAGGGTCTGAGCGCTGCCTGTAAACCTTCCGCACTTGACTATATCCTTTTGGTAGTAGTCTGGCGTAGATTTTAGTTGCAAGTAGCGGCTCACATCTGCCCACGAGTTTGGATTTGCACCCTCGGAGCGCGCCAAACGGCGAGCATCAAGGACATGACCTATACCTGCATTATAACTTGCGAGGATGATGCTCAGACGATCTTTCTCAGGGGTTGATGATGGCATGTGTAGCATATCATCAAGCTCCGAGAGAAGCATACCCGCAAGGCGTATATTTGTCTCGGTGTCGTTGATACTCTCAACGGGGACCTTAAAGTGGCGGGCCACAACAGGGCGTATCTGCATGATACCCATAGCTCCCTGCTTTGACTCCAAATTCTCAATAAAACGGGACTCACTGTAGGCTATGGCACTCATCAATCGCCAATCCTGTCCCTCCTCTGCGCCAACCTTACGCATAAGGTTATCAAAGCGCGAAATAACACATGGCAGCTCCTTTGCTGGGGTCTGCTCGTTAAGTTTTTGGTTAGCCGCTATAGCCTCGGCAGTAGTTGGCGCCTTGAGGTCTTGAGGCTGACCAATAGCTGATTCATACGCAGCGATAAGTGCTACGGATAGAACCACAAACGATACTCTCTTTAACATCTTTTACCTGTTTGTGGGCTGCTATCACGGACAAAACTCTCCGTTAGTCGTAGAACGACCACGAGATACCGAGCTTGAACATTCGTGGATTAAGCGGGTAGCGAGCTACCTGGAAATACTCTCCATTACCGAACAAGCCCTGATTTACATGCTGATACTTCAGCAAGATACGCATACGCTTCCACTTGGCCGACACAAAGGCGTCTATGTAGGGGTAGTTGCCTACCCTAACATCTCGCTGATTGAAGAAGACCGAGAGTGCAGGGTTATAGCTTGGGGCGTGGTAGGAGGTATTGTACCTGCCATCGAAGCCCAACTGCACTCGCAACACATCGCGCTTTACCCAAAACTCAAAGTAGTAGGATAAGAAGCCGCTAAATGTTGGAACTGGAATAACGCTCTCATCGGAAGAGATTTGTACCAATGCCCTATGGTCAAAATGAAATCCCGCAATGCGGAAATCCTTGCGAGCATACAAACTCGTGAGACTAACAAGGTCGGAGTGCTGACGGACCATACTGCTACCATCGTAGTAGACCATATTGCTCATAACACCCTGCCAGAAGCCCAACTCCAACGCAATGGATGGAACCGAGAAGTTAACCTCCAAACGAGTTTCAGACTCCTTGTCAAAGGAGTTAAACCACATGTAGTGGTTTGAGAGTAAATTCTCTTGCCAATAGGCAGGCGAACGGAACTCTTGTTTGAAGCGTCCGCTGAGAATCAAAGGAAGTTCGCGGATATAGGCTCTAAGGGTGATATCACCATCCAAAGAGAAATCTCCGCCACGGTAGCCCGATGGGTAGTATTTAGCCTTAGCACCCCAATCGGCATAGCGTTTAATCTTACCACCTGTGCCACCATATAAGTACCACGAGGTGCGTTTATCCTTCATAGCCCCGCCATGCACATAATCCTTGATAGGGCGAAGGTATGAGTAGGTGTGTAGGTCTATACCCACACCTCCATCGATTGTCGATATTACACCGTTTCTATCCCATGGCTGTATCTGCACATAGAACTTATTGGAAAGCAACCTTTCAGATATTGAGTCACGCGACTTGGTAGGGTTTATATACCAATTGTCGTAGTACTCCAAGCCATCGACACGCTCCCACTTACCTGTCTCCTCGTTATACTTACCATGGAGGTTGGTATATGTAGCACGCTCATCGGTATAGACCTTAGACCATGTGTTATACTCAAGCTGATGACCGATATATACGGCCGAGAGGTCTGCCAACGAGAAGTCATACTCCGTAACACGCTGCAGAGGTATGGCATAGGCTTGTTTTAGCACAAAGGCGTTGTTACGATACTTATTCTCAGCCTTTGAGGATGCTAAGCGCATAGGCACACCCGAAGGCATCTCAAAGGTTGTATCTGCAATCGCCCACTCACCCACAACACCACCATTCTCACGAGCCTCCACCATGTTGTTCATATAGGCGGCATGCACCGAGTAACGCTTACCCGTATGAGCAAAACCCACAGAGAGCGCATGGTTCTTGGTACGCTGCCAATCATAGAGACCCATAGTACTTCGAGCCTTATATGTCACATTAAACGAGGTCGACGGGTCGATATTCTGAGTATGGATAAGTTCAAAATGCTCCTCACGATAACGCTTCTGTCCTGACTCTGAGTAGGTCATATTCGAAAACGGAGTCTTGCAGTTGTAAAATGGAACATTATCTACTCGTGCGGTGTAAGCATCGTAGCTGCGAGCAAAGATAAAATCCTTATCCTGACGGCGGTCAAACCAATTTATAGCCTGTGATGACTGACCCAAACCTCCAAGAGCCATATCGCCTACACCCTTACGATAGAAGACATAGTCGATACGCCAATCTTGAAGAGTTGTATCAAGGGGCTCGATATTCACCCTATCAAAATCGCGGTCGATGGTCCACTGCCAATTCTGCAAGGCACGAACAGTATCACCGAAGTAGTAGGACTCCAAAGGTTTGCGCTCACGCTCCTCTACCTCTGTGGTATCACCCCTCTCACCCATAGCGTTTGGGTCATCCATATCTTGTGTGCCTGTACCTTTGCCCGGCAGACCACCATTCATACCCATATTCTGACCACCACGCTGCTGACGCTGCATGGATGCCGCATCAAACTGAGCATAGAGATTTTCAGGCAGTAGCCAAGCCACAACCAAACACACAATAGCAAATATCCCTCTAAGCCTTATCATCACTACTCCACCTCCCTCTTAGTACACAACCACTTAAGCGTTGACACGACAATATAAAGTGTGATGATTATAGTCACCGAGTATCGCGTGGCGAAGATAATTATCAACAACGATGCGAGAATAAAGATGTAGCGAAGCTCATTACCACGCCATCCAAAACCCTTGAACTTAAGGGCAAACATTCTAATTGGGCTAACAAGGAGCAACGACATAGCCACCGATATTAGCAAGATATGCTCCTGATAAAGCACTATATCACCCCTCTCGAACAACATCGCAAGCGAAAGCAATAATAACGCATTTGCAGGGGTCGGAAGACCTGAGAACTCCGTAGTTTGCGTAGTGTCGATATTAAACTTTGCAAGGCGCAATACAGAGAAAGCTGCAATGATGAGTGTCAAGTAACCCATATACCCCATAATCGAAGAGTCAAGACCAAAGTATGACGATGTGTGGCCGTAGATATCGAACATCACTACCGCAGGCACCAAACCAAAGGTTACATCATCTGCCAACGAATCGAGCTGTATACCGAGTGGCGACTGCTGATTGAGAAGGCGCGCAACAAAGCCGTCAAGGAAGTCAAATACCGCAGCCAAGACCACCAAAGCCATAGCCAAGGTGTAGTTATGATGCTGCAAAGTGACCGTCACAGCCACTGCACCCGACAAAAGATTTGCAAGTGTAATGATATTTGGTATGGTGAATAACCTAATTTTCATATCGTTAACAATAATTACCCTATCCCGCGTGGCACACTTTCTGTAAATTAATCGTGCCAAACATTTTGCAAAGATATAAAAAATTTTTATCTTTGTGTAAATTTGTAAAATTTAAGGGATGAAAAACAACAGATATTGTGTAATTATGGCGGGTGGTATAGGCAAGCGTTTTTGGCCTATGAGTAGACAAAACCACCCAAAGCAATTCTTGGATATCCTCGGTACAGGGCGTTCGTTCATTCGACACACATTCGAGAGATTTACCAATATTGTCCCTATTGAGAACTTTATTATAGTGACTAACCGACGCTATAAGAAGTTGGTTTTAGAGCATATTCCCGAGATTACCGAGGAGCAGATTTTATGCGAGCCTATAGGTCGCAACACAGCACCTTGTATCGCCTATGCCTCATATATGCTAAGGCGCAAGAACCCCAATGCTGAGATGATTGTAACACCTGCTGACCACCTGATACTCAACGAGGTGGAGTTCACTCGTGTTATTGAGAGTTCGTTAGAGTTTATCCAATATCGCAACGCGCTAATGACCATTGGCATAGAGCCTACACGCCCCGAAACAGGCTATGGATATATACAGCGCTCGAATGCCGAGGATATATGCAAAATCAAATGCTTCACCGAGAAACCTATCCGCGAACTTGCCGAGGCTTTTTTGGAGTGTGGTGAATTTTTATGGAACTCTGGTATCTTCCTCTGGAAGGTGAGCGACATAATCGAGGCTTTTGAAAAACATCTTCCCGACCACGCCGCACTATTTAGCTCTATGGAAGAGCTATTTGGCACAGCAAGAGAGACAGAGGCTATCGAAAAAATCTTTTCAGAGTGTCGCTCAATATCCATTGACTACGGCATTATGGAGAAGGCAGATAATGTATATGTTCACTGCAGCGACTTTGGTTGGAGCGATGTAGGAACATGGGGATCGGTCTACCAAAACTCGCGTAAGGACAAGTATGCCAATGCTTTGAGTAATGACAATATCAAAACTCATAATACGCGAAACTCTCTGATAACCATACCAAAAGATAAGGCCGCTGTAGTGAGTGGACTCAAAGATTACATCATAGTCGACACGCCCGATGTACTGCTTATATGCCCGTCGAACGAGGAGCAAAACATAAGTAGCTTCATTGAAGATTTGAAGTACACCACAGGAGATAAATTCATATAATCGAGTTCGAGTGGTTGTTGAAAAAGTATATTTTGCCGTTCTTTATCGTTAAACGGCATCATCTACTGCTGCTTGCAGAATTAATCAGGTTAGGGGAGGTTAGGGAATTTAGTGAAATTAGGGAATTTAGGGAATAAACTCTCTAAACTCTCTAAACTCACTACTCTCCCTAACCTCTAAACTCCCTACTCTCCCTACACTCTCTTCTCTCTTCTCCGTTCTCTGTAACACAGTAACACAGTAACACAGTAACACCTCGGTGGGGCGTTACTCTGTTACTTTGTTACTTTGTTACTCCGTATTGTCAATACTGAATACATAAATTTAACACTCAAAGTAAAAATATTTATCAAAACACTTGACAAACGCTATTTGATGTTGTATATTTGTACCATAAATTGAGCGTTAATTGCTTAAAGTCGTTCATTCTGTCAATCATAATATATACCAATATCTTAATAATTAAAACTATAGAGAGTGATGCGTTGGTAGGTGCGCTTATGTCGCTATCGACAAAGACCAATACGCACATACTCTGCGTGTTACACACCAACCCTGGGAGTGACAAGGCGCGCGGATAGCTCGGCTCATCGCTCCAGCGTAAGGCTGAGACGGTCATCTATGTGCATCGTAATGGCGAATGCTCGGTAGTCGAGCGTGCAACGCTGACGCATAAGATTACCGAAGTGCTAAACCTTGCCGAGCCAACATCCAAGATGCGCATCCGTAGACTTATCGATAGGGGTATCTTGCATACCAGTGGCAACCTCGTATGTAGTGCAAGTAACAAAGTAACAAAGTAACAAGGTAACGCCCCACCAAGGCGTTACTTTGTTACAGAGAACAGAGAAGAGAGTTTAGGGAGTTTAGTGAGTTTAGTGAATTTAAGGAGTTTAGGGAGATTATTCCCTAAATTCCCTAATTTCCCTAAATTCTCTAAGTTCCCTAACCTCCCTAACTTCCCTAACCAATCTCCCTAATAATATGTCTGAACACACGGTAAGTGGCTATTTTACTTTTTAGTCACCTACATATTTTTATCCCAATTGTCAATAAATTGTTATAAACAAATTCCACAGGTCCTATTATTTCTTTGAAATAAGAGCTAATTTTGTACCGATTTTTGGAATATACTCACCAGAGTAAAGATAGATATAAGTCAATCGATGCTCTATATTGGTGAACACAAAACATATTGGCTATGAACAAAAGAGATAATAAGGATTTTGATGACATGGGCTTAGTACCTGAGCTATTTGATGGTAAGCATCAGGTTATTCCCATTATTTCTGGTGGTGACGACACCATTGAGGAGGTAAACATACCTGAGTCGTTACCCATTCTAACACTCCGCAGCTCGGTGATATTTCCCGGCTCGGTAACCCCTATTACCGTTGGTCGCCCTAAGTCTATTGCTTTGGTGCGTGCCGTTGAAGCAAGTGATGGTCTGCTTGGTGCTGTGCTTCAGATTGACAGCTCTGTGGAGAATCCTCAACCTAAGGATATGCACAAGATAGGCACCTCGGCGCGCATTCTCAAAATTCTTGAGATGCCTAACGGAAACCTCACTGTAATCCTCAATGGCTTGGAGAAGATTGAGGTTGGCGAGTATATCTCTACTCAGCCATACTTCCGTGCCACTGTAACGCCAATCAAGGATAGCACTCCAGACCCAAACAGTGCAGAGTTTACAGCAATTGTTGATTCAATCAAGGAGGTAGCGTTGCACATCATAAACATATCGCCTGCAATGCCTAAGGAGGCGGCATTTGCCATTAAGAACCTCGATTCTAACCGCGCGATAATCAACTTCATCTGCTCGAATATGGAGTTAACAGATGATGACCGCCAGCAACTCTTAGAGTCTCCGGGGCTTCTTGCGCGCTCACGCCGTTTGTTGGAGATTTTAGTGCGTGAACAGCAATTGGCAGAGCTTAAGAACGAAATTCAAAGTCGCGTTAAGCAGGATATCGACAAACAGCAGAAGGACTACTATCTACAGCAGCAGATGCGCGTCATTCAGGATGAGCTTGGCGAGGGCATGGATGCCGATGTAGAGAAACTCCGCGAGCAGGCTAAGACAAAGAAGTGGTCAAAGGCTACAGCCGAGCTATTCGATAAGGAGGTGGCAAAGTTGGAGCGTCTCAATCCTGCAGTCGCAGAGTACTCGGTGCAGATTAACTACCTACAACTTATGCTCGATCTGCCATGGGAGGAGGTAACCGAGGATAGGCTCGATCTGGCAGAGGTTAAGGCTCAGTTGGACAAGGACCACTTTGGCTTGGATGAGGTCAAGGAGCGATTATTGGAGCATCTTGCCGTAATCAAGTTAAAGGGTGATTTGAAGTCCCCTATTCTCTGCTTGTACGGTCCTCCGGGAGTTGGTAAGACCTCATTGGGCAAGTCCGTTGCGGAGGCTATGGGGCGCAAATTCGGGCGTATATCTTTAGGTGGTCTGCATGATGAATCAGAGATTCGTGGTCACCGCCGCACATATATCGGTGCTATGCCCGGTCGAATTATCGAGACTATCAAGCGTTGCGGTGCCTCAAACCCTGTAATCATCCTTGACGAGATTGACAAGGTATCGCGCTCCAACCATGGCGACCCCTCAAGCGCACTCTTGGAGGTACTTGACCCAGAGCAGAACACCACATTCCACGACAACTACTTAGATACGGAGTACGACCTCTCGAAGGTGTTATTTATCGCTACTGCCAACAATATCGAAAATATCTCGGCAGCGTTGCGCGACCGTATGGAGATGATTAACATCCCGGGATATATCCTCGAAGATAAGGTACATATCGCTCAGGAGCATCTTGTTGCCAAGCAGCGCGAGGCACATGGCATTGCAGAGGATAAGCTATCGTTTACAAACGAGGCTGTTGTACGAATTATCGAGGACTACACTCGCGAGTCGGGCGTTAGAAGTCTCGACAAGAGCATCGCGAAGATTGCCCGTCAGCGTGCCAAGTCTATAGCTTTGGAGGAGGAGATAACAGCAGAGATTGGCGTTGATAGCATCGAGAAACTACTCGGCAAGCCACAGTTCCATAACGACCGCTACGACATCAAGGACATGGTGGGTGTGGTTACAGGTCTTGCATGGACACAGGTAGGTGGCGACATTCTATATATTGAGTCAATACTTACACCGGGCAAGGGTAAACTCTCGCTTACGGGTAACCTTGGCGATGTTATGAAGGAGTCGGCAACGATTGCCTTTGAGTGGGTCAAGGCTCATCACGAGGAGCTTGGTATCGACCGCAAGATGTTCGAGGAGTGGGATCTCAATATCCATGTTCCAGAGGGCGCAGTGCCTAAGGATGGTCCTTCAGCGGGCATCACTATGGTAACATCCATAACCTCAACATATACAGGTCGAAAGGTTAAGGAGCGCATCGCCATGACGGGCGAGACAACACTTCGAGGCAGGGTTACAGCCGTAGGTGGTCTACGCGAAAAGACCCTTGTGGCTAAGCGCGCAGGCATCACCGATATCATTCTCTCGGAGGAGAACCGCAAGGATATCGAGGAGATTAGAGCCGAGTACTTGGAGGGTCTTACATTCCACTATGTGAGGACCAACAACGAGGTTTTGGCGTTAGCACTTGAGTAGTATGAGACTTAGGGAGTTCATCAGTAAGTTAGAGTCCGAGGGCGAGCTAATTCGTATCTCTACGAAGGTTGACCCACGATTTGAGATTGCAGAGATTACCGACCGCATATCAAAGATGGAGGGTGGCGGCAAGGCTATACTCTTCGAAAATAGCGGCACCGACTACCCCGTACTGATGAATATGATGGGCTCCGATAGACGCATGGCTATGGCGATGGGCGTTAATGAGTTGGAGGATATATCCAAACGCATAGACGACCTATTAAAGGGTGTTATGTCGCCTAAAGACTCGGTGTGGGATAAGCTCAAGATGCTCCCGATGCTGGGCGATGTAGCCAAGTGGTTTCCTCGCCAGAGCAAGGAGCGTGGCGAGTGTCAGCAGGTGGTATGGCGAGGCGAAGAGGCACGATTGAGCCGTTTGCCTATCCTTACATCTTGGCCATGTGATGGTGGTAGGTTTATAACCCTACCAATGGTCTCGACCGTCGACCCTGAGTCGGGCATTCCTAACCTCGGAATGTATCGTATGCAAATATTTGACGACCACACGACAGGCATGCACTGGCACCGCCATAAGACTGGCACACGCCACTATGATGCTTATAAACGACTCGGAAAGCGTATGCCCGTAAGTGTAGCTATAGGTGGTGACCCGACATATATATACTCCGCTACCGCACCTATGCCCGACAATATGGACGAGATGCTCCTTGCTGGCATGCTTCGCAGTAAGCCTGTAAAATTGGTAAAGTGTCTAACGAACGACCTATGGGTGCCTGCCGATTGTGACTTTGTGCTTGAGGGATATGTTGACCCCTCGGAGGAGCTAACTACCGAGGGTCCTTTTGGCGACCACACAGGCTTCTACTCTCTTACAGACCTATATCCAAAATTCCATATCGAGGCTATCACCTCGCGTCGTGATGCCATCTACCCCGCGACTATCGTAGGTGTTCCACCTATGGAGGATGCCTATATTGCTAAGGCAACGGAGCGGATATTCCTCGCCCCTATACGCCTTGCCGTACAACCAGAGGTGCGCGACCTCTATATGCCTATGGAGGGTACGGCACACAACATCGCCTTTGTCTCTATTGCTAAGCGTTATTTAGGTCAACCAAACAAGGTGGCACAGGGACTATGGGGTGCTGGGCAGATGATGTTTAACAAATATTTAGTCATAACCCCCGAAGATACAGACCTACGCTCCAAGGATGCGATGTTCAAGTTACTAAGAGGCTTAGATCCAAAGCGTAACCTTATATGGTCAGAGGGCATATTAGATGTTCTTGACCACGCCACAGCAACTACGGGCTATGGCTCAAAACTTGCCATAGACCTTACGGACATTGACCCCAATACAACCCCAGCATCCTTCCCTGAGCCACGCACAGCACAACCTATGGGTGGCGTAGAGATGTTTAACACCGAGTTCTGCAAGGAGCTTGGACTTCTCGTTCTGTACGCTAAGCGCGAGTGGCAAGAGAGGGTTGATGTAGAGAGGTATCTTACCGAGAACAGCATCTCAGGCATTAAGTTCGTAGCTCTATTTGACCACGGCGCAGCGGGCTACATGACCCCATCGGATTTGCTATGGTTGGCGGCAGCAAACACCGACCCAAGACGCGATATTCGCATCTGGAACGATATCATAATAGTTGATGCACGCTCAAAGCGTCCGGGTTATGGCGACAACCCAAGCCGTTTTCCAAATGTTGTTACCTCAACACCCGACACCATACACTATGTTGACCAGCGTTGGGAGGAGTATGGTATCGGCATCCTTATAGAGTCACCATCGCGCCGTTATCGCAAACTATGGCTCTCGGATGAGGCACAGTGGTAGTCTATGCAGAGGGAGCGAAGAGATATGTTAGAGGCTTTGGTGTGGGTTGTAATACTTGCACTTATCATCCTTGTTGTTTCACTATTTATTCGCCCCGTGGGTAGAGAGGCTGTAATCTCTGCCGAACTGAATAATAGGGATAGTGTGATTATCTCCACACCACAATATTCATCGTTTGACCCCAATGAGGCCGACTACACCACACTTGTTAAAGCGGGTCTACCTCGCAACATAGCCGTAAACCTTATTCGCTGGCGCGAGTCGGGCAAGGTTTTTCGCATTAAGGAGGATATTGCTCTATGTTATGGCATGACAGACTCATTGTACTGCATCTTAGAGCCGTATATAACTATAGGTGAGAAGTATCGTATCAAGCCTAAAGTAGCAGACCAAAACAAACCTACAGAGTCAAAAAGAGAGTACATATACTCTCCTTTTAGGATTGACACCGCAACAGCAAATTATCTTCGTACCATAGGTTTCTCCTCGCGTCAGGCCGACCTTGTAATTCGCTACCGCGATATGATTGGCGGCTATCGCAACATTGAGGAGTTCGAGGAGTGCTATGCTGTGGACTCAGCTATGGCAGCACGCCTTAAACCATACATCATCTTTCCCCAAAGAGATACCACCGACATCACTCAAACTCAACATATAGAGCTTCCCTTGGAGATAAACTCTGCCGACTCAGCATCGCTCATTAAGATCAATGGCATAGGTACAAAGAGCGTTGTTCACATCCTCAGATATAGGGATTTGCTTGGAGGATACCACTCCGTAGAGCAAATTTCGGAACTTAAAGTGGTTACAGAAGAGAATTTTCGCAAATTTTCGCAACAAATTTGGTGTGATAGTGCTAAAATTAAAAAAATATATATTAACTTTGCACGCCCTAAAGAGTTGGAGGTTCACCCTTATATATCGAGCCGAATGCTCAAAAGGATAATTAACCACAGAGAATTGAAAGGAGGTTGGAGTACCATAGAAGAGATGACCGATGCTAAAATATTGAGTAAGGATGAGGCAGCACGAATTGCGCCCTATCTCGATTTTGGTACAAACCCCAAGGAGTAGTTAGTTAGCTCTATAAGAAGACAAGGTCCTTAAGGAGCAGATGTGGTAAGGGAACGAGTCGCCCAAAAGGCTCAAACTTTGAAAAACGAATACTAATATTAAAAAAGAATAGAGTTATGATTATCATGCAGGTAAAGGAGGGTGAGAACATCGAGCGCGCCCTTAAGAAGTTTAAGCGTAAGTATGAGCGTACAGGTGTATTGAAGGAGCTTCGTCGTCGTCAGTACTTCACAAAGCCTTCAATCGCTAAGCGTGAGGCTATGCAGCGCGCTATCTATGTTGAGCACACCTACCGTCAGGAGGAGTAATCATCAGGTCGAAAGACCGCAACTAAAAGGGTATCAGGTTATTTGCTTGATACCCTTTTACTATTCAATAGTAATACTTTATAATTAAAGTATAAAATATCTCTATAAAGAGATTT
>JAFXBB010000129.1 GCA_017521945.1 Alistipes sp. | reverse complement strand
TCGCACATGATATCTATAAAAGTACCATTGGTAATTGTTAACTTATCGCATATTATTTCAAATTTGCCTGACAATCGAATGCATCCTAAGTATTTTTCACATTTAGTGAAGATTACATAGCCATCTATGAACTCTATATCCTCTATAACGCAATCATTTTTGTCTATTACAGTTAAGTCTGGAGAGGTTATTTTATATTGATGACCTATAGTAGGTGTTTCAGCAATGGTCGAATCATATAGATTGATGTGAAATCCCAATGTAAGTCTCCAATATTTTGTATCTTCGCTACGTAAAAATCTATAATATCTAAAGCAATTATCGTAGATATATCCATTTAGATCATTTTCTATACCAGTTTGTCCATACTTATCATAAGAACTAATAAATATCATTTTGTCTAATTCTGCATTAGGCCAAGTAACCTCACATGATACAGTAGAGTAGTCATCAAGCCAAACAGTATATGTGAGACAAGAACAAAGCATTATAACTGATGCTATTGCAATAATTATCTTTTTCATATTAAAAAATCTATATTTAGAAACATAAATAAGATTTGATTTTAGATTTGTATGTAAGGTTTTATGGATGGTACTTACCTTTATTTACTTGTATATCTTGGAATGAACCATCTGTAATGGTTGTGTTATCTGCGTATCTAATCTCAAAATTGCCTGATACCTTTCCTAAGGTATGCGTTTCGTATTCTGTTATATATATGTAGCCGTCACTTACCTCGTCAAAAACTATTTCTTCACCTGTTTTATTATTATTATATAATGTGATTGCAATATCATTAGAATCCAATAGATATTTGTTATTAACTTCGAATAGTTGATCTTTTAGGCGTATAAAGATTTCTATTCTTGCTGTGTATGTCTTGTTCTTGCAATACAAATCTCTGGTATAGACAAGAGTATTGCTACCTATCCAGTTCCAATACTTGTAATTGTCATCTATCACAGACCTTGGCTTGCTATATAGTCTTATCTCATCTATTCCGTATGAGGGTGATGAGAGTGTCAATGACACGGTAGAGTAGTCAGATACTATTTCATTCGGATCTTCCTCACAAGCACTGAAAAAGATTGACACGCAAAGTGCCATAATAGCCATAATCAATTTATAATATCTTGTCATATCTACCTATCTGTATTACTGTTTCGTTAGTTGTATGAAAAAAGAGCAGATCCAATATTGGCTATTGGACTGCTCTTTTGAGTGGTTTAATGCTATTTTACAATACCAATAATGTCGCTTAGACGCTCGATGCCGAGACGCTCCATCTCCTTTGGTAGTGCCTCGATAATCTCCTTCGATGCGTATGGGTTCTTGAGGTTGGCGGCACCCACCTGAACTGCCGTAGCACCAGCCATCATCATCTCGATAACATCCGATGCAGAACTAACACCACCACAACCCATAACAGGGATGCGACAAGCGTTAGCCACCTGATATACCATGCGCACAGCGACAGGGAAGATTGCATCGCCAGAAAAACCTCCCATCTTATTAGCGATAACAGGCTTACGGCGCATAGTGTCTATACGCATGCCCAATAAGGTGTTAATCAGACAGATACCATCAGCACCAGCCTCCTCGCAAGCCTTAGCGATAGCCACGATATCGGTAACATTTGGGCTTAACTTGATAAATACAGGTTTAGTTGTCACCGCCTTGACGCGACGGGTAACCTCAGCAGCCGACTCTGGTTGTGTGCCGAAGCTCATACCACCATTATGTACATTAGGGCATGATACATTGACCTCTATAATCTCGACCTGCTCCTCCTTATCGATTTTCGCACAACACTCCTCGTACTCCTCCAACGAGAAACCGCTGATATTAGCCACGATAGGCTTGTGGAAAATCTTGCGTAGGTTTGGTAGCTCCTCCGAGATAACCTTGTCAATACCAGGATTTTGTAGACCAACGGAGTTGATTAGACCTGCCGAGCATTCAGCAATACGAGGTGTAGGGTTGCCAAAGCGTGCATCCCTTGTTGTACCCTTAAACGATATTGCACCCAAGCAGTCGAGGTCGTAGTACTCCGCGAACTCACGACCAAAACCAAATGTTCCCGATGCAGGAATAATTGGATTGTCGAGCTTCACACCACAAAGCTCAACAGATGTGTCATAGTGCTTTACCATATTATCTCCTCTCGTTTTAGTACAGGACCATCCTTGCAAATACGCTTATTGCCATACTTTGTCTTGCACGAACATCCCATGTAAGCACCAAAGCCACAACCCATGCGCTCCTCAAAGCTATACTCACCACTAACCTCCGTAGCGTCATACAACGCCTTAAGCATTGGTAGAGGGCCACAGCTATAGGTGTAGTCGAATTCAAATGCTTTCTCGCGGATAACATCCGTAACAAAGCCCTTAACACCATGTGAGCCATCAGCCGTAGAGCAATATACATCAATGCCCAACGCCCTAAACTCCTCTTCGTAGAATATCTCGCTTGCGGTATTAAAGCCAAGTACGACGATAGGTCTCTTACCCTCCGAAATCAGACGCTTTGCGAGGTTGTAGAGTGGTGGAACGCCCACACCGCCACCAACCAACAAGGGACTCTGAGCCTCGTTCTCGGTATTAAAGCCGTTGCCAAGTCCTGTGAGGATATCGAGTTTCTCGCCTCGCTTCATACCCTTCATCTGGTCGGTACCGCTGCCCACTACCTTATATATTATAGTAATAGTTGTTGCATCGTAGTCAGATACAGATATTGGACGGCGTAAGAATTTACCCTCAAGTTCAATGTTTATAAACTGTCCCGAACGGGTGATATACTGAGTATCGCCCTCCAACACCATGCGATAGACCGCAGGTGTTAGAGGCTCGTTACTAAGTATCGTATATATACCTTTCTTATACATCGTTATTCTGCATCAATTGTTGATACACCCAAAGTAATCTCCTCCAAAACATCAAGAAGTACGCTTACGGTCTCCAATGCTGTGAAGATAGTAACATTATTCTCAACTGCGCAGCGGCGGATATCGTAGCCATCGAGGCGTGAGCTGTGCTGGTTGATATCTATGGTGTTGATTACATAGTTAACATGACCCTTGCGAATAGAGTCGAAAATCTCGGTAGAACCCTCGCTAAGTTTCTTAAGGCAACGAGTGCGAATACCATTATCGCGCAAGAACTTCGTTGTACCACTTGTCGCCTCGATATTGAAACCGAGTTCGTAGAAACGGCGGATAAGTGGCAAAGCACGAGGTTTGTCGGCATCGGCGATAGATACGAAGATTGTACCGTAGTTGGCAATAGTCATACCCGAAGACTGCAATGACTTATACAATGCACGGCGCAATGATGAGTCGTAACCGATAGCCTCGCCCGTAGACTTCATCTCAGGTGATAGATAAGAGTCCACACCACGAATCTTAGCGAATGAGAAGGCTGGAGTCTTAACATACCAACGCTTCTTCTCATCGGCGATAATCTTGGTTACACCCTGCTCCTTAAGGCTCTTGCCAAGCATCACATTGGTTGCGATGTTTGCCATAGGTGTACCTGTAGCCTTTGATAGGAATGGTACGGTACGCGATGAGCGTGGGTTAACCTCGATAACATAGACCATATCGTTGTCATCGGCAATAAACTGGATGTTGTACAAGCCGATAATACCAATCTCCTTACCAAGACGGATAGTGTAGTCAATGATTGTATCCTTAACCTTCTGGCTTACGCTGAATGTAGGATATACGCTGATTGAGTCACCAGAGTGGATACCTGTGCGCTCAACATGCTCCATGATACCTGGGATAAACACATCCTTGCCATCACATATAGCGTCAACCTCCAACTCCTTACCCATGATATACTTATCTACAAGTACAGGCTGATCCTCGTTAACCTCTACAGCGGTCTTAAGGTAGTGGCGCAAAGCCTCCTCGTTAGATACAATCTGCATAGCACGACCTCCCAAGACATAACTTGGACGCACCAAAACAGGGTAGCCAATGCGTGTTGCAGCCTCTACACCGCGCTCAATATCGGTGATAGCCTCTGCCTCTGGCTGAGGGATGCCTGCCTTACGCATGATAGCCTCGAAACACTTTCTATCCTCAGCGTTGTTAATAGCCTCGATGCCTGTACCTATAATATTTACTCCGAGGTCTGACAAAGGCTTTGCAAGGTTGATGGCTGTCTGACCACCGAGAGATACTACAACGCCTGTAGGCTTCTCCAACTCAATAACATTCATCACATCCTCCACAGTGAGTGGCTCGAAGTAGAGCTTATCGCTGGTTGTGTAATCTGTAGATACAGTTTCAGGGTTGTTGTTGATGATGATAGCCTCATATCCAGCATCACGAATAGCCCATATAGCATGTACGGTTGAGTAGTCGAACTCTACACCCTGACCGATACGGATAGGACCAGAGCCAAGAACTACAATCTTCTTACGGTTGCTAACTACGGACTCGTTCTCCTCCTCGTAGGTAGAGTATAGATATGGAACATCTGAGTGGAACTCCGCAGCGCAAGTGTCAATCATCTTATATACAGGGTAGATGTTGTTTGCCTTACGGAACAAGAATACCTCGCTCTCACTCATAGACCATAGCTTGCCGATATACTTGTCGCTGAAGCCCATACGCTTAGCCTCCTTCAAAACCTCAACATCGCGGATGTTTGCCTTAACAACACTCTCCATCTCTACGATATTCTTTAGCTTCTCCAAGAAGAAGAGGTCAATCTTGGTGTTGTCGTAGACATGGAGCAGGTCAACGCCACGGCGTATAAGCTCGGCAATAGCGTAGATACGGTCATCTGTACCCTTGCTAATGTATGCCAAGATGCCCTCGTTGGACATGGTATCGAACTTCTTATGGTAGATGTGGCATACACCAGTCTCAAGCGAGCGCACAGCCTTTAGAAGTCCCTCCTCGAAGGTGCGACCTACAGACATCACCTCACCCGTAGCCTTCATCTGTGTGCCAAGCTCGTTTGAAGCGTCGCTAAACTTGTCGAATGGGAAGCGTGCAACCTTAGTAACGATATAGTCCAATGTAGGCTCGAAGCTGGCAGGTGTGTTGGCAATGCGAATCTCGTCGAGAGTCATACCAATGGCAACCTTAGCAGTAACGCGAGCGATAGGGTAGCCACTTGCCTTTGATGCAAGAGCTGATGAACGGCTTACACGAGGGTTAACCTCAATGATAAAGTATTTGAATGATAGTGGGTCAAGAGCAAACTGTACATTACAGCCACCCTCAATCTTCAATGCGCGGATAAGCTTCAAGGCACTTGAACGGAGCATGTTGTACTCCTTTGCTGCCAAAGTCTGGCTTGGAGCAACAACAATAGAGTCGCCAGTGTGGATACCTACAGGGTCGACATTCTCCATTGAGCAGATAGCGATAGCTGTGTCGTTCTTATCGCGCATAACCTCGACTCAATCTCCTTGTAACCCTTTATACTCTTCTCGACAAGCACCTGATGGATAGGCGATAGAGCAAGTGCATTACGCATGGTATCGCGCAACTCCTCCTCGTTATCGGCAAAACCACCACCTGTGCCACCAAGTGTAAAGGCTGGGCGGAGAACTACAGGGTAGCCAATCTCATTGGCCGCCTCAACACCCTCCTCGATAGAGTTTGTGATGCGTGATGGGATGACAGGCTCGCCTATGCGCAAGCATAGCTCCTTGAAGAGCTCGCGGTCCTCAGCCTCCTCAATAGAGGTGAACGATGTACCGAGAATTTCAACACCGCACTCCTCCAAGATACCCTTCTTGGCAAGTTGTACAGCGAGGTTAAGACCTGTCTGACCACCAAGACCTGGAACGATAGCATCTGGACGCTCGTAGCGGATAATCTTAGCTACATACTCCAAAGTTAGTGGCTCCATGTAGACCTTATCTGCGATATTGGTGTCGGTCATAATTGTTGCAGGGTTGGAGTTAACAAGGATAACCTGATAACCCTCCTCCCTAAGTGCAAGACAAGCCTGTGTACCTGCATAGTCGAACTCTGCTGCCTGACCAATGACGATAGGGCCAGAGCCGATAACCATTACTTTCTTTATATCTGTTCTCTTAGGCATATTCTATTCCTCCATTAGTTTAATAAATTTGTCGAAGAGGTATGAGCTGGTAGACTCAGGTGTGCAATCTGGCTGATACTGTACTGAGAATACATTCTCCTCCTTAACCTCGATACCTGCGATTGTGTTGTCCAAAATGTTGCGGTGAGTAACCTTGATAGGAGTATTTGCAAGTGACTCCTCGTTGATTGAGTAGCCATGGTTCTGAAGAACAATCTCCAATTTGCCACTCTCAAGATTTTTTACTGGGTGATTTGCACCACGATGACCAACCTTCAACTTTTCGTTCTTAGCACCGTAGCTGATAGCTATAAGTTGGTGACCAAGGTCAACGCCGAAGATTGGCAACTTACCACGCAACGCCTTGATGGTCTTGCATACCACTTCAGCATCGGCAGGATTGCCGGGGCCATTTGATACGAAGATGCCGTCTGGATTGAATGCCAATATCTCCTCTGGAGTAGAGTTGTAAGGCACGATGGTCACATTGCAACCCTTAGCGTTGAGTTGACGAATGAAGCTATACTTAATACCGCAGTCGATAGCCACCACATCCCACTTGTGGTTAGGGGTACGCGAGAACCAACGCTTCTTGCAACTGATGCGCTCTAAGAGATTGTGACTTGGCTCTGTGTTGCGAATGAGAGCCATAACCTCGTCATGTGGCATGTCGTAGTCAACGATAGCAGCACGCTGAGTACCCTCGTTGCGAATAATGCGGGTAATCATGCGGGTATCAACGCCACTTATGCCTGGAACATTAAGTTCCTCGAAAGCCTCGTTGAGGGTCTTGGTGTAGCGGAAGTTGCTAGGTGCGTCGCAGCACTCACGAACAACCATGCCACCCATAGATGGGAACTTACTCTCGTAGTCCTCATCAGCAAAGCCGTAGTTACCCATCAAAGGATAGGTCATCACCACAATCTGCTCGGTGTAAGTTGGGTCGGAAACAATCTCCTGATAGCCCACCATAGAGGTGTTAAACACAATCTCGCATACCGCTGTGCGGTTCGAGCCGAAGCCATAGCCAGGAAACTCCTTGCCGTTTTCAAGTACAAGTTTCTTAGTAAAAGGTTTCATCTTTTATACTTTATATAATTATTGTTTGTTCTCTTACGCTTTATAAACGACCTTGCCACGATGTATGGTCATTGCAATATCTCCCGTCATATCTCTTCGGTCGAACATCGTAATCTTGCCCATAGAGTAGAATTTCGTGCTATCTACACGCCACTGCTTCTTAGTGTCGAGAAGAACGATGTCTGCTCTATCGCCGATATTTAGTCCACCCTCGATGCGGAAGACCTTGCGTGGATTGAGGCTCATAATCCTTACAAGATGCTCAAGAGAGATGACACCCTTCTTAACTAAGTGGGTGTTCAACGCTGCAAAGGCTGTCTCAAGACCTACGATGCCCATTGCACTATCCTTCAAGCCGCGCGACTTCTCCTCCACGGAGTGTGGTGCGTGGTCAGTGGCAATCATATCGATAGTGCCATCCTTGATACCTTCGATAAGTGCTGCGCGGTCCTCGGCTGAGCGAATAGGAGGGTTCATCTTCCAGCGTGCATCCTCCTCAAGGTCCATATCTGTGAATATGAGGTAGTGAGGTCCTGTCTCGCAGGTAACTTTAGCACCGCGTGCCTTAGCCTCACGCACAAGCTGTACGGTCTCCTTTGTCGATATGTGGCATACATGGTAGCGACAACCAAGACGCTCTGCAATCTCTATATCGCGCTTTACCTGCGCCCACTCACTCTCGGAGCAGATGCCCTTATGACCATGCTCGCGGGCATACTCGCCATCGTGGATATAACCACCCTTGAGTAGCTCCTCAACCTCGCAGTGTGCAGCGATGAGAGCATCATACTTGACTGCCTCAGTCATAGCGCGCTCCATCATGCCGTCAACTTGAACACCGCTGCCGTCATCCGAAAAGGCACATACCTTGTCGTGGAGTGATGCTACATCTACCAACTCCTCGCCCTTGCGCCCCATGGTAATGGCTGCGTAGGGTAGTACCTCAATTTTGGCATCACGGTCGATGATATCCTGTTGTACCTTTAGGTTCTCTACGGTATCAGGTACAGGGTTAAGGTTAGGCATAGGGCATACTGTCGAGTAACCACCGCGCGCCGCTGCCATAGTACCTGTTTCGATGCGCTCCTTGTAGCCAAAACCCGGCTCGCGAAGATGCACATGAACATCCACAAAAGCGGGGGCTACCATAAGCCCCGAAGCATCTATAACTTCGTCTTCGGCTGTTGCTATTATGTTGTTACCACGCTCTGCTATCTTGCCATCTACGATTGCAATATCCTCAATCTCACCACCTACGATGTGTCCGTTCTTGATAATTGTTCTACTCATTGCCATATATAAAAAAACAGGCGACCCAAAGAGTCGCCAATATCAATTAAAAACAGTATTTCCAAATGAACCGAAGCATCGGCAATTACCACACGATTGCTTATCTCGCAATTCATAATTAGGTAGTATATTTAATGCACGCTTCATACTATATTATATATTTCGTGCAAAGGTAAGAAATATTTGCAATTCTTGCAACATGCAACCACTATATTTTGCAAATTTTTTATCAAACGCTGGAGTAATGTGGCATATAAGAAGCTGTTTTTGCAAAGCAGAAAGCAGAAAGCAAAAAAGTGGTAAGGGCAAAGGGAGGGAAATTAGGGAAAATTCGTAAATTTTCCAATTAGTAAAGAGTAATTAGTAATTAGTAATCTTATAAGTCTGCGACTTTTTATTAGGGAGATTAGAGATTAGTGAGATTAGTGAGATTAGTGAGATTAGTGAAATTAGTGAAATTAGTGAACAACTCCCTAAACTCCTTAAATTCCTTAATTTCGCTATGCAGCTTAGTGACTAAAAGTAAAATAGTCACTCACTTTTGTTAGGAGGCTTGCGCTTCGGATGCGTGACCAAGGAAAGAGCCTTCGGCAGATAGCCGATGCCTTAGGGTATAAGAGTGCATCAAGTGTATTTGCTTTGCTTGGGAAAAGTAATTTTTAATGATTTTTTTTTTCAAAAACCCTATGTTTTGAAAAAAAAAATAAGTGCTATCAGTATGAATAGTGAATATAGATATCAATTAGAGAAATATCGTGGTAGAGGTACACGATATAGTTGTCCTCAGTGTGGAAGAAAGTATTGTTTTACTCGTTACATTGATACTGAGACTAATCAATATATCAATGATAGAGTAGGTAAGTGTAATCGTCTTGATAAGTGTGGGTATCACTATACCCCAAGAGAGTACTTTACTGATAATCCGTGGTTGAGAGGAGATAATTTTTTTTCTTTTTCAAAACATAGGATTTTGAAAAAAAAGAAAATCGAAAATCCCGAGCCACCCAAACTTACGGGGCGACTGCCGAGGTGGTTTATGGAGTTTAGAGAGTTTAGAGAGATTAGGGAGTATAGTGAGTTTATTCCCTAAGTTCCCTAAGTTCCCTAAGTTCCCTAACTTCCCCTTAATCACCCTTTCCTAATATCTAATTGCAAAATATAGTGGTTGCATGTTGCAAGAATTGCAATAGTTTTTTGTGATATTTTTGAATATTGTGAATAGTTCAAAAACTATTGATTATTTTTGCAAAAATTTTATGGAATGTTAGAGTATTTGATTGTTTGTCCCCTTGTGTTTTTAGGTGGCTTTGTCGATGCTGTTGCTGGCGGTGGAGGGTTGATATCCCTGCCTGCCTATCTGATTGCTGGTTTTGGTCCAATAGAGGCTATTGGTACAAATAAGTTTAGTGCAAGTTGTGGTGCATTCGTTGCCACAATGCGCTATTCGCGTTGTGGTTATATACAGTGGCGAGGTATGCTGCCAGTGGTTATTGCTGCCTTGATTGGTTCATGGATTGGTGCTCGTTTAGCTCTGTTGATGGATAGTGACATCTTCAAGTGTGTGATGCTTGTAATACTGCCTGTAACGGCAATATTTGTGCTTAACAAGCGAGCTTTAAGCAAGTATAGAGCACCTTTCCCAATTAGAAAGACTATCACTGTGATTGCAGTATTGTCGCTATTTATGGGTGTCTACGATGGGTTTTATGGTCCTGGTACAGGCACTTTTCTAATGTTGTTGTTGGTCTGTGTGGCTCGCCTTGGTTTAGAGAGGGCTGTGGGTACTACAAAGTTGATAAATCTGTCGACAAATCTCGCCTCTCTAAGTGTCTTTATTGTTCATGGAAAAGTTATGTTCCCGCTTGCTTTGGTAGCCGCTATATTTTGTATTGCAGGCAACTATATAGGCTCAAAATATTTTATGCGTAAGGGCGCTGGATTTGTTAAACCACTAATTGTTTTAGTGATGTTTATATTCTTTGTCAAGTTGTGCTGGGAACTTTTTGTTGTGGCTTAAATATATTAAAACCATTGGCTTGCATAGAAGTGACCTACTGCCCAGAAGATGTATCGACCACACTTGCCTACAAACATCCATAGGGCAGATGGGAGGAATTTGGCTTTATAAAAACCGAGGACTATGGCAAAGATATCGCCTACGAATGGGGTCCATGTGAGCAGTGCGAGGAATGCTCCATATTTATCCACTTTTGCCTTGTGCTTTGCAATCGTTTCGGGCTTGACTTTGAACCATTTTTCAAGCCATTCCAACTTGCCGAGCCATCCCATCCAATAGCCGATGATGCCGCCCATCCAATTGCCTAAGGTTGCGACAATTACGGTGGTTACAGGCTCGCCACCAGCAACCAACATTCCGAGTAGAAGAACATCGGAGCTAAAGGGAAAAATTGTAGCTGCGAGGAGTGACCCCAAAAATAACCCTATATATCCAAATTCAAGTAATGATTCCATATCTTTCGAGCTGGCGTTGTTTTATCCTACAAATGTAATACATTTCGTCTATATTGTCTTGATGTGTGAAAAAAAAGAAAAAAAATAGCTCTCCTTTGCTGTAATTTGAGATAAAATGTTTATTTTTGTTGATGATTTGTGAGAACATAATCGCATAACCAAGGGTAATTGATTAAACCTAAAATAGTTAACTGATAAAAAATGAAGCGCATTTTGGTTTTGGGTGCCGGTGGTCAGATTGGATCTGAGTTGGTGCCATATCTTCGCTCAATCTATGGTGCATCGAATGTTGTTGCTACCGATGTTAAACACAATGCTGTATTGGCAGAGGCTGGTCCTTTCGAGTCTTTAGATGCTCTCGATGCTAAGCAGTATGCTGAGCTTGTAGAGAAGTACAAGATTGACTCTATTTTTAACCTTGTTGCGCTTTTGTCGGCAACAGGTGAGAAGAACCCTCAGCTCGCTATGAGAATTAACATGGGCGCTTTGGAGAACTCTTTGGAGATTGCTCGCGAGAAGAATTGTGCAGTGTTCACACCAAGCTCTATTGGTGCTTTTGGTGGTGACTTCCCACGCGATAAGACTCCACAGGATACCGTTATGCAGCCTAACACTATCTACGGTGTTTGCAAGGTTACAGGCGAGCTTCTTTCAAACTACTATCACACTCGTTTCGGTGTCGACACTCGTTCTGTTCGTTTCCCAGGCATTATCTCTAATGTTACTCTCCCCGGTGGTGGTACAACAGATTATGCTGTTGAGATTTATTACGAGGCAGTTAAGGGTAATAAGTTTGTATGTAACATCGCTCCAGATGTATACATGGATATGATGTATATGCCAGATGCTTTGCGTGCTACAGTTGAACTTATGGAGGCTGACCCATCAAAGCTTAAGCATCGTAACTCATTCAATATTGCGGCTATGAGCTTTACTCCAGAGATTATCCGTGAGGTTGTTGAGCGTCATGTTCCAGGCTTTGAGATGGAGTATAATGTTGACCCTGTTAAGGATCAGATTTCACGCAGCTGGCCAAACTCTTTGGACGATACTTGCGCTCGCGAGGAGTGGGGTTGGAAGCCTGAGTGGGATCTTGAGTCAATGACTAAGGATATGTTGGAGAAGGTTGCTGCTAAGCTTAAGTAAACACAACTCAACGATTTGATGGTGGACTCTGCACAATGCGGGGTCCACTTTTTTCTTGTTAATATCTACTTTGGAATTGATATTAATGGAAAAACTTTAGGCGTTTATGGCAATAATCGAGCCGAGGAGTTGTGCGAATGGGTAAAAATTATTATATTTGCGCTATATTTACATAAGTATACTATGAGAAGGAACACTTTTATAGTAGCATTGTTTTTTGCACTTACATCATTTGCTACACCTGCTGCGGCTCAAACTATAGATAAACGCGAGCGTATAGATGATATTAACACCATGTTGGAGCGTCGCCGTTGGGGTGAGGCTCGTATGGCTTTGGAGAGATTTAGCGATGAGCTAAACCCGATTGTCGACCATAACGATGTTGCTTGGGCTGAGTTTCATAAGGTGCGTTGCGCTATGGAACTTGGTGACTCGGAGGTGGAAGCAGCTATGGAGAACTATTTGAAGCGTTATCCAGCCAGCACCTATCGCAATACCATGCAGTTTATGCTCGCTTGCTATGTTTCGGACAATGGCGATTATAAACAGGCATCTGAACTCTTCAAGAAGGTTGACTATAAGGGACTTGGTGCAAGTGATAAGGAGCGATACGATATGCGTGTGGGCTATATTCGTTTCCTTGAGGGTGATTATCGTAAAGCAAAGATGCACCTTGTTAAGGTCTCAAAACTTTCGGACCTCTATCCACATGCGTTGTACTACTATTCGTATATTGTCTATCGCGAGGGTCACTTTATTGAGGCTGAGGATGGGTTCCTAAAACTTAAGGAGTATGTCGGCTATGAGAGCCTCGCTCCATTCTACCTTCTGCAGATAGAGTATCGCAAGGGTAACTATGACTATGTAATCAACGAGGGTGAGGCGCTTCTTAAGCGTGCATCATCGTCTACACGCGCAGATATCGTGCGTGTGTTGGCAGAGAGCTACTTTATTCAGGGCGACTATAAAAACGCCCTTCTTCAAATCAATACCTATCCCGAGGAGTTGTTCGGTCGTCAGGAGTCATATATTCGTGGATATTCGCTATATCGCATGACACAGTATCGTGAGGCTGTTGCCGCTCTTACTAAGGTGTGCGGCGCGGAGGATGCCTTGACTCAGAATGCATCTTACCACCTTGCGGATTGTTATCTCAACCTTGGAGATAAGCAGATGGCAGCAGATGCTTTTGCGTTGGCTGCTGTTGAGGGCTTTGATGAGACTATTGCTGAGGATGCGCACTTGAACTATTGCCGTCTAAAGTTTGAACTTGGTGGTGGCGTCTTCAATGAATCTATCAATATCCTCAAATCGTACATGAAGCGATACCCTGACTCTCCACACATCATGGAGATTAAGCAGTTGCTTATCGCTGCATTCTTTAATTCGGAGAACTATCAGGCTGCCTATGTTGCCATCCGAGAGTTTGATAATCCAGATAGAGAGATGGCTGCTGCCCATCAGAAGGTGGCTGTATATCTTGCTGTAGATGCTATCGAGCGCGGCGACTGGGAGCTTGCTGAGAGTCTTCTAAGCGAGGCTGAAAAGATTGCTTTAGTGCCTAAGTATAACGCCTTGATTAAGTATTGGCAGGGAGAGATTGCGTACCATAAGGGTGATAACAAACTCGCAGCTATGTACTATGAGGAGTATGTTCGTCGTGCGCCAAAGAGTGAGATAGAGTATCAATATGCACACTATGGCTTGGGTTATGCCTACTTGAATATGGGTAAGCTCGATTTGGCGCAACAGGCATTGCAGGAGTTTGTCTACGACTACCCTGTGCGTGATGGCTTCCTCTTCGATGCTCATAACCGTCTTGGTGATGTCTACTTCGAAACCCGTCAGTTTGAGAATGCCCGCAGAGTATATCGTGTCTCGGCAGCATCATATACAGATGACCGTTTCTATGCTAACTATCAGCTTGCTATGGTTGATGGTATTGACGATAGGCAGAAGAGTAAGATTACCCGTCTAAAGAGTATTGTAGCTAATGGTGAGGGTCCTTATGTTGATGATGCTTGGTATGAGCTTGGTCGTACCTATCTCTCTTCACATCAATACAGAGATGGTGCCGTTACTTTGCAGAGTTTTGTCGAGGCAGATACAACATCTCCGTTCTATGTCAGTGCGCTATCCGATTTGGCGTTGGCATACTACAACTTGGAACGCAAGGATGAGGCTCGCCAATATTATGAAAAAGTTGTGGCGTATGATCCTCAATCCTCAGCTGCTATGTCGGCAATACGCTCTATACGCGATATATATATTGCTGAAGGTAATGTGGATGCCTATTTCGAGTTTGCTGAGCGTAGTGGGGTGCAGAGTGATATGTCGATTGCTGCCCGTGACTCTTTGAGCTTTGCTGCTGCACGAACCCTATATCTTGGTGGTGATATCGAGAATGCTAAGAATAGACTCAATAACTATATTGAGACCTTCGATAAGGGTTATAACCGCACTGAGGCGTTGTTCTATCTTAGTGATTGCTATGTGCTTCTTGATAATAAGCCGCAGGCTATGAAGAACATGGAGTTGCTCCTTGATCTTGGTCAGACACAGTATCGTGAACGCGTGTTGGATGTATATGCTCGCATGACCTTCGACGAGCAGGAGTATGAGAAGGCTGCAGGTGCTTACTATGAACTATACAACACGGCACATGACCTTAAGAAGCGTCAGATTGCTTCAGAGGGTTACATCAGTGCGTCGCTCTGTTACTTGACAGGTGGTAAACTTCAGGAGGCTGCCGAGAATGTCATCAAGATGCAGGATGCTACGGAGTGGGCGATGCGTAAGGCTTTGTTGGCAAAGGCTAACATCTTGCGTGAGAATAATAGTATGCCTGAAGCCCTTGGCTTGTATAAGAAACTTGCGGAGAATACGATGACTGCAGAGGGCGCTGAGGCATACTACTACCTTGTTGAGAATGACTTCAACTGCGGTGATTACACTACAGCCGAGGAGCGTGTCTATGCGCTTGATAGATGTGGTTCGGAGTACTGGCATGCGAGAATATTCATCGTTCTGGGTGATGTACTTGTCAAGACAAACAACCTTTTCCAAGCGCGTGCAACTTACCAGAGTGTTGTTGATGGTTACTCAATTCCTGATGACGGTATTATCACAGAGGCTAAGAAGCGTATCGCATCAATTGGTAAATAGGTCTAATTAAAGTAAATAAGTCAGATTATGAGACTATACAATATATTTATAACAGCCGTAGCACTCGTTGCTGTGGTATTGCCAGCAAGAGTTTCAGCACAGGAGCATAAGCATGTTGAGGTAACTACGGTATATAACCCCAACTTGGCTCAGGGAACAAAACTTGTTGCTCCAGCCTCTGTTGCAGAGGATTCAAATCTTCAGCCAGAGATAGAGTACTCTATAAATACGGATATATGGCAGATTAATCTCGATGACCACTACTTTGACCCTGCTCGTGCGAGCTATTGGGATTATAGTCGTCCAATAAAGACCTATCTCCGTACAGGTTTTGGTATGCCTGGATGTTCGGATGTTAAGTTCAGATACACCACACAGAATGTTCGTATTGGTTACTTTAGCGTTGGCTTTGCCCATGATGGTAACTTTGCTACAAGAGAGAATATCGACGGTGTATTCCGCAAGACGGGCGATAGCTATGATATGCGTAATGGAGTGTCGTTGGTGGCGGGAACATTCCTCGGTAGTCAGCTCTTGGAGGTTGACGCTAAGGTTGATGTGGACAACTATAATCGCTATGCAGAGCGTATAGATAAGGTGGCAAACCTTAATTTCAAGAATGTGGATTTGAGAGTTACCTATGGCGATAACTTCTCTAATCTCAATCGTTTGAATTTTGGTATTGACCTTCATGGTGGTTATTGGGGTCATGAGGCTCCGGGCGAAGGACACATGACACATGGTTTGATGTTGTATAATGCAGGAGGTTCATTGCGCTTTGCTCGTAACTTCACACAAAATACCTTTGGTATAAAGCTCGGTGGAGACCTCTGGCAGTCACACTTTACATCGTATAACAACTTACGAATAAGCCTTGAGGGAGAGTATTCTCGTGACTTTGGTTTTGTTAGTCTTGAGTCTGCACTTGGCTATATGTTTGACAAGGTCAAGGATAGTGCGAAGGCTACACATACACCTATAATTCGTGCTAAGGCGTTGTTTGATGTAGGTTTGTCGTTTGTTACTCCTTATGCTGAACTAAATACAACTATCTATCAGAACTCTGCAGCTGGGTTGTATAGGCAGAATCCATATCTTGACTACAATATTATGGAGAGTGCTATGCTCACCATGCCAAATAGCCGCAACTACGATTTGGCGGTTGGCGTTGTAGGTTCAGTGTTGAGTTCCAAGCTCACTTATCGTCTTTATGCTGGTAGGACAAGTATGAGAGATATGATTTTGTGGTATGTTACGGCAGATGGTAACTTTGGTGTGGATACCACAGATAATAAACGACTCTTCTTTGGTGCAGAGGTCGGTTATAATCCTATTGGTGGCTTGATGCTTACTGCTAAGGTCGATCTCCATAAGGATAATCAATCTAATAATAAGTACAAGATTGATGCACCTCGTTTCAGTGGAGAGTTTATGGCAGAGTACACACTTAAGCGTTGGAGATTTTACGCCTCAGCAGATATGATAGGCAAGCGCGAATGGTCGGCAGAGATTGAGAGTAGCGATGCTTTCACCACTCCTATGACCATTGATGTATGTGCTGGTGTCAGTATTCGTGCCACATCTAAGTGGAAGATCTATGTTGATGGTTTCAACCTCCTTAATCAAAAGATTTATAACTATGCCAACTACATCCAGAATGGTATGGGTGTTATGGCAGGTGTAGAGATTGACTTTTAGTTAGTGGTGGCTCATGGGTAGATTATTGCGTCATTCTGCTACGATATCTACAACGAATGCTCTCCTTTGGGGCGTGTTTTGGATGATAGTAGGTGCAATCATTGGTTGGTACTTCTCAATTGTACCAACCTCTATTGTTAGTTTCACATGGGGGAGTGTATCGCTTATTACTCAAGTGCTATATGGTGTGGTTTTATGGGTGGTGCTCTTTGTGCCAATCTATGTTGTGGCGCTTTTCCTAAATAGTAAGGTTGGTGTTATTGACCTTTTGGGTCGTATGCTTTATGCACACCTTCCTATTATTTTTATGATGCTACCTGCTGCGTTTGGCGATAAGGTTGCCTACTCAATATTCATGGAAAATCCCTTTAATACACAATTATCAACACTCTATGTCGTTCTTATGGTGTTGTTCGTTGCGTTTATATTAGTGTGGTATATCTATTGGAGTTATATCGCTTTTAGCCGTTCGGTAAATCGTAAGGGCTGGAGAGTTATAGCCGTGTTTGGTGTTGCGATGATGCTATCATATATATTGTCCAAGGAGATGCTTAGTTGGACTATATATTATATATAGGTATAAAAAAAGGGTAAGCTACTTATATCGCACCGCTACAACCGCATACCCTTGCTCAATTCCTTGCCTGGGGGAGTTCTGCAGGAGCTGGTCGTATAAGACTTACCCGGGTGCAAAAGTACAAAAAAAATGTATCTTTGCAAATTAAAAAGCGAAAATGAAGAGAAAATTTTTTGTAATAATAGTTGTTTTACTCCTTATTGGTGCAGTTTCTGCCATTTGGGGGTATAAAATGTTCTTCGGTGAGGCTGTCGAGGAGCGTGTTACAGTGGTGTTGCGCTCCAATGAGAGCTATGAGCAGATGACCGAAAAGGTAAAAAGTTCGTTGCTCTATCCAGTTGCCTTTGATATATATGCTAAGCGTATCAATCTTGATAGAGGTATCGAGGCGGGAAAATATACCTTTGATAAAGGGATGACCGTAATAGAGGTTGCTCGTACTCTGAAGTTCGGTGTTGACAACACGGTGCGTCTTGTTATAAATAACGCCCGTACACCAGAGGCTTTGGCATCAAAGATTGCAATGCAGATAGATGCCGATTCGGCTGCTGTTGTATCTGCTCTAAGGGATAAGGGACTTATCGCGGAGTTGGGCTTTGATAGTGCCGAGGCGATGTTTTCGATATTTCTACCAAACACCTATGAGGTATATTCCGATGTAACTCCTGAGGCTCTTGTTCGTCGTATGAAGGGTGAGTCGGATAAGTTCTGGTCGAACGCAAAGCGACAAGCTCAACTTGAAAGGTTGGGTATGAGTCCCTATGAGGTTATGACCTTAGCATCTATTGTTCATGAAGAGACAAATGTAAAGGATGAGATGCCTCGTATAGCGGGTGTATATATCAATAGGTTAAAGCTCGGCATGCCTCTTCAGGCGGACCCTACGCTTAAGTATGCGGCTGGCGATCCAACAATTCGCCGAGTGTTGGACAAACATAAGGAGATAGAATCTCCATATAATACATAGAAGTATGCTGGCTTACCTCCAACGCCTATTGCCATGCCTGATATGGCAGCTATTGAAGGAGTGCTAAACTATGAGAAGCACGACTATATCTACTTCTGTGCGCGTGCCGAGATGGATGGTCGTCATAATTTTGCGCGCACGCTTAATGAGCATAACCGCAACGCTCAGGAGTATCATCGTGCGTTGGATAGAATGAAAATAAGAAAGTAGAGAATATGAACAGAGATTTTTGGTATGATGTATTGCGCAGGGGAGCTATCTTGGGTCTTGTGATGGCTCTGTCGTTTATCTTCGAGCGTTACTTGTTGGCATTTAGCCAAATGGCATTGTTGAAGGCCTCGGCAATATACTGCATCGAGTGGATTATTGCTTGTGGAGTTTTTATCTGGTTGTTGGTGCGTTTTGCGCGTCGTAGAGCTAATGCCTCAGACCCTAAACAGGGTTTTCCTTATTCGCTTGCCTTGTCATATATTTTGCTTGTTTCAATGCTTGCGGGTGTCTTGGTTGGCGTAGCTGATACTATCTTTATTTCAACCATGGGCTATGAGGGTTATATCTCAGGTCTTGTTACGCGTATCGAGCAACTAAAGGAGATGTATATCTCTATGGGTATTCCAACATCTGAGATGAAGATGTTCGATGATTATGCTTCGCAGCTTCGCTTTGTAGAGCAGCCATCAATGTGGTTGAATGTTGTGAGCAAACTACAGTCATATATGGTGTTTGGTGGTCTTCCGGGCTTTATTATTGCTGGTGTAGTATCGCGTAGTCCTCGATTTGAAGAGCCTCAGAACAACCAATAAACAATCGTAAAATGGGTAATAAGTTGGATATATCTGTTGTTGTGCCACTCTATAATGAGGAGGAGTCGTTACCGGAGTTGGTGCAGTGGATTGATAGGGTAGCACGCACAAATGAACTGACCTACGAGATAATCCTTATAGATGACGGCTCTACGGATGGCTCGTGGAGCGTTGTGGAGAGGCTTAAGGAGGAGTACTCTGCAATTAAGGGTGTTAGTTTTCTTCGTAACTATGGTAAGTCTGCAGCCTTGTACGAAGGTTTCAAGCTCGCGGAGGGTGAAGTTGTATTCACTATGGATGCAGACTTGCAAGACTCGCCAGACGAGATACCTCAGATGCGTCGCATGATATTGGAGGAGGGGTATGACCTTGTCTCAGGTTGGAAGAAGAAGCGTTACGACCCTATAGGCAAGCGTTGGCCAAGTAAGTTCTTCAATTTTACGGCACGCGTGGTGTCGGGTATCAAGTTGCATGATTTCAATTGCGGTCTTAAGGCGTATCGTCGTAAGGTGGTTAAGAGTATCGAGGTCTACGGTGAGATGCACCGCTATATACCTATTCTTGCTCGTCACGCGGGTTTTAAGCGTATCGGTGAGAAGGTTGTGGAGCATCGTGAGCGTAAGTATGGCGTATCTAAGTTTGGTATTGAGCGTATGCTTAAGGGTTATTTAGACCTTATATCTGTATCGTTTATGTCGCACTTTGGTCGCTCACCAATGTATCTTTTTGGAGGTCTTGGCACATTGATGTTCCTCTTTGGTGGTGTCACAACGGTGTGGATTATAGCCAAGAAACTTATTGCTCAGGCTAATGGTTTGTTGTGGCGCGGAGTAACAGATCAGCCACTCTTCTACTTAGCACTTTTGGCTATTGTGCTTGGCGTTCAGCTCTTTCTCGCTGGATTTCTCGCAGAGCTTATCAATCGCCGTTCATCAGATAGAAATAACTATCACATAGATAAAACTATTTAAGATACTTTGTAAAGTAAAATATTATGATTCAGCGTATTCAGTCACTTTATTTGTTGCTTGCAACAATACTCATGGGTATAACCCTATTTACACCTATTGCATCATTTACGGTATCTACGGGAGATATTTATACACTTTCAGCCTTCTCGCTTAGTTCTATCGAGGCTTCGCAAAGTACCATCTGGATGGGAATTTTAATGGTTCTTGCCGCAGTGTTACCTCTCGTTACAATCTTCCTTTTCAAGCGTCGTATGCTTCAGGTTCGCTTATGTGCCGTTGAGATTGTGCTTTTACTCGGTTGTATCGCTTTTGAGGCTATATACTTCTGGCTTTCAGGTGCTAATGCTTTGGCAGATATAGGTGTTGAGCATCGACACTTTGGTTGGGCGGCTATTATGCCTATTGTATCATTGGTGTTTGTAGCTTTGGCAGCAAAAGCAACATTTAAGGATGAGATTACTGTTCGTTCATTTGACCGCATCAGATAATGAAAAGTTTTGAGACACAGATACGCGTGGAGTATCATCATACAGACCAGATGGGTATTGTCCACCACTCGAACTATATCAAGTTCTTTGAGGTGGCTCGCACTGAGTGGTTGCGTGCCGCAGGAATGACCTATGCCGAGATGGAGCGTAGAGGTGTTATGATGCCTATTGTTGATGTTCAGGTTAAGTATCGACAACCAGCCTACTATGATGAGCTTATCTCAGTGCGTGCCGAGGTCAAGGAGATGCCTATGGCGCGTATTACTTTCATGTATGAGGTGCGTGGTGAGGATGGTCGTGATATTGCTACTGGCTCTACAACGCTTGGCTTTATTGATAAGGATAGTCGTCGTCCTCAGCGCGCCCCACAGTGGCTTATTGAGGTGTTGGAGCGCGAACTAAACGGTAAATAGTATGGCAAAAGTTATAGATTATCTAAATCTGGTAAAATTCTCGCATACCGTATTTGCAATGCCTTTTGCTTTGCTGTCGTTTGTCTATGCGGCTAAGTCGATGCCTGAGGTTAATAACCCATATTGGTGGGTGATGCTCCTCGTTCAGGTGGTGCTATGTATGGTCTTTGCCCGCAATGTCGCTATGGGTTTTAATCGTTGGGCAGACCGTTTTATCGATGCAGATAATCCTCGTACGGCAAATAGAGAGATTCCAGCAGGTAAGATTTCGCCTAAGCAGGCTGCATGGTTTGTTGCTGGCAACGCCCTACTCTTTATTGTTGTAAGTGCTACTATCAACCCATTGTGCGGATGGCTCTCGCCTGTGGCTTTGGCAATAGTGATGTTCTATAGTTATTGCAAGCGTTTTACCTCGTTGGCTCATATCGTGCTTGGTCTCTCACTTGGTATCGCTCCTGTGGGGGCTACGATTGCAGTGCTGGGAGAGATTACACCACAGAGCATTGTGCTTGCTATGGGTGTTATGTGTTGGTCGGCAGGCTTTGATATTATTTATGCACTGCAAGATGCAGAGTTTGACCGTAGCAGAGGACTTCACTCCGTGCCTTCACGCTTTACGGCTCGCACATCGCTTATAATTAGCGCACTGCTTCATGTGGCAAGTATATCGTTTATTGTGCTATATACCACCTATCAGCCTCAGTCGTGGCTTGCATGGTTAGGATTTGGGTTTTTTACTGTGGTTGTTGTCTCTGAGCATATCTTGGTTACTCCAACCAAGCAGCGTAATATTGGTATCGCTTTTGGTACTTTTAATGCCTTGGCGAGTGTGGCGTATGGATTGGTTCTTATTGCCAATTTGTTAATCTTTGGGTAGTAATGTGGGTAGGTGTAGCCTTCCTCTCAGCCTTGATGCTGGGACTCTATGATGTTGCTAAGAAGCGCTCGCTTACAGGAAATGCCGTAGTAGCCGTACTATGGTTTAATACACTTATATCGACACTCATTTTTTTGCCCGTTGTCTTGGATGCTGAGCTATCGCTTGGCGTTCTTGATGGCTCTATGCTCAGCTATGAGCCAGCCGAGCTTTCGAGTCATCTGCTTGTGGCAATCAAAGCTGTGATTACGCTATCTTCATGGATATGTGGCTACTATGCGATGAAACACCTTCCACTCTCTGTTGTTGGACCTGTTAATGCAACACGCCCAGTGGTAGTCTTGATAGGTGCAGTGCTTATCTTTGGTGAACGACTAAACCTATGGCAGTGGGCGGGTGTTATTGTCGCTATTCTATCTCTCTATCTTCTTTCGCGAAGTAGTAAGAAGGAGAATGTTAGCTTTACAAGCATCCATGCCATTGCAATGTTTGCCGCGATGTTGCTTGGTGCAGCAAGTGGTCTTTACGATAAATATATCATCTGGCAACACTCGCTCGACCCGCTTTTTGTGCAGAGCTGGTTTAGTATCTACCAACTTGCCATTATGTCTGTTATAGCGCTTGTAATATGGTATCCTCGTCGTGGTAGTGACAAGTTTCGTTGGTCATGGGCAATACCGCTCATTAGTATCTTCGTGTCGCTTGCAGATTTTTGTTACTACCACGCTATTAGCATGGATGGCTCTATGATTGCTGTTATCTCTATGATAAGACGCTTCTCGGTTGTGGTGTCGTTTGTATGTGCGGCACTTATCTTCGAAGAGAAGAATATCAAGAGTAAGGCAATAGATATTGCGTTGATACTTATCGGTATGGTGTTGCTTGCCATTGGCAGTGTTTAACTCATACCTATATATAATAGTTACAGATCCTTTATTACATCGCTTAATTTGACATTTAGCGCTGAGCATATCAAGCATATTGTCTTTATTGTCATGTTGGTTTTGCCTGCCTCTAAGCGGCTTAGATTAGATCTTTCAATATCACATCTGTAGGCTACTTCCTGCACTGATAACTTTTTTGATTGTCGTATCCTCTTGATATTCTGTGCAATAGTTTTGATTGTTGTCTCGTAATCATTCATAATGAATATTTTTTACATGAAAAATTTGCATTTGCAAAGTTTAATCAATATCTTTGCACCATGCGTATCATATATGATACCATTGAGGTTTTTAAGAGTGATAGGTTTGAGTATGCTTTGTGCATCGATAGCATAGAGGTACTTGATTATTAGTTGATAGGATTAACCTAAATCAATTATTATAAATTATTATTTATCATTAACTTTCTAAACAATTATGAAGAACTTATCAAAGTTGTTGAGCATCTTCCTTATTGGGTCTATGCTCGTTACTGTTGGCTGTTCTAAGTATGATGATGACATCAAAGCTCTTAATAATAGAGTAGATGACATCGAGTCACAGATGAACACCACAATTTCACCTTTGAAGACTGATCTCGAGGCTGTAAAGACTCAGTTGGCAGAGTTGGTTGCTGCAGACGCAGAACTTACAGCTAAGCATGAGGCAGATTTGAAGACTCTTAAGGATAGTTACAATGCTCTTGAGGCTCGTATTAAGGCTATTGAGGATGGCAAATACGCTGATGCTATCGCAGAGTTCGAGGAGTCTATCGAGAGCTTGGAGACAATTGATGCTGCTTTCAAAGATCAGTTGTCAAGTATTTCGGAGCGTATCGGTAAGGATGAGCAGGCTTTGGTTGACTACAAGACAGTAGTCACTGCCGAGATTAATGAGCTTGAGGCTCGTATCGCTACCGTAGAAGAGGCTTTGGAGGATATTAAGAATAGCGTTATCCCAGGTTTGGAGGAGCAGATTGCTAACACCGATCAAAGTGTTGAATCTATTCTTGAAAAGCTAAAAGTTATGGGCGAAGCTGACGCAGCACTTCAGACACTTATCGAGACTCTTGATGAGTCTGTAGATGCTCGTTTGGCAGAGCTTGAGGCTACAATGGCTGAGCAATATGAGTATTTAGGCGGTGAGATTGCTCGTGTAGAGGCTGCGCTTAATGCAAAGTTGGCAGAGCAGGCTTTAGAGATGGAGGCATTGCGCAAGGCTATTGAGGAGACCAGCGAAGGTGTATCTGCACTTGAGGGTAGCGTACAGGCTGAGTGCGAAAAGCTTGAGAAAGAGATTGCTGCAGTAAAGGAGCAGATGGAGCTTTATAACGAGGAGCTTGCCAATGAGTTTAAGGAGGCTTTGTCTGCTGCAAATGGTAAGATTGATGAGGTTGCAATCAACACTGAGAACCTTCGTATTGCCTTGGAGAAGTTGACGGCAGATGTTGATGCTCTTACTGAGAACTTCAATAAGTTTATGGAGGAGACCAACAACAGACTAAATGCTATTGAGAAGAATCTTGAGGAGCTTAACAATAAGTTGGCTGGTACAGTTCAGAACATTGCATTCGTTCCAGAGTATAATGATGGTCTTGCAACCGCTGTTCGTATCTTTGGTGACAAGTCTACAACATTGTGTGCCACAACCTTGACTGCTACATTCGATATCACTCCTGCTTCTGCAGTAAGTGCAATCGTTAGCAATGGTGTTGTAGTTGTTGAGCCTGTTAAGACCCGTGGTCAGGTTTTGAGAGGTGAGCGTTTGGTTATTGAGCCAGATGAGGCTGTCGAGGGTCGTGTTAAGGTGACTGCCTTTGTTCACAACATGCCTGAGAATTTCGGCGCTTATGCATTTACTTTGGGTGTAGAGGTTGATGGTAATGTGCTTTCATCAAGTGACTATGTTTACATCCACGAGGCAGATGATGCAGAGTTTGAGTACGCTCTTGTTGCTGAGGAGACTAATGCCTCTATCGAGGAGCATCCTATGTACAATGCTGTGGAGGATGCTTTGGTTTACTCATACAAGTGGACTAAGGCTGCTGAGGAGGCTGTAGATGTTCTTGACGGTTATGTGTACAAGCTTACCAACGGCGAGGAGTACTTCACTCTTGCAGAGGTTGAGAAGAAGTATGGTATGGCTGAGGGCGCTCTTGATGTTGAGTACAATGTGACATACAACAATTATGAGGAGTGTATCAAGGTCGATGGCACTTGTGTAGATATGATTTACGATGAGGAGGCTAAGATGTACCCATTCATTGGCAATATTGCAGATATCAACTTTGCTGCTAAGAATAATGCTGAGTTGAATATCTCATTCAAGGTGTTGTATGAGGTTGCATGCGGTCTCGAGTTTGTGGATAATAAGATTGTTGTAGAGGAGGCTGGTGATCTTTACTGGTTGTCACAAAATCAGGACTATATCAAGGCTAATGATTGCACTATCGAGTTCAAGAAGGGTGTGGAGCTTGATATGGCTGACTATTGCAACGAGCTATCTATTGCTAAGTTCGCTCCTATTGCAAATGCAACAACTAAGACTACTCTTACAGTCAATGGTAATGGCGCAACTGTTAAGAACCTTACAATTGTAGGTGATGAGCATGTAGGTTTGTTCGGTTATGTTACAGGTAATATTAACGATATCACTGTTGTTGACTCTAAGATGACAGGTAACCACTGGGTTGGTGGTATCGTAGCAGCAATCCACGGTTCTGTTAAGAATTGCCATGTTGATAACTGTGAGATTCTTGCAACTCCTAACATGGTTGGCAATGAGTGGGATAATGGTGACAAGGTTGGTGGTATTGTAGGTTATTCTGCTCCAGATGCTGCTAATATCGCATCATATTCTATTGAGAACTGCTCTGTGAAGAGTAGTAATATCACTGCGTTCCGTGATGTTGCAGGTATCGCTGGTTACTTCAACTACGGTGGTGACAACCTTAAGAACAACACTGTTGAGAATGTAAATATCGTAGCTATTCAGCGTGAGGCATTGACTCCGGGTTACTACAAGGCAGCTAATATCGGTCGTGTCATCGGTCGTTGTGATATTGCTGGTGCTTATGCTGAGAAGGATGATGTGGCAAATAGCGCAATTAACACAGATATCCGTATCCGCTACGCTGTTGGTGCTGAGGTTAATGTAAATGATTTCGACGCTTCTAAGCACACCCTTGAGCTCTCTACAGCTAATGGTTTGGCTTGGTTCTCTAACCACATTACAGATGCTAACTACTACACATACCAGAATGTTGCTATCGTTAAGGATATTGACTTCGGTGGTAAGTTGTATTTCGAGGATGATAAGGTTGCTTTCGAGCCTATCAATAACTGGGTTGGTTCTTCATACCGTTTGTATAACTTTGAGGGTAACAACAAGACTATCTCTAACTTCAAGTTCGATGCAGTGCGTAAGGATGTAGGTTTGTTCGGCTCGTATGTTGGTGATATTAAGAATATCCGTATGGATAATGTGGAACTTAAGGGTCTTGGTCGTGTTGCTCCTATCGCTACTCAGATTTGGGGTAATGTCGATAACTGCCATGTTTCTAACCTTACTATTAAGGTATACCAGAATGATAAGGACGGTGATAAGCTTGGTGGTATCGTAGCACAGATGCAGGATGCTGGTGCTATTACTAAGTGTTCTGTAACAAATGCTGATATCGAGGGTTATCGTGATCTTGGTGCAATTGCAGGTCATGCAAATATCAAGGATTGGGATGGCACAAATAAGCTCTCAAATGTGACAATATGGATTAACCAGACTTACGATGGTTACGAGGCGGGTCACACCCCATTCAAAAATGAGAGTGCTTTGGTTGGTCGTCAGACTGGCGAGAAGCTTCCTCTTGAGGCTAATGGTGTAGCTGTTTACAACATCCTTACAAAGAGTTTGGAGCGCCGCTATGTTCAAACTCGTGATGGTCAGCTTCGTTTGGGCTATGATAAGTGTACTGATAAGGAGAATGCTGAGGCTCTTTGGATGTTTGCATCTGACTACAAGGCTTATAGTGATGTATTCCAGGTAACTGATATGGAGCTTACTGAGACTTGGACCGCTATCGGTACTCAGACTAATGGAGTGGCTAATGCATTCAATGGTACTTATAATGGTAATGGTAAGGCTATCAAGGGCTTGAAGATTGCTAACTATAATACCACTCCATCAGGTCTCTTCGGTTGTGTTATCGGCACAGTTAGAAATGTTAATATTATCAATCCTATTATCTACGGTAGCCACTATGCAGGTGCTGTTGCAGCAATTTTGTATGGTAGTGTAGAGAATTGTCAGGTAATAGGTGGTGAGGTTATCTTAATGCCTAACTACGATGCTTCTGCTCGTCGTTTCGACAATGGTGACAAGGCTGGCGCTCTTGTAGGTTACCTTGCTGATTCTGGCGTAGGTTCTGATAAGGTGATTAACAACACTGTGTCAGGTGTTAAGGTTAAGGCATATCGTGATGTTGCAGCCCTTGTTGGTTGTGCTAATGTAATCTGCGACATGTCTGGTAATACTATTGAAAACTGTAGCATTATAGTTGACCAGATTACAGGTAAGTACCCAGAGGACGATCCTAAAGCCCCAAATATCGGTATGCTTATTGGTCGTCTTACTGATACTGATACATCAAAGGTTGCTCACAATCCTGTGAAGAACTCAACTCTTGGTCTGTTGGTACAGAAGGATGGTGTGCTTGTAACAGAGCAAATCTCAACTGTGGATTTCGGTTCAGTGGGTGAGTAATAGCTAATAGATCGATTGTAATAATCAAACTGTAGCGTGGCTACCGCATTCGTGCGGTAGTCACTTTTTTTGTATTTTTTTTGCAAAAATATTTGGAATTTTCAAAAGATTTATCGTATCTTTGTGATATCAAAATGATATTACTTTAATAACTAATATTTATAGCGTATGAAAAACTTTACTTACAACGGTTGGAAGATTAACGGCTTTGTTATGTTGGTTGTTGATTTGCTTATGTGGGGTGGTGTTGCCTACTTGGGTTACTATCTAAGTACTCCTGAGGCTAATCTTGCTTTGGGTATTACTTCGCTTGTAATACTTGCTATTGTGGCTACGGTTACTCTTGCGGGATTTATGATGCTTGAGCCTAATGAGTCGCGTGTATTAGTGTTCTTTGGTAACTATCGCGGTACATTCTACGATACTGGTTTCTGGTGGATTAATCCATTTATGTCAGCTAAGCAGCTATCGTTGCGTGCGCGCAACCTTAATGTTGACCCTATAAAGGTTAATGATAAGGCTGGTAATCCAATCCTTATTGGTTTGGTTGTGGTGTGGAAGATAAAGAATGATGGTGCGTATAATGCGGTATTTGAGATTGATGCCCCAACAGAGATTGGTGCTAATACATCAAATGCTCGTATGAATGTCTTGGAGAACTTTGTGGCTGTGCAGAGCGACTCGGCATTGCGTCAGGTTGCAGGTATGTATGCATACGATGAGAATACCAATGGTGAGCATGGCGATGTAACACTTCGTTCGGGAGGTGACGAGATTAACGATAGGCTAACCGACGAGCTAAATGAGCGTCTGTCAATCGCTGGTATCGAGGTTGTAGAGGCACGACTAAACTATCTTGCTTATGCTCCTGAGATTGCAGCTGCGATGTTGCGCCGTCAGCAGGCAGATGCTATCATCTCTGCACGCGAGAAGATTGTGGAGGGTGCTGTATCTATGGTTAAGATAGCTTTGGAGCGTCTATCTACTGAGGAGGTTGTGGAGCTTGATGAGGAGCGTAAGGCAGCTATGGTTAGCAACTTGCTCGTTGTTCTATGTGCTGACGAGGCTGCACAGCCAGTAGTTAATACAGGCACATTACATAACTAATTGCCAATATCTCTCTCATTATGGCTACGAAGGAGTCAAATACACGCAGCTTTGTACTTCGCGTTGACGGCGAGACGATGGATGCCTTAGAGAAGTGGGCAGCCGATGAGTTTCGTTCTGTGAATGGTCAGCTGCAATGGATAATCGCCGAGGCTCTGCGCCGTAGCGGGCGCAAGCCTCGCGCCAAAAAGGGAAAGGAGGAACCGAAGAATGAAGAGAAGGTATAGCGGTTGGCGTTTTCGCTTTAAGGGCTTTCAATCGGAGGCTATGCGCCGATTGGGCAAGAGTCCTGAGGATGGTAAACTTGAATTTGGTGATATTGTAATATGTTGCTCAATTATCGGTTTACTTAATCTTGATATTTTGCCTGAGAGTGTGCCATATAGAGAGCCTATAATGATTATAGCTACCTCGTTAATCGTACTCTTGGGTATGGTATTAAAATTTCGTCGATTATCGCCTCGCTCCTGCTGGAAAAGAGCGTTGTGGGCAACGGGAGCTTTGGCTTTGTTTTGGTCGATAATTCCATGGATACTCTATCGAGCGGGTGATGTGGATATAGACCTACAACTTGCAACGGAGATTTCTATATCATCACTCTTTATGTGGCTGGTCTTTGGTGGATGTGCGTTGCGTTATCGATATATTCGTCGTCGTTCGCGTCAGGAGATAGCATTGATGCGTATGCGCCAGAAGCGTCAAAGAAGAGAGCTTTACTTATAAATTGGGTGTTATGAACACAGATTTGATAATTGGTATTGTAGCAACTGTTGTAGTTTTGGTATTAGCCTTGTTGGTGTTGTTTGGCTTGGGGGACTTCCTAATATCGGGCTATAACACCGCATCAGCGGAGAAGAGGGCGCGTTACAACCTGCGACGACTAAGGGTGGTTTCCAGTTTGTCGGCAATCGTTATCACTGCCTCGGTGTGGGTGTGTGTGCTTCTTAAGACGAGCGAGATGGTTATTGTGTTGGTAACTCTGGTATGGGTTGTTATTATGTTTCTTTTGGATAAGTTTTATGTTAAAAAATAGAGTTATGAGAACAAATCAAGAGATTAGACAGGAGGCATCGGTAATGCTCAAGGGTAATTGGAATGTTCCTGTGTTGGTAGCATTGGTGTTTGGTGTTATTGCATCGTTTACAAGTTGTAGCTTCCCATTAGTGTTGTTTGTCTATGCTCCAATGTCATTAGGCTTTGTGAAGATGATGATAGGCTATGTGCGTGGTACGCAGAGGATGGAGGTAGAGGGTATCTTCTCTGCATTTAACTCTACATACTATTGGAAGAGTATGGGCTTGTACCTTCTTCAGGGTATCTATACAGCGCTATGGACATTGCTCTTTATTATCCCAGGTATCGTTAAGTATTGCTCATACTTCTTTGCCCCTTACATCCTTGCGGATAACCCAACGATGACAGCCGAGGAGTCTATATGTCGTAGTATGCAGATTATGGAGGGCCACAAGATGCAGCTCTTCTTAATGTTGCTCGGCTACACAGCTTTGGCTATGCTGTCGTCTATACTTCTCTTTATCCCAATGCTATGGATTATTCCATACTATCAGGTGGCTTTGGTAAAGTTTTACGAAGAGGTAAAGCACTCTGTGGCTTAGAGTATTCTAAATCATTTTATTGTTATAACCGTCTTTTGCTTTTTGCGAGAGACGGTTTTTTGTTATTTGCGAAAATTTTTACTACTTTTGTCTAAATATTATCACAACGCATATATTAACTATTACACAATACTATGAAAAAACTATTTTTGCTACTTGCTCTTTTGTGTATGGTTGCTGTTGGTTGCTCTAAGGATGAGGTAGGAAATATTCCTGATGATGCCTACATCTCTCTTAACAAGGAGATTGTCACTATCAGTCCTGATGGCGAGAGTGTAGGTGTTAAGGTATATAGCAACTATGCTTGGGAGTTGACTAACAACTGCGATTGGATAACTACTTCTATCACAAGTGGCGATGCAAGCGACACAGGTGTAATAGTCACTCTTACAGCAGATCTTACCTATGATGACCGCGAAGGCACAGTTGTTTTTAGCTGCGGTAATGCAAAGAAGCTATTAGTGGTGTCGCAGAAGTTAAAGGAGGTTATTATCCCTGATGCAAACAATACCTTTAATATCCCTGTTGAGGGTGGCGTTGCTATTCTAAACTATCAAGCAAGTGTTGATTGTGATGTTATTATCCCAGAGGAGGCACAAGATTGGATAACTATTGCTCCTACATCACGAGGCTTATCTACATATAGTACTACGCTAAATATTGCAGAGAATAACTCTGATATAGAGAGAAGCTGTGTGGTTAAAGTTACCTCTCAAGGCAATAATGAACTATTTGCAGAGTATACCATTATCCAAAATCCGAGATGTTCCCTATATTATACATCAAACGATGGAAAGATAGTAACACCTTATATGAGTTCAGCATTTGGTGCTACTATAATATCTAATACATATAAAGATAGTGTTGGTGTAATAGAGTTTGATGCTCCTATAACGAAGATTGGTGATTCTGCATTCCGTTATTGCAGCAGCCTTACAAGTGTAACTATTCCTGATAGCGTAACTACGATTGGAGATCATGCATTCTGTTATTGCAGCAGCCTTACAAGTGTAACTATTCCTGATAGCGTTACTACTATTGGAGAGAGTGCATT